>JALHPN010000086.1 GCA_022842465.1 Polyangiaceae bacterium | reverse complement strand
GGCGCGGCCCGTCAGCACCACGCCGACGGGACGCCCGGAGGGCGCGTCGGCGCCGCTCCCGCTCGGCGCGGACGCGATCGAGATGCCGCCGAGCAGCCAGGCGCCCCACAGCGTCGCGCCGGTCTCGTCGCGGGCGCCGCTCGCCTACCGCGTCCTGCTCGTCGACGACGACGAGGAGACCCGCGACGAAGTCCGAATGACCCTCACCGACGTCGGTCTCCGCGTGGAGGTGGCCGAGGGGGCCGAGGCCGCCCGGACACAGATCCGGGAGCAGACGTTCGACGCGATCGTGCTCGACCTCCACACCCCCGGGCTCGAAGCGCTCGAGCTCGTCCGTGATCTCCGCGGGGACCCGCGGAACGCGCCGATCCCGGTGCTGCTCCTCGCGGACAGCGCGTCGTCGAAGGACGTCGTGCGGGCGTTCGCGAGCGGCGCCGACGACTTCCTCGCGAAGCCGGTGCGCGGTCCCGAACTCGGCGCGCGCATCATCGGGCTCCTCCGGCGTGCGCGGCCGTTCGCGCCGAAGGTCTCGCCCGGAGGGCCCGCGTGAGCGAGCCTTCGATCCCGCCCGATTCGCTCGACCCGGACGATCCTGGCGAGGAGCCCGAGGAGCTCGACGCGCAGAACCTCCGCGCGCGCCGGCTCCTCGCGGTCGGAGGGGGTCGTGGCGGCGTCGGCAAGAGCCTCGTCGCCCAGAACCTCGCCGTCTACCTGGCGCAGCTCGGCAAGACGGTCACGCTCGTCGACTGCGACCCCACGGGCGCGAACCTCCACACCCAGTTCGGGCTGACGGCGCTCGCGCGGCCGATCGACGGCAACAGCGAAGACCTCGCGAAGCTCCAGGTGCCGACGACGGTGCCGGGCCTGTCGATCCTCCCCGCGCCGCACGACGCGCTCGAGGCGCCTCTCCAGCTGCGCGCCGGGCGCAAGACGCGCTGGCTCTCGCGGCTGCGCGCGATCCCGGCCGACTACCTCGTCGTCGACGTGGGACCGGGCCACGCGAGCCTCGCGGTCGATCTCATGCTCGCCGCCGACGTCGGCATCTGCGTGACGGTCCCGGAGCCGCCCGCCATCGAGGCGACGTACCGGTTCGTGCGCGCGGCCTACCGGCGGCGGCTCCGCCGCGCCCTCTTGAAGGACCGCTTCCGGCTCGGCCTCGTCGAGCGGGCGGCGAAGGAGATCGGGCGCCTGCCGTCGCCGCTCGAGCTGGTGCGCGTCCTCTGGAAGACGGACCGCTCCCTCGCCGAGCTCGCGTGGGCGGAGGCCCATCGCACCCACTTCTACCTCGCGGTGAACCAGACGCGCGTCCGGACGGACCTCGAGCTCGCGGCGACGATGAGCGCGCTGTGCGCCCGCCACTACGGGATCGCGCTCGACGAGCTCGGATGGGTGGAGAACGACGACACGGTCTGGCTCTCCGTGAGGCGTCGCCGGCCCCTGCTCGTCGACAGCCCGACGTCGAAGGCGGCGCGGAACCTCGAGCGCATCGCGCGACGCGTCGTCGCCCTGACCGCGCCGAAGCAGGAGCGCCACGAGCCTGTCCCGCCGCTCGTCCTCCCCAACGACGTGAGCACGATCGGCCCGGGGATCGCGCTCGATCAGCCCGATCTCTACGTCGTGCTCGGCGTCGGTCGCTCCTCGAACGACGAGGAGATCCGGCGCGCCTACAAGCGGCAGAAGGAGGTCTACGCCACGGGCGGCCTCGCGACGACGTCGCTCCTCGACGAGACCGAGCTCGCCGGCGCGCAGGCGCGCATCGACGAAGCGCACGACACGCTCCTCGATCCGGTCAGGCGCCGCGCCTACGACCTGTCGACGTTCCCCGAGCCCGAGTCGCCGCCCTCGCCTTCGAGCATCGCGCGCCCTGCGCTGGCTGCCGAGCAGCTCCTCCTCCAGAGCGAGCTCGCGCGCGAGATCGGCCCCGACACGGAGTTCACGGGCTCGCTCCTCCGGAAGGTGCGCGAGTCGCAGGGGATCGAGCTCGCGGAGATCAGCTCGCGCACGAAGATCTCGAAGTCCCACCTCGCCGCGCTCGAGGAGGAGGCCTACCCGGAGCTCCCCGCCCTCGTGTACGTGCGCGGCTTCGTGAGCGAGCTCGCGAAGTACCTCCGCCTCGATCCCGCCCAGGTACAGCGCACGTACCTCCGCCGCATGCGCGAGAAGATCCCGACGTGACGACGGCGAACGGCGCGGCCACGGAGCTCGAGGGAGCGGAGCCGGCCGCCGACAGGCTCGATGCCCTCGCGTGCGTCGTCCTCTTCGTCGTCGCGTGGGTGCCCCGGATGCTGGCCGTGCGCGCGTTCGCGGCCGAGCCGGTCTGGGACGGCCACTACTACGACTTCGGCGCGCGCCGGATCGCCGCCGGGCTCGGGTACTCCGACGACCTCGTGATCTCCGGCGCGAAGGTCTGGCACCCGTGGTGTCACTATCCGGTCGGTTACAGCGGGTTCCTCGCGGGCGTCTACCGCGTCTTCGGCGAGAGCCCGCACGTCGCGAACCTCGCGAACGTCGCGGTCGGATCGCTCCTCGCGACCTTCACCTTCCTCCTCGCGCGCGAGGCGCTCCCGCGCGGGCGCGCGGTGCTCGCCGGCGCGATCGTCGCGCTCCACCCGGGCCTCGTCCTCTACGGCGCGCTCGTGATGAGCGAGCCGCTCGCCGCGCTCCTCGTGATCGCCTCGTTCGTGATCGCCCTCCGGCTCGCGCGGCTCGGCCGAGGTCTCCTCGGGATGGTCGTCGCCGGGCTCGTGCTCGGTCTCGGCGTCCTCGTGAGGCCGCAGGCGCTCCTCTGCGCCCCGTTCCTCGCCCTCGCGCTCCCTGGCGCGCGCCTCCGCGGCCGGCTCGCGGCCGCCGCCGTCGCCTGCGTCGCCACGCTCCTGCCCGTCGCGCCGTGGACGGCGAGAAACTGCAAGGTCATGGACGCCTGCGCGCTCGTCAGCACCAACGCGGGCTGGAACCTCGCCATCGGCGCCTTCCCTCGCGCGACGGGGCGATTCGAGACGCTCCGATCGAGCGACGGATGCCGCGAGGTCACGGGCCAGGTGCAGCAGGATCGCTGCTGGATGGCGTACGGCCTCGCGAACATCCGCGAGGCCCCGCTCCGGTGGCTCTCCCTCGTGCCCGCGAAGCTCTCGTTCACGTTCGATCACGAGTCGTTCCCCGTCGAGTACCTGCGCGAAGCGAGGCCGACGTCGTGGCCGGAGGAGCGACGGGCGGGCACGCGGGACGCGCTCACGGCGGCGCATCGCGTGCTCGTCGTGCTGTCGCCGCTGGCGTTCGTCGCGTTCCTCGTCCCGCGCTCCCGTTCGCGCGCGCGCGGCGAGACGAAGACCGAGCAGCGGGCGCGCGTCGCCCAGACCGCGACCCTCGGCCTCGTCGCGCTCGTCGCGCTCGTCGCGCTCTCGGCCGCCGTGCCGGTCGTGTGGCCGGTCGTCCTCCTCGCCTGCGTGCTCGGCGTCGTGCCCGTCCCGGGACGGCCGCCGGTGGACGCGGCCCTCGGCCTCGCGCTCGTCCTCCTCGCCTCGACCGTCCTCGCGCACGCGGTCTTCTTCGGGGAGGACCGCTACCACGTGGTCGTCGTCCCGGTGCTCGCCCTCTTCGCGGCGGCGGCGCTCAGGACGCCGGGCGACCCGACCCCGGATACACGCGCGGCGCGGTCACCTCGGGGGTGAACGCGCCGCGGGGCAAGCTCAAGCTATCGATGAGGCGGGTTCTACCCCGAGGCGGACGCGATGGACAACAAAATCGGCGCGTGTGCCAGGGTGAGCCGCGCCTGACGTCGGCGACGGGGGTGGCGCGCGGATCTCCCGGGAAAAGGTCAGAACGTGCCCCATGGCACGAGCCATGCTGACCTGGGCCGTGTCCGGGAGGTCCTTCATGCGCTCTGCTCTTCTCCTCGCCTCGATGCTCCTCGCGACCGTCGCCACGACGGCGCTCGTCGAATCCGAAGCCCAGGCCTGCGGCGGCTGCTTCATCCCGCCCGAGAACCCGACGGTCGTGACCGACCACCGGATGATCCTGAGCATCTCGAAGACGCAGACGACGCTCTACGACCAGATCCGCTACCAGGGCGACCCGGCCTCGTTCGCGTGGGTCCTGCCGATCGCGGGCCAGGTCGACATCGGCCTCAGCGCCGACGCGCTCTTCTCGGTCCTCGATCAGAGCACGCAGACGCAGATCCTCCAGCCGCCGCGGAACTGCCCGCCCCGGCCGAGCGACTGCGACGACGGCGAGTTCAGCGCGTCCGCGGGCAACGCCAGCGACGCCGCCGCGGCCCCCCCCGGCGTCGAGGTCCTGAAGCGCGAGACGGTCGGACCGTACGAGACCGTGCAGCTCCGCTCGACGAACCCGGCCGCCCTCGACGAGTGGCTCGCGACGAACGGCTTCGTGGTGCCGGACTCGGTGAAGCCCGTCATCGCGACGTACGTGGCGGAAAAATTCGATTTTCTCGCCTTGAAGCTCGTGCCCGGCAAGGGCGTCCGCGACATGCGGCCCGTCCGCGTCACGACGCCTGGCGCGACCGCCGTCCTCCCCCTCCGCATGGTCGCGGCGGGCGCCGGCGCGACGCTCGGCATCACGCTGTGGGTCGTCGGGGAGGGCCGCTACGAGCCGCAGAACTTCCCCGCGTTCCTCATCAAGCAGGAAGACATCTCCTGGAACTGGGCGCAGAACAAGAGCAACTACGTCGACCTTCGCGCGGAGAAGACGACGGCGGGCGGCGGCCGCGCCTGGGAGCTCGAGAGCTCCGACATCGTCTATCCGCAGACGGTGTCGAACCAGCTCGGGTTCACGGGCGAGATCTTCCTCCCCGACGGCGGACGCGAGCCCGCGCCCGGCGGCTACACGCCGATCAAGGACGGTCAGGGCACGATCGTGAAGACGGCCGACGAGGCGAGGGACCTCGACATCGCGACGCTGTTCCAGGGGATCGGCGCCGCCACCGCGCGCGTGACGCGCTTCCGCGCCGACCTCGCCTACGCCGCCCTCGACGCGGACCTCGTGATGACCGCCGGTCCGGATCAGGCGATCGTCCCGCGGACGCGCCGCGTGACGCGGGAGTCCGACCAGCCCCTCTGCCCCGTCTGGAACGGCTGCAGCCAGGACGGCACCGCGCCGCGAGACGAGGCCGTCGCCCGCAGCACGCCGTCGGGCGGCAGCTTCGGCTCGTCGTGCGCGACGAGCCCGGGCGGAGGCCAGCACACATGGCTCGCCGCCGGCGCGGGCTTCGCGACGCTCGCCCTCGCGAACGCCGTGCGCCGCCGGCGCCGCATGCGCTAGATCAGATCGCGATGCGGCGAACGCTCTCGGCCTCCCTCCTCCTCACCACGCTCACGACGCTCCTCCTCGGCTGCCCCGACGGCGAGGAGGAGGAGGCGCCGCCCGCGCCGATCTGCCGGGAGGAGGACGTCCCCGCCGGCTTCGACCCGGCGCCGCCGACCTCGTTCTCCCGCGACGTGATGCCGATCTTCGCGACCTCCTGCGCGTTCTCCACGTGCCACGGGACGACGGCGGGCGACTCGAACGGCGTCTTCCTCGGCGGCACGGACGCGACGCGCATCCGGAACGGGCTCGTGAACCTGAACTCGAGGAGGCTCCCCTCGATGCCGCTCGTCACGCCGGGCGATCCGAGGCTGAGCTTCCTGCAGCGGAAGATCGACGGCACGCACTGCGCGCTCGACGCCCAGTGCGCGGGCCAGAGCTGCGGGGAGCAGATGCCGCTCGGCGAGGGAGATCTCGGCGCCGGCCGCAGCGTGATCCGCCGCTGGATCCTGCAAGGCGCGAAAGACGACTGACCCCTCGCTCCTGTATGGTGTCGCCCGAGATGATCGGGCGCCTCACGGGCAGGGTCGTGGAAGAGCCGGACGGCGGGCTCGTGCTCGACGTGAACGGCGTCGGCTACGAGGTGGTCGTCCCGCTCGGGACCGTGGGGCGCGCCGGCCGCGACACGGAGGAGCGGGTGATCCTCTTCGTGCACACCCACGTACGCGAGGACGCGCTCTCGCTCTTCGGGTTCGCGACCGACGCCGACCGGCTCGCGTTCCGGACCCTCATCAGCGTCAGCAACGTGGGCCCGAAGACGGCGATCCAGGTGCTCTCCTCCCTCCCTGCCCCCGAGCTCGGCCAGGCGATCGCGCGAAAAGAGCTCGGTCGCCTCACCGGTATCCCCGGCATCGGGAAGAAGACCGCCGAGCGCCTCCTCCTCGAGCTGAAGGACAAGCTCCCCGTCCTCGACCCCGTCGCGCCGCGGTCTCCGGGCGCACCGGCGCCGCCGAGCGCCGCGTCCACGTCCAGCGCGGAGCTCCTCGCGCGCGCGCTCGTGAACATGGGCTACCGGCAGGCGGAGGCCGATCGCGCGGTCGAGCAGCTGAAGGACCGGCTCGGCGAGGCGCCGCTCCCGGACCTCCTCAAGGAAGCGCTCGCCGTCCTCTCGAAGTGACGCCGCGCGCGCTTTCGCGCTAGAACCTGGGCCCGGTCCGATCATGAGCAAGAAGAAGAAGCAGCCGAAGGTGCGTCGCCAGGAGCGACGGTTCTTCCCCCAGAGCACCTTCAGCCCCTGGCTCGTGCGCTCGTTCGGCGCCCTCGGCGCGGCGGTCATGGGCGCCGGCGCGCTCGGGATGCAGCGCGACATGTTCGCGGGCGACGAGAAGATGAAGGCGATCCCCTCCTACCTCGTCGCCGGCGGCGCGGTCCTGACGGGCCTCGCGATCTGGCTCGGCACGAGCAGCGATCCGCCGCTCCGCGTCGGCGCCCCGGGCGTCGGCGTCGAGCGCGGCGAGATCCGCCGGATGCCCTGGTACGCCGTCGAGGCGATCACCTTCGAGTCCGGCGCGCTCTCCCTCGTCGTCGTCGGCAAGGACGACACGGGGCAGAGCTGGACGCTGAAGGTGCCGGTCAAGGCGCAGCCCGACGCGGTCGGCTGGATCGTGACGGAGGCGCAGCGGCGCATCCCGAAGACCGTCGACATCGCGGACGAGGTGCTCGCGAAGCTCCCGCGCGCGGAGCAGCACGCCGGCCTCGTCGTCGACCTCGAGCCCGTGCAGGTCGTCGGCAAGCGCTGCGCGGCGTCGGACAAGACGATCTCGTACGAGCCGGACGCGCGCATCTGCGAGCGCTGCGAGCGCGTGTACTTCAAGCGCTCCGTGCCGAAGAAGTGCAAGTGCGGGGCGAACCTCGCGCACCTCCGCGACGCGAAGGGCCAGGACGACGCGCTCGCCGACGAGGACGAGAGCGACGACGTCGACGAGGCGGCCGAGGCCGAGGCCGAGGCCCCGCAGGACGAGAAGGATTCGTCGAAGGCGGCGGAGGTCTGAGATGGAGAAGCAGCTCCTCGTGCGCGGCGTCGGCGCGAGCCCGGGCTCGGCGACGGGGGCCGTCGTCTTCCGCGCGGACGACGCGATCACGCTCGCCGCGAAGGGCACGTCCGTCGTGCTCGTGCGCATCGACGTCACGCCGGAGGACGTCCCGGCGATGCAGGTGTCCGCAGGCGTCATCACGACCCGGGGAGGCCTCACGGGCGACGCCGCGATCGTCGCGCGGACCCTCGGCAAGCCGTGCATCGCAGGGTGCCCGACGATGCATGTCGACTACACCACGGACACGCTCACGATCTGGGGCGACTCCACCCAGGAGCGCGCCGACGTGGTCCTCGCGAAGGGCGAGGTCATCACGTTCGACGGCGGCACCGGCGAGATCTGGCGCGGCTGACGCCCCTCAGGCGGTCTCGACGCGGTTTCGTCCGCGATGCTTCGCGGCGTACATCGCCTTGTCGGCGCGCGCGAGGAGATCGTCGATCTGCCACTCCGCGCTCTCGGCGCTCGCGAGCCCGACGGACGCCGTGGCCCTGTGCTCCGCGCCGGACGGGAGGATGTACCGCGCGTCGGCGATCGCGCGCCTCACGCGCTCGGCCGCGACGCGCGCGCCTGCCTCGGCGGTCGACGTGAGGGCGAGGACGAACTCCTCGCCGCCCCAGCGGGCGACGAAGTCGCTCTTGCGCGCGATGCTCGAGAGCGTGCGCGCGACCCCCTGGAGCACGGCGTCGCCGGCGTCGTGACCGAGCGTGTCGTTGACCTTCTTGAAGTGATCCACGTCGAGGAGGAGCACGCTGATCGGGAAGAGCTGCTTTTCGCTCGCGGCGCGGGCCTTGTCGATGCGCTCCACGAAGGCGCGACGGTTCAAGAGGCCCGTGAGCGTGTCCGTCGACGCGAGCCGCCTCGCCTCGGCGACGAGCGCCGCCATCCGGAGGGGTCCGCCGAGCTCCCCCGCGAGGAGCGCGATGAGGCGTCGATCGTCGTGCGACGCGCCGCGCCGCGCCGGCGCGAGCGCGATGTGGCCGATGTTCGACGCACCGAAGCGGACGGGGAGCGAGATCGGCGGGGTCGACCACTCGGCCTCGACGGCCCGTCGGTCGGTCAGGAAGTACGCGTCGCCCTCGTCGGGCTTGCGGCGCTCGGGCGGCGGCGGGACGTCGAGCGCGTCGCGCGCCTCGCGCTCGGCCGCGTCGCGCAGATCCGGATGCGTGTGGATGAAGAGCCGCGTCTTCACGCGGACCTGAGGGAGCGCGGCCGCGTCGGTCGAGAGCGCGAGCCACCGGTACCCGGCGACGTCCGAGGCGAGCGCGACGAGCCCCTCGAAGAGCGTCTCGAGCTCCTCCGCCTTCTGCGACAGCGCGCGGACCTCGCCCGCGATCGTGGAGTCGAAGAGCGAAGCGTCGAGGAGCTGCGAGAGGCGCTCCTGCACGTTCCCGCGCGTGACGACGCCCGGGTTGGTCGCGGGCGGAGGTCGCGTCATCGGCGACGAGGTGAGGTCAGAGAGGACCTCCGTCAGCCGGTCGATCTCCGTCTTCGTGACGTACGCCGTCGCGCCCGCGTTCCGCGCCCAGAACCTCGATCGGCGGTCATCGGACGCGGTGAGCAGCACCAGCGGGACGTGGTGGGTCGCCGGCTCGGCGCGGAGGAGGCGGCAGAGCTGGAGGCCGGAGATGCCGGGCATCCAGAGGTCGGTGACGACGGCATCCGGCGGGTGCTCGAGCGCCATCTCCGCCGCATCCGAGGCGTGCGCGACCTCGACGACCTCGTGCCCGTTGTCACGGAGCCGGACGCCGAGGAGCGCACGCGCGCTCGCGCTGTCATCGACGAGGAGAATCCGCGCCAAGGCCTTGTGGTCTATGCTCGCGCCTGGGCCCGAAAAAAGCAAAGGAGCAGCAGACTGATGACGGACAACATCCGGCTGGCAAGCGTCACCGTGCTGGGGACCGGGACGATGGGCCAGGGAATCGCTCAGGTGTGCGCGGCCGCCGGCCACGCGGTCCGCCTGCACGACGCCGCCGAAGGCCGCGCTGCCAAGGCGGTCGACGCCATCGCGACGGGCCTCGAGAAGCTCGTCATCAAGGGGAAGATCACCGCGGAGTCGCGCGCGAGCACGCTCGGGCGCTTGTCGGCGGCGCGTGGCCCGGAGGACGCTGCCCGCGGCGCGAACGTGCTCGTCGAGGCCGTGCCCGAGGACATGACGCTGAAGGTCGATGTGCTCCGAGGGGTGATGGCGGCCGCCGCCGCGGACGTGCTCGTCGCGTCGAACACCTCCTCGCTCTCCATCACGGAGCTCGGCGCGCGCCTCGGCGTTCCCGACCGCACGGTGGGGCTCCACTTCTTCAACCCGCCTCCGATCATGGAGCTCGTCGAGGTCGTCCGCGGCCTCGGCACGAGCGAGACGACCCTCGAGCGCGCGCTCGCGTTCGTGAAGGGGCTCGCGAAGACCCCGATCGTCGTGCGCGACGTGCCGGGCTTCGCGACGAGCCGCCTCGGCGTCATCCTCGGGGCCGAGGCGATGCGCATGCTCGAGACCGGCGTCGCGAGCGCGGCCGACATCGACAAGGGGATGGAGCTCGGATACCGCCACCCGATGGGGCCGCTCAAGCTGACCGACCTCGTGGGCCTCGACGTCCGGCTCGCGATCCTCGATCACCTCACGAAGGAGGTCGGCGATCAGTTCCGGCCTCCCACCATCTTGCGGACGATGGTCCGCGCCGGAAAGCTCGGGAAGAAGACCGGCGAGGGCTTCTACCGCTGGGTCGACGGGCAGCCCGTCCCGAAGTGACGGCGCCGGGAATGGATCCCGCCCCGCGCGGGTCTCTTCCCTCGTGCGGAGCTCGCGCCCGGCCTACGCCTCGCTCGTCGATGTCCGCGTCCTCGCGCCCGTGATCATGGCGGCCGCCGGCCTCCTCGCGATGGGCGAGGCGGCGCTCGTCGCGGGGAACGTCGGCACGCTCGTCGCCGCGGTCGTCGTCCTCGGTCCGCCGACGGCGGGCACGACGCTCGCCGCCTACGGCATCACGAAGCGAAGCGGCGCTCTCGCCGCGGGCGCCCCCTTCGTGATCGCGATCGTGGAGTGGATCCTGGGCATGGTCTTCGACCCGGCCATGTCCTCGCTTCTCGTCGGCGTGTCGTGGGGCATCACCGCGGTTCTCGCGCTCCCGATGCTCGTCCTCGTCGCGATCCACGGCGGGCGACGCCCGCCCCTCGACGCCGGCGACGCCCTCCTCGGCAGCGCGGGCGTGTGGCTCCTCGTCCTCCACCTCGTCGTGTACGCGCTCCTCCCTCGCGCCGCGACGATCGCGCTCGCGGGCGGGTTCGGCGCGGCGCTCCTCGTCGCCGTCGCGATCGCGCGCGGCGCCCAGCGACGCGCGTTCTGCATCGCCGCCGCGCGCGGCGAGGTGCGCGACCATCGCGTGCGGACGGACGTCACCGACGCCGAGCTCGATCCCCTCGCCCCCGTCTACGGCAGTTCCTCGGAGGCCACCGCCGTCCTCGAGCGCCTCGTCCCGAGCCCCGGGGAGGCGAGCGGCAGCCCCTACCGCCACCACGGCGCCTCCGTCCCCATCGGCCGCGTCGCCGCCCGGGCGGGCTGACCCGCCGTTGGGCTCACGTGACGCTGGTTTGCGCGGGGTTGCACCTCTCGAGCCGCATGGGGGAGCGCTCGGGCGTCACGTGGTGGTCACGCTCTACCGCGCACGTTCCGCGCCGGCGCTTCGCGCCGTCACGGAACCTGCGCGAAGCCGAGCATGACCACCACGTCACGCCCTCGTCTGCCCTTCCACCGCCTCGCCGCCTACCAGATCGCGGTGGAGCTGCTCATCGCCTACAAGAACGCGGACATCCGGGACGCGAAGCTTCGCTTCGAGTGCCTGAAGTCGGCGAAGTCGGTTTGCTGCAACGTCGCCGAAGGCTCGGGGCGCTTCACGCAGGCCGACAAGGCGCGGGCCTTCACCATCGCGCGCGGAGAGGCCCTCGAAGCGTACGCTGCTCTGGAGGTCGCAGCTCTCAGCGGAGATGCCGACGCGCACGTCGTCGAGCACTGCCTCTCCCTCACCGACAGGCTCTACGGCCTGCTCACCGGCCTCCTTCGCTGAAGCATCCACGGCCCCGGCCGCCGCATGGAGATCGGGGCCGTCCGCGTCCGCCGGCAACGGGCGAGAGGCGAGGCGTTGTCGAGCGGGGGCGGGGGCGGGGCGAGCGGCGAGGGGCGAGGGGTTGGGGAGCGAGTGCGGGTGCGGGGCGAGGGGCGGGGGGCGAGGGGTTGGGGAGCGAGTGCGGGTGCGGGTGCGGGTGCGGGTGCGGGTGCGGGTGCGGGTGCGGAGGCGACATGGCGGAAGCGTGCCGCGGGATCGCGGGCGGGAGCGGGGCTCTTCCGGGAGGGGCGCGGCGAGGCTAGGCTGCGCGCGCCATGAGCCGCGCCGCCTACGTCGTCTCCGCCCTCCGCACCCCGATCGGCAAGCACCGCGGCGCGCTCGCGCCCGTGCGCGCGGACGATCTGGCCGCCCACATCGTCACGTCGCTCCTCGCCGACGCGCCCTCGCTCGCGGCCCGCGTCGACCACGTGGTCTTCGGCGCGACGAACCAGGCGGGCGAGGACAACCGCAACATCGCGCGGATGGCCGTGCTCCTCGCCGGCCTGCCCTACGAGGTGCCCGCGGTCACCGTGAACCGCCTCTGCGGATCGGGGCTCGAGGCCGTGTGCGACGCCGCGCGTCGGATCGCGACGGGGGATGCGGACGTCGTCGTCGCGGGCGGCGTCGAGAGCATGACGCGCGCGCCGTTCGTCTTCGGCAAGAGCGACGAGGCGTTCCCTCGCTCCGCGCCGAAGGTCTTCGACACGAGCCTCGGGTGGCGCTTCGAGAACCCGCGGATGGCCGCGCGCTTCCCGCTCCAGTCGATGGGCGAGACCGCGGAGAACGTCGCCGAGAAATGGAAGATCGGCCGCGAGGAGCAGGACGCCTTCGCGCTCGCCTCGCACCAGAAGGCGGCGGCGGCGTGGGCGGCGGGGGACTTCGCGGACGAGGTCCGGCCCGTCTCGATCGCGCAGAAGAAGGGCGAGCCCGTCGTCGTCGCGAAGGACGAGAGCGTCCGCGCGGACACGACGCCTGCGGCGCTCGCGAAGCTCGCCCCGGTCTTCCGCACCGGCGGGACGGTCACCGCCGGCAACAGCTCGCCGTTGAACGACGGCGCGAGCGGCGTCCTCGTCGTGAGCGAGGAGATCGTGAAGAGCGAGGGCCTCGTCCCGCTCGCGCGGATCGTCTCGCACGCGACCGCGGGCGTGGAGCCGAACCTCATGGGCGAAGGGCCGATCCCCGCTGGCAAGAAGGCGCTCGCGCGCGCGGGGCTGAAGCCGGGCGACCTCGACCTCGTCGAGCTGAACGAGGCGTTCGCCGCGCAGGCCATCGCCTGCATGCGGGGCCTCGAGCTCGACCCCGCGCGGGTCAACGTGCGCGGCGGGGGGATAGCGATCGGGCATCCGATCGGCTCGAGCGGCTGCCGCGTGCTCGTCACCCTCCTCCACGCGATGAAGGCCCGGAGCGCGAAGCGCGCGATGGCCGCCCTCTGCATCGGCGTCGGCCAGGGGATCGCGATGACGGTCGAGCGCTGAGCGACGTGGCCTCGGGCTCGCAGCCGCCGCCGCGCGCGAGCGCGCTCCCGCCGCCGCCGCCAGGGGCGCCGTGGGACGAGGCGCTCGACAGCGCGCCGTTCGCGTTCGTCGATCTCGAGATGACGGGGCTCGATCCCGCGAAGGACCGCGTCGTCGAGGTGTGCATCGAGCGCGTGCGCGGCCTCGGGGACGGCTCGCTCGAAGGCCGGCTCCACACGCTCGTCCGGCCCGAGGAGCTCTCGGGCGAGGTCGGCAACGTGCACGTGCACGGCATCCTTGCCACGGAGCTCGCGTCCGCGCCCACCTTCGCGGAGATCGCCGCCGAGGTGGAGGCGCTCCTCGAGGGCGCGGTGCTCGTCGCGCACGGCGCGGTCTGGGACGTCGCCTTCCTCCGCGCCGAGCTCGCGCGCGCCGGCCGTTCGCCCTCGATCACGCACTGGCTCGACACCCTCCACCTCTCGCGCCGCTCGTTCGCGCTACCCCGCCACTCGCTCGACGCGCTCCGCACGGACATGGGCCTCGACGCCTCGCGCGCACACCGCGCAGACGCCGACGTCCACGCCCTCCGCGCCGTCTTCGCGCGCTGCCTCACGGCCCTCGAGCCGAAGACGGCGCGCGATCTCTGGGAGGTGCGCATCGCGGAGCGAAAGGCGCGCGAGCACATCCTCGTCGCGTGCGAGGCCGCCGCCGCCGCCGCCACGCCGGTCGTCGTCGTCTACCGCCCCCGCGCGAAGCCGCAGCAGGAGATGCGCATGGTCATCACCGAGGTCCGCCGCAAGAGCGACCCACCGCGCGTCATCGGCTACATGCTCCCGGGCCGCGGCCGCCGAGACCTCCGCGCCGATCGGATCCTGCGCGTGGAACCGATCGCCAAAGAGTGACGCGCGCGATCGTGTGCGGAATGCACGAAGAGCGATGTCTCGTCGATCCATGGAGACACCGATACCCGACGTCGTCGCAGCCAACACGTCGTTCGTCACCTTGGGACATCCGCCTTCCGAAACTCGGTTCCTCCACGGACAGTCGGGCACTGCGGTCCTTCCACGCATTGATGCAGGTCATGGTGACACTCGATATGATATCGAAAGAAGAAGCCGTTCGATTGGCGACCTGAGGGATCCGTTCGTTTCGTAGCGGTAGGAGCGTGGCCTCTGTCCCGGGCGCGAGGTCCGTGTCAAGGCGCGGCGCGTAGCTGCCGGGCGCGTGTCGAAGCTCGATCGGCTGCGCGCTCAGGTTGTCGACGGGGTCGGGGGCGACGCGCCATGTCGCCTCCTCGTGCAGCGGTTACGACCCGTCGTCCTCCGCCCCGGGTCAAGGCACGGTCTCGACGCCCTCCGACTGGAGCCACTCGAGCATCGACACGTCCTGATCGTCGAGGCGATTGCGAAGCGCGGGCCATACGCCGTGCCGCTGCGGCAGCACGCGTGCGCCGCTATCGACACGGGTATGCCAGTTCGCGATCTGCTGGCCGTTCTCGAACGAGTAGCCCGCATGGATCCCCGCAACCATCAGCCTTCCGCCGCGCTCGACGAGCACAGGCCCGCCCGAGTCTCCCGGGCAGATCCGTGCTTGGGCGGTATCGGTGAAGAGATACGCGGGGCCGAGCGTGAGCGCGTCACTCGGAGCCGCGACGACCTTCGCCTCTCCAACATGCAGCTCGGGGTAGAAGAAGGCGCCCGGGGGCGGCGTGTCACTGCAACCGAAGCCCGCGAGCGTCACCTTTGCGCCCGGCTCGAGCGCCCTCGTCGACACGGGCATTGCCGGCATGTGTCGAACGGACTTGGGGGCACGCACCAGGTCGCGCACGACGATCAGCGCGATGTCCGGTGCGTTGCCGTAGGTCTCCGTCGCTTCGAGGGTGAAGCTCGTCGTCCTGCACGACGGTCCGAGCACACCCGTAGCGTTGTCGATCGACGTCCCCGGGATCGAGCATGCGTACGCCCAGCGATAGTCGACAGTCACGTGATCGACCACGGCATCGGCACCTTGGGTGAACTCGTAGCGGTCCTCGAGGTCATCGTAGCTCGACGAGCTCACCGACACGGTGGCGCCGCTCGCCGGAGTCCTCGCGTAGCCGCCGCCGCCGTAGGCCCGGGCAATGCAGTGCGCGGCCGTGAGGAAGTGAACCGGACCGACCTTGATCCCGGAGCAGCCGCCGATCCGGACCAAGGGCATCAGATCCGCGCGGACGGCGACTGCCGGGCTGCCGCCGCCGCGAATAGCGTCCTCCGAGGTCGCCGAGGAGTCGTCTGCGGCAGTGCATCCGGCGAGCACGGGTACGACCGCAAGGAAGGAAAGCAGCGAGCTGATGTTTTTCATTGAGTCCTCACGCGGAATGAAAAAAAAGCCGTGACCGATAAGGAGGGCGCGAAGGAAGGATTCCTGCCTTGCGGGCCCGTCGATGTTGTCGTCACCGACGGCTCGTGCCCAACTGTTTCTCCAGGCTGCACATGACAAATACGCACTCGCGTCGTAAACGCAGGAGCAACACTTCTCCTCTTCGCTCGCCTACGACCCGAATTCGAGCCCCCGCACGGGAGGCCGTGCCCACCTCGATCGCTCCAGTGCTGCCGTCGCGGCCAGACTCTTCGGACGGAGCACACGCGACGACGAGCGCTGCGGAGAGAAGGAGCGCAAGACTTCGAATGTGGGACCATGCCTGGAGAGGTGAGCAGCAAGCGTACCAGCCTGCCCCCCCGCTACTTCGGACGCGGACTCGCCAGCTCGCCGAGGAAACATGAATCCTCCACCAGCGTGACCGCACTCGACTGTTGTGTCGGCCCCACAGGGTGTTGAGTCGACCCGACGGTGGGCGAGCCCACGAGGTCACGGCTGTCACGTCGGAGGTTGGGACCGATCGCGTGGCTGGTCACGGCGGGCGAGGAGCTCGACGGGCGACATGACGCGCTCGGTGCTCTTGTGACGCGAGCCTCTTCACGCGGTAGCCGACGAGGCCGTGCGGCGAGGCGCTCCTCTGCGCCACCGCAACGCCCATCACGAGCCGATGTGGCTTGGTTCCGTCGACGAAGAGGACGCCCAAGCGGAAGCGCCGGCTGCTCGCCCTCGAGTCCGGTCCCGCCTGACTCACAGGCTCTTTCTACTGATTTTCACGAGGTCGAGCGGGCGCGGCGGGTTCGCCTGCGCCGGCTCGGGAGCATCGAACGCCTCGACCGCAGGCCGACGTTCGCGTTGCCGATTGGCTAGAACGTTGCACGCGACGTACGAGCAGGTGAAACCGTCTGACGATCCGGCACAGTCCGCTTCGGCGGCGTTCTTCGGGTCGCACGCCAAGCAGCCCGCGTGGGAGCAGCCGATTCTCGGACCGCGCACGGTCCCGCAGGGCCGAAGCATGCCTTTTCACCAGTCGCGCAGGCCTCCGTCGGTGAAGCGTCCACGGCGGTCGCGGCGGCGCCGGCGTCGCCCGCGGGCGCAGCGGTGAGACCGTCGACGGAGACGAGGAGCCCGCAGCCGGCGGCGAGGAGCATGCTCGCCAGCACGGTCAGGCTCGTCGGGATGCGCGCTACCATCATCTGAGCTACCGCACGCGCGCTACCGGGTGCGCGCCTGCAAGACCAAGCCTCGCGCGGGTTCGCAGGCTCCTGCGCTCCCTCCCGCCCGTGCTCTAGATCGTGTTGATGGGCGGCTCGTCGGCGCCTCGTGTGTTGCGGCGACACTACAGGGGTGCTGCTGCGAGACAACGGATGGTGCGCGGAGCGGGACGCCGCCCTCCCGCGCGATCTACTTCCGCTTCGAGGGCAAGCATGTGTCGTTGCAGCCGTCGCCGTCGGTGTCGATCGCGATGTATCCCGGAGCGCAGCGGATCGCGGTCTCGCAGGTCGCCGGCACGCAGGCGTCCTCGCAACCGTCCTTGTCCGTGTCGACCGCGGTGTATCCCGGAGCGCAGCGGACGGCGATCGGACACTCTCGGACGCCGCGTTCTCCGGACGCGAGAGCGGCTTCCGTCGTCGCAGTCTCGACGGCGTCATCCGGGGGAGCCGCGCAGGCGACGGCAAAGAGGATGGAGAGCGAAGCAGGGATGCAGAGGTGCGCGAGGTTCATGGTGCGCCGAAAAGCAAGCAGCGAGCCGAACGTCTGCCGCGCGCGGTTCGCGCGTTCTCGATGGTCGTGGATGGGAGCGTCACCTCCCCAGGCGAACGGAGTTGGGACCGGCTAGGAGCGCTCTGCTAAGGTGGAGTGGGTCGCCGTGGCAGAACCGCGAGAACCGCTTCAGCCGAACGAGACGATGTCGCTCGCGACCCGAACGTCGCTCGCGAAGCCGCTAGGTGCGGTCGTACGTGTGATCGGCGCGCGCGCGACGCCAAAGTCGTTTCGCCTGAGGCAGGGCACGTGCTTGGTCGGAGCGAGCAAGGACTGCGACGTCGTCATCGAGGACACGGGCATCTCGCGGCAGCATGTCGAGCTGGGGCTCGTCGCGGAAGGGATCACGGTTCGCGATCTGAAGAGCCGAAACGGGACCTTCTACCTCGGGCAGCGCGTCGAGGCGATCACGCTCGCTCTCGGCAGTCGGATCCAGCTCGGCGCAGCCGAGGTGCTCCTCGAGCCGGACCTCGACGGGCTCGGCGCGGGTGAGGTCTACACCGAGGCGACGTATCGCGGCATGATCGGCGGCTCGGTTGGCATGCGGTCGCTGTTCGGAACCCTCGCGAGGCTCGAGGGCTCGCTCGTGACGGTGCTCGTCACGGGAGAATCGGGGGTCGGCAAGGAGCTCGTCGCCCGCGCGCTGCACGAGGGATCGTCCGTGGCGAGCGCGCCGCTCGTGACCGTGAACTGCGGTGCGATCGCCCCGGAGCTCGTCGCCAGCGAGCTCTTCGGTCACCGACGTGGCGCGTTCACCGGGGCGAGCGACAACCGGAAGGGAGCGTTCGAGAGCGCCAACGGTGGAACGCTCTTCCTCGACGAGATCGGCGAGCTACCGCTCGACGTGCAGCCGATGCTGCTCCGCGCCCTCGAATCAGGTGAGGTGCGCCCCGTCGGGGCCGATCGTGCGACACGCGTGAAGACGCGCGTGATCGCTGCCACTCATCGTGATCTCCGACGTGAGGTCAGCACCCAGGGCTTTCGCGAGGACCTCTACTACCGTATCGCCGTCGTCGAGCTCGCCGTACCTCCGCTCCGCGAGCGGCTCGACGACATCAAGGAGCTCGCCGACGGCTTTGCGAGGGCGGCGGGGCTCGATTCGTTGCCGGTCGACGTGATCGCGCGCCTTCGCGCGCGGCGCTGGCCCGGAAACGTTCGCGAGCTCAGGAACGTGGTCCAGGCGTACGCCGCGCTGGGCCGGCTCCCCGTGGAGGCGACGTCCGCGGAGGCTCTCGGCGGCGCGACCACACTAGACCGGCTGATCGACGTCACGCGACCCTACGCCGACCAGAAGGACGCTCTCCTCGACCAGTTCACCCGCGAGTACTTGGTTCGGCTGATGGAACACACGGGCGGCAACCAGTCCGCCGCCGCTCGCCTCTCGCGGCTCGATCGTTCGTGGCTCTGGCGCCTGCTCGTCAAGCACGGTCTCGCGAATACCTGAGCTCTGCCCGGCCTTTTTCGTCACGCTCGAACATCACGGGTCCACCATCGGCCGGCGCGCTTCCGGGCCGCCTCCCTCTTGGACCGGCGCGAGCCCTCTCGCCCCTTCCCGGGCGAGGCTCGGCGGCTGCGGAGGCGTATACTCCGACCGGTGGAGTTCCAGCCCGGGACCGTCATTGCCGGGAAGTATCGCGTCGAGCGGCTGATCGGGCAGGGTGGGATGGGCGTCGTCCTCGCCGCCCGTCACCTCGGCCTCGACGAGATGGTCGCGGTGAAATTCATCCGCGCCGATCGCGGCGTGGCTCCGCACACGCTCGCGCGCTTCCAGCGAGAGGCTCGCGCCGCCGCGCGCCTCAAGAGCGAGCACGTATCGCGCGTCCTCGACGTCGACCGGCTGGCGGACGGCACCCCGTACATCGTCATGGAGCTGATCGTCGGGACCGACCTTCATGCGCTCCTGAAGCGCAGAGTTCGCCTCCCCGTGGACGTGGCCGTCATGTACGTCACTCAGGCCTGCGAGGGCGTTGCCGAGGCGCACGCGCTCGGCATGGTTCACCGCGACATCAAGCTGAAGAACCTGTTCCTGACGAAGCGTCGTGACGGTCGCCACTTGATCAAGGTGATCGACTTCGGCGTCGTGAAGGTCAGCGCCATCGCCGACGACCTGGCCAAGGACGGCGCGAGCCTTGCACCGCAGACGGCGAAGGCCCGAGAGGCAACGCTGACCGGTGGAGCGATGCTCGTGGGCTCGGTGCATTACATGGCGCCCGAACAGATCCTTGCCTCGAACGTCGTGACCGCCCAGGCGGACATCTGGTCGCTCGGCGTCTGCCTCTACGCGATGATCACAGGCGCGCTTCCGTTCCAAGGCGATACCCTCGCGGACGTCTGCGGCGCCGTCCAGGGGCGACCTCCCGAAGACGTGACCACGCTCGTCCCAGACATCCAGCCGGGGCTAGCGGCTGCGATCATGCGGGCGCTCGAGAAGGACGTGCGACGTCGCTTCGCCGACGTTGCGGAGTTCGCTGCCGCGATCGCGCCGTACGGCACCGACGAGGCGGCACCTTCGCGGATCGAAACGATCCTCGATTCCAGCGTTCGTCCAAGCGGGGCGCTGCCGGGCTCGATGTCACACCTCGAGGTCGCCGCCGACGCGGAGACGGCGACGCCAGGTCGGGAGGAGAGCACGCGGGCGCTGGGGGACCTCTCCACGAGGACGGCGCCGTCCGATGCTAGCGAGCCGACGACCGAGGCTTCCGTCGCCGGCGCCCTCGCGTCGAACCCGCTCCCGGCGAAGCCTTCCGGCGCTTCCCGCGTGACCGCGCTGGTCCTGCTGGTCGCCGCTGCCACGCTCGTTGCGTCGAGGCTCTCCGCGTGGACCGCGGGATTGACCGGGTCGCCCGTGACGGATTCGCCGGTCTCGAGCGCGACGGAAGTCGGTCCGAGCCCGCCGACTGCGTCATCCTCTGCGGACGCGTCGTCGTCCGTCGCCGCCTCGGCCAGCGACGGCGGCGCGCCGTCCGCTCCGGCGCGCTCTTCGGTCGCGGCCTCGACGCAGCGCGCCGATTCGACGCAGCGACTGCCGCCGGTGAAGCCGCTGACGCGAACCCCCGCGCCGAAGCCTGCCGCCTCGAGCCCCTATGATCGCTTCTGACCTCTTCCTTCGTCGCGTACTCCTCTCCGGGGTCCTCGCACTCTCGCTGGCTCCGAAGTCGGCGCACGCTGAGGGCGGGGAGCAACGCGCTGTCGTCCTCTTCGAGGAAGGGCGGAGGCTCGCGCGTGACGGACGCTGTGCGGAGGCCATCGCACCGCTGCTCGAGAGCCTCCGCCACGCAGAGGGAGTCGGCCCGCTCTTGAACCTCGGCAACTGTTACGAGCTTCTCGGGCGAACGGCGAGCGCACACCGCTACTTCATGCTGGCAGCGCAGGCGGCCGCCGTGCGCGGCGATCCGCGGCGCGATGAGGCGACGGCGCGCGCTCGCGCGCTCGCGAACGATCTCCCCTTGCTCGTCGTTCACGTGCCGCAGGAGATGCGAGCGTCGGCCGAGGTCCGGATCGACTCCGAGGTGCTTCCGCGAGAGCGTTGGGGCCTGCCGACGCCGGTCGACCCTGGAGGCCACGCGATCGAGGTCCTCGCGCCGCCTGGCCCTCCGCAGGCGACGATCATCACGCTGAAGGCGCCGGGGGACCGTGTCGAGTGGACGGCAACGCCACCGGTGAAGCGCGCAGCGATCGGCGTGTTCGCGCCCTTTCCGAAGATGCCCAAGGCGGCGCCGCCTCGGAGCGGACCGTCACTTCAACGGACGCTTGGCCTCGCCAGCGGCGGGGTCGGTCTCGCCGGGCTGGGCGTGGGCGCGCTCGCGGGCGTGCTCGCCCTCAACGCCCACGGGTCCCTCGTCGATCGCTGCCCGAGCTATCCCACGTGCCCGATGACAGACCGCCCTCGCCTCGACGAGCTGAACAGTCGTGCGGAGACGAGCGCGACCATCTCGACCATCGGGTTCATCGCGAGCGCCGTCTTCCTCGCCGGCGGCGCGGTGCTCTTCTTCACCGCCAGCCAAGGAGCTGAGCGGTGAGGCGCTCCGCCGACGCCGACTCGACCGAGCAGGTCGCGCCCCCGGCACCGTGCGCTCGCTCCTGCTGCGACGCGCGGAGCTGTAGAGTCCCGCCGGCCTACTCGCGCTGGATGGATCTCGGGTAACGTCGAAGCAGTCGATGCGCTGCCTGCTTCCGTCGTTCCTCGTCGCGCTCGCGGGTTGCGGTGCAATCGTCGGGATCCAGCCGCTCGACTACCGGCCGGATCCGGATTCGTCGGCGCCGACGGATCCTCCGCCGCCGACCGCCCCCACGCAGCCCGATGTCGTGACGGTCGCCCCCGATGCATTGAGCACGTTCGACTGCGACGGCGCAACGTTCTGTGATTCGTTCGAGCGAAGCCAGCCGAAGGGCGAGTGGGACTCCGCATTCGTAGAGCCGGGGTCTGTCCTCGAATGCACCGGAGCGCGTGCGAGGACCGGGCGCTCGAGCCTCCGGTCGCTGCTCGGCGACAGCAACCTGTCCAAGGCGTTCGTCTCGAAGGCCTTCCCCGCCCCGCGCCACCTGCGCTGGGCGTTCTCCTTCGTCTTCGACGCGATCCCCGCACGCTCCGCGGAGGTCGGCGCGCTCAAATTCGAGAGCGGCGGGGATGCCTTGGGCTTCAGCGCCCGCTTCGGCGAAGGGCAGCTCGCCGTCTTCTTCGAGGACCCCATTCTCCGGGGCCTCGTCCTCCGCCCCATTCCGATCGGCAAGTGGATCGACGTCCTCCTCGTCATCGATCTTCGGTCGTCTCCTCAGCGGTTCTCGCTGACCATCGACGGCGTTCGGCACCACGTCGATACCGCGATACCCGTCTCCGTGCCGCTCGCGCCGGTCGCCGTCACTGTGACGGCGGGAGCGACACAGAGCGCCGCCGGGCCCCCGATCGCGTTCGACATCGACGACGTCCGCGTCGACATCGAGCCATGAGTTCGCCCGCGCGTCCCCGACGACGAAGGACGAGGGAGACACGCTTTGTCGCCTCGGCAGGGGTGCTCCTCGGGGCAGCGCTCTCCGGCTGCGGGATGATCGTCGGCATCGAAGCGATCGCGTATCGGGATCCCCCCGTCGGTGTCGCCGCCCCCCCCGATGCTACGGTCGAGGCTGGCGCCCCACTCGAGTCCGGCGACGCCTCTCGTGGCTTCGATTGCAGCGGGGCGACTTTCTGCGACTCGTTCGAGCGGAATGATCCGAGGGGGGAGTGGTCGGGTGTCGAGGTGTCCGGCGGTGCCGAGCTCGCGTGCGTCGTAGACCGCGCAAGGAGCGGAAGCTCGAGCCTGCGCTCGACCCTTCGCGAGCTCGAGGGCTCGGCAGCCTACGTGGAAGCGGTCGTCGGTCCGGCAAAGCGCTTGCGATTCGCGTTTTCGTTCTTCGTCGGGCCGCTTCCGGAGCGCGCGGTGCGCCTCGGCACGGTCGGTTTCTCCCCGGCGGCCGTTCGAAGCGTGGAGGAGCGGCTCGTTCCGCGCCTCATCGGCGGGAACGTCGTGTTCGATCTGGTCTCGTTCGAAGACGGCAGCCTGTCCTCGGCACGCCTGGCGTCGCTCCCCTTCGCACCGGGAAGGTGGACCGACGTTGACGTCTGGTTCGACCTCACGCAGTCGACGCCGCAGATCTCGCTGGCGGTCGACCGGGTCGTCGTCGACGTGGCGTCGCCCCGACCGCTCGAGGGCGCGTCGGTTCGCATTACCGCGGGGGCAGCCTCGGATGAGACCGGCCCCGCGGTCTACATCGACACCGACGATGTGCGGGTCGACCTCGAGTGGTGAGCGAGGTAGGTCCCTCGTGCCGTTCCGACAGCATCCTCGGTATCGCGCCGCACGGGCGGTCCCCGGCTCGCGCGTGACGTCCCTGCCGCTCGCGACCGGCGTCGACTCCGTACCCGTCACCGCCGCGACGAGTGTCCAGCCGCGCCCCGAATTCCGACTCCCGGGCACCCGGCTCGAGCCTCGAGCGGCTCCTCGATCCGTGCGTCCCTCGAGCGCCTGCGCGCCCCGGCGATGTGAGGTCGTGCTCCGTGACGTCAGGGGCAGGTGACGCCGCGGATGGACGTCACGCACTGCTTCTGCGCGTTGCACAGCTTCGGATACGCACCCGGGTAGCCCGCGGTGATGCCGCAGGTCTCCCCGCATGCGAGGTTCGCGCATGGATCGGGCGGCGGCGGTGCCGGCGGCGCGGAGGAGCAGTCGACACCCGTGATCGTGGCGACGCACTGCTTCTGCGCGTTGCACAGCTTCGGATACGCACCCGGGTACCCTGCGCTGGCACCACAGATCTCGCCGCATGCGAGGTTCGCGCACGGCTGTGCGCTCGTGAGCTCGTCATCGTCCGAGCTCGTGGAACCTTCGTCTCGAGACGAGCAGGCGGTCAGCAAGAGGAACGTGGACAGTGCAATGCCTACCGACTTGATCATGGAGAATCCTCGTATCTACCGATTAGCGTTCTGGAGTCCGGCTCAGGACGAAGACCTGGTCGGCGGTGTTCTCCTGAAGACGACGGCCTCTGGCTGTGCCGCCGCCCGCCGCGAGCAGGAAGCGAGCCAGCGACACCGCTCTTCGAGAAAGCGGCACGTCATGCGCCCAGCGGTCGACCGAACGCCGACTGCGAGCGCTTCTGGCCGTTGCGTCGACACAACAGACTGCGTGGTCGGCGCAGCACATGAAGGATTCGGGTCGAAGGCCTGACGCACAGCCGCTGCAACCGCGATTCGGTCGAGAGCTGACGGCGGGGAGCGGAGACTGCGGCGTCGCGTCCGCGGTCGTGCGCGGAGACGTGCAGCGCATCGTCATCGCGCGGTCGCTGCTACGTTGAGAGCTCATGAGCTCCTGGATCGTCCTTCGCGTGGGGAAGCGACGCGTCGACACGAAGCGGATCGGGGGCGACGAGGAAATCGTCGGAGCCTACCGTTGGGCGGACGTCCTCGTCATCCACTGGCGGCGCGACGTCGAGGACCTGCACCCAGCAGAGGATGCGGCCGAGGAGCTCGTCGCCGCGGTGGGTCCGGACACTCTTCGCTGGAGCCGTGACGAGCGCGGTATCCTCGTCGTGCCGGACTCCGACCTCACGCTCGACGAGCGCCCATACGACGAGATCGTGAGCCTCTTCGAGGGAAGGGGCCGCTGGCTTCCCAACCTCTCCGACGCGCCCGGCAACGATCCGATGCGCGAGCTCCGGGAGAGCATCCCCGTCCCCGATGTCCCCCGCTCTCGCAAGGTGGAGCTCTTCGTCATGCCCCCGGGGCGGGCGATGCGCGAGCTTCCGCTCGTCGAGCTCCCGTTGCGAGTGGCCTGTCTCGACCGGACGACCGACCTCACGCCGGAGGATGTCTCGGCCTTCTACGTGCCCCTCCTTCGGGCCGATGGCTTCACGGTCAAGCGACGCAGGTGGAGCGACGGGAGCACCGAGCAGCTCGTCGCGAGCCGAAGCGGAGAGCAGCTCGTCGTCCACGCGGAGCGCGCGGCCGAGGGCACGTTCGTACGCGTGGCCGCGGTCCTGAACGCCTGACGCGAGACGTCGCTCCGGGCCAACCTCGTCGAGCTGAAGGTCGAGCGACAAGGCACCTGCACTTCGGGTGGCGTCTCCCGATGCAGGCAGTGGTACGCGTACGACTGGGACGAGACGGGGCGCCTCCTCCGCGCCCGGCGGTGGGACTACACGACGTCGCTCCCCGTGCTCCCGCCGCCCACGTCCGCGTCGGAGCGGCCGGTGCCGACGGCCCCTCGTCCGCGACCTGAAGTACGCGTCCTCGCGCGGCCAGCGCGTCGAGGTCTGGAAGGAGGGCGGTGGGCGCCCGCTGCGGGTGACCGCCGACGTCCTGCCCACGCTGCGCCTCGACGAGGCCGCCGTGGAGAGCACGGGCACGGAGTACGTCGTCGGCGCCGCCGAGCAGCGGCCGCGCCTGGCAGGCATCGCCGAGGTGCACTGGGACCCGACGCTCCCGACGCGCACGAGCTCCGGCGTCCACATGTTCCTCGCGATGCGATCTGGAGGCCATCCTCCTCGGACGTGCGAAGCCCCAACCTGGCGAGCACATGATGAGGAACCCCGTCGAGGTCGACGAGGTGATCCGGCGATGGGAGCTCGGTGGCCCGACGAGCACATCGCGGCCACGCTGAACCGCATGGGCTCGAAGACGCCTCTCGGGCACACGTGGAGCGCGAAGCGCGTCGGCGACTACCGTCGCACCAAGGGCGTCGCTGGGTACGAATCCGCGATCAAGGACGGCCGTTGCCTGACGATGGTCGAGGCGGCAGAAAAGGCAGAGAAGGCAGCGTCAGCTCCCACGCGATCCGTGTCCTGATCCAGCAGGGAGTCCTGCCCGCGAAGCAGTTGTCTTCGATGCTCCGTGGCAAATCCTCGCCGCCGAGCGAGCTTGAAGACCTCGCGGATCCGAAGTGGCGGCGAGCTCTCCGTCGCGAACCGTGGATCACAGCGCGGTGTGAACGTGCCGACCCGACGACGACGCGTCCCGCGGGGGCGCCTGCTCAGATTCTGCGCACTTGAAATATGGCTGAATGGTTCAACCACTTGGCGCGGCCCGTGCCTCTCCTGAGGCATGCTCTTCCGCCTGGCCCTCCGTCACGTCTGGCTGGTGCCTCTCTTGCTGGTTCTCGTCCCCTCGTCGGCGCGCGCAGGGGACGACGGCGGGCCGGCGACGGCCAGCGCTCCTTGCTCGCCGTGCGACGAGTCGAAGAAGAAGAACGTGGAGACGGCGAAGGAGGACGCGGAGCCCATGCGGCGCCGCTGGTACGGGTGGCAGAACCTGACCGTCGACGGCGCGAGCGTGCTCGTCGCCCCGATCCTGCCGCCGCTCGGCTTGGGCGGCTACCTGCTCGGTTCGCCGATCGTGCACGCGGCGCACGAGCGGTACCTCGTCGCAGGCGGCAGCCTTCTCCTCCGCGTCGCGCTGCCCGCGACCGGTGCATACATCGCGTGCGCCGGTGACAGGTGCCGAGGCGACCTGGGCGCGCTCGCCATGATCCCCGGGTTGGCGCTCGGCGCACTCGGCGCGGTCGCGATCGACGCCGCGCTGCTCTCCTGGCAGAGCGTGCCCGTCGCGAAGCCCGAGGCGGCCCGGCGGAGCGAGAGACCGTTCGCGATCGCTCCGAACGTCGCGCCGCGAAGAGAAGGTGGTGTGGACGTCGGGCTCGGGGGCACCTTCTAGTCGACGGGCGCGCATCCAGTCCCTGCCGACGACGGTCTAGGAGCGCAGACGCGGGCTCAGGGGCGGATCCGGACGAGCGCGTTGCACCTCGTCGGCGCCGCGCCCAAGGTGACCGCGTGGCTCGTCCCGTAGAGGAACGTGCCGTCCGGCAAGGCCCGTAGGCCATGGGTCCGGGTCATCGACCCGACCATCGGCGGGGTGCCGAGAGAGCGCTTCTTGGTCGAGGTCTTGTTCGCGAGCAGGATGGGCGATACGCACACTGGGGAACGGAGCAGGTCTCGAGGCACCGAGGGCTCTTGGACCTCCTTCTCGCCTGGATTCACGCACGAAGACCCAACGCGTGTCGTCGCAGTCGGTACCGCAGGTGCGTTTGCCGCACGCATCGAAGGTGCAGCAGGGCGTTGCGGGGTCCTCCGTGCCCCAGCTCGGCGGGCCCAGCCCGTTCTTCGCGGGAGCTTGGCAGGCGAGCGCGCGGCTCGGAGGTCGTCCCGCGGGCGCAGGCCGCGAGCAGCAGGGCGCTCGCGATCGCAACGAAGCGCAGCATGCTCGCATGCTCGCGCGCGGCGGACTGCAAGGCGGTCCGGCCCCTCGCAGCTCGCAAACCACGGACCTCATCGAGGCGACCGGACCTTCGACGCTCGGGATCGCGGCCGACCGACCCGCGTCTCTCGCGAAGGCGTCTTCGCGAAGCCTGACGGCTCGACGAACGCACCTTTGGTGCTAGCCCTGGCTACATGTCCACACACTGGCACCTAAACGGCTTGGCTCCCCGCGCTCGACGCGTTCCTGCGTCCCTCTCGCTCGCCATGCTGCTCGCCGTGGGCATCGCCGGCGCCGGGTGCGCGGCGGACGCGGCCGAGGCCGTCACGGGCGACGACGAGGTGATCACGTCGCGGGACGGCTACCGCGCGCTCCCGCTCGCGCACGGCGTCTACCAGTCCGTCGCGGTGGTCGGCGACGTCGCGTTCGTGGGCGACAACTACCGGACGATCCATCTGGTCGATCTCGGCCGGGTGACGAAGACCGGCACGCTCCCGCAGCGAATCGTCAACGACTCGCTCACCACCTCGGGCGGCAAGGTCATCGCCTGCGGCCTCCGCGACGACTCGCCCCTCGATCCCTTCGGGACCACACCCGCGGATCGCAGCTACGTGCTCACGGTGATCGACGGCGCGACCAAGGCCGTCGAGGGCGAGGTCAAGCTGAAGGTCGAGCGCTTCCTCCGGACGAACCCGAGCCGCGGATTCGTGAACCTCCCGAAGCTCTCCTGCCGCTTCGACGAGGCGGCGAAGAGGATGACCGTCACGTTCTCCCAGGAAGAGCTCGGTCGCGAGCTCGTCACGTTCCCGATGCCGGCGCTCGGATCGTCCTTCGACTTCGAGACCATCCCCAGCGCGACGCGCGTGGCGCTCGACGCCGGCACGTCGTCGGACGTGGTCATCGGCGCCACGACGAGCGACGCCGGGATCACCTACGCGGCGGGCGGCTACGGGCTGCGGAGGCTCGCGCCCGGCGCACGGCGCGCGACGTCCCTCCGCGCGGAGCGCGGCGAGCACATGGTCGACGTCGTGATCCGCGACGGCCGAATCTACGCAGTCGACCACAACGGCGCGCTCGTGATCGCGGACGAGGACACAGGCAGGACGATCGAGCGGGTCGCAATCCCCGACGCTCTCCACGCGATCGCGCTGACCCCCCAGCACGTCGTCGTCATGGGGCGACAGGGGATCTTCGTCGCGAAGGACCGCTGGTGACGTCCCAGCGGCAGCGCGCGCTCGTCGGAAGCCATCGCGCGCGTCACGCGTAGGATGTCGAGATGCGGATCATCTCGACGCGCGGAGCGCACTCCGCGATCGCCTTCCTCGGATGCGCACTCCTCGCGCAGGCGGCGTGCCGGCCGTCCGGCTCGGGCGACGCCCCGGCTGCCTCGACGACCGCGCCCGCCACGGCCGTGACCCCGACCATGTCCTCCTCCTCGCGCCCTCCCGACGCCCCCGCCTCTGCCCACGCACCGCCGGCCGACGTGCCCGTGCCCACGCTCGCCGGGCCTCGCCCGAGTGACGCGGAGATGGAGGCCGACGCGCGCGGCGAGCGCGCCTTCGCCGCCCGGCTCCACACCTCGCTCGTGAAGACGCCCGCCGGCGCGGGCAACCTCTTCGTCTCCCCCGCCAGCGTGCGCTTCGCCTTCGCGATGCTCCATGCCGGCGCGAAGGGCGCGACGGAGGCGGAGCTCGCGAAGACGTTCGGCTACGGCCCGCGGACGGCCGACGTCGCCGCGACGCTCGCCGGCGATTGGGCGAAGCTCGGGCTCCCCGCGAAGGAGGAGTGGCGGCGCGGGGAAGAGGTCACCGTGCGCACCGCCAACCGCGTCTTCGCGGCGAAGACGATCACGCTGCGCCCCGAGTTCCTCGCCGTCACGCGCGACCGCTTCGCGGCCCCCGTCGACCTCCTCGACTTCGCGAACGACGCCGAAGGAGCGCGCAAGCACATCAACCGCTTCGTCGAGGAGAGCACGACGGGGCGCATCAAGGAGATCCTCGCGCCCCGCATGGTGTCGAAGGACACGAAGCTCGCGCTCGCGAACGCCATCTACTTCAAGGGCGCGTGGCGGAAGCCCTTCGAGCCCTCGGAGACGAAGCCGCGGCCCTTCAGCACCCCGAGCGGCAAGGTCGACGTCCCGATGATGACGCAGCTCGAGCACGGCAAGGTCGGCGACACGGCCGACGCCGAGGTTGTCGAGCTCGCCTACGGGCGCGACTTCGTCATGACGATCGTGCTTCCGAAGGCGCCGGCGACGCTCGCGTCGATCGAGCAGG
The DNA here is from genome assembly GCA_022842465.1 of Polyangiaceae bacterium. Taxonomy (GTDB): domain Bacteria; phylum Myxococcota_A; class Polyangia; order Polyangiales; family Polyangiaceae; genus Labilithrix. The sequence continues at coordinate 5,349 of JALHPN010000086.1, read as the reverse complement.
GCCTCACGGAGGAGAAGCTCCGGGCGTGGGCGAGCGCGCCGCAGCACGTCCCGATGCTCCGACTCACGCTCCCCCGCTTCCGCGTCGAGAGCACGATCGCCCTCGCCGACGTCATCCAGTCGCTCGGCGTCGAGAGCGCGTTCGTCTACGGCAAGGCGGACTTCTCGGGCATCGACGGCACGAAGGACCTCTTCGTGTCGACCGCCGTCCACAAGACGTTCGTCGCCGTCGACGAGAAGGGCACGGAGGCCGCCGCCGCGACCGTCGTGGGGATGGAGGCCGGGGCCGCCCCCGATCCGAAGAAGCCTCGCGAGGTCGTCGTGGACCGCCCGTTCCTCTTCGCCATCCGCGACGCGAAGCGCGACCGCCTGGTGTTCTTCGGGCGCGTCACCGATCCGTCGAAGTGAACCCTCTCCTCGGAGGACCGATGATCATCGACGCCTGGGCCCAGCACCCGACGGAGCGCCACCTCCGAGATCCGATGTTCGCGTCGCTCCGTCGGTGGACGCGCGGCGCCATCCCCGAGGGGGAGGTGCCGGTGGCCGCGACGCTCGCGGCGATGGACCAGGGCGGCGTCGAGCGCAGCTTGATCAGCGCCTGGGTGGCGCCGCGGAACGTGATGATCTCGAACGACGAAGTCGCGACGTTCGTCGCGGCGTCGGCGGGGCGGCTCGTCGGCGTCGGCTCGGTCGACATCTCGAAGCCGATGGCCGCGGTGCGCGAGGTTCGTCGTTGCGTCACGGAGCTCGGCTTCAAGGCGATCCGCGTGCTGCCTTGGCTGTGGGAGGTCCCTCCGACCGACCGACGCTTCTACCCGGTCTACGCCGCGTGCTGCGAGATCGACGTGCCGTTCTGCACGCAGATCGGCCACACCGGGCCGCTCATGCCGAGCGAGGTGGGTCGTCCGATCTACCTCGATCAGGTCGCGCTCGACTTCCCCGAGCTGCGCATCGTCGCCGGGCACATCGGCTACCCGTGGACCGAGGAGGCCGTCGCGGTCGCGACGAAGCACGAGAACGTCTACATCGACACGTCGGCCTACACGGCGCGCCGCTATCCGCGCGAGCTCGTCGCCTACCTGCGCGAGCACGGCCGCCACAAGGTGATGTTCGGGACCAACTACCCGATGATCACGCCTGCGAAAGCGCTCGAGGGGCTCGACGAGCTCGGGCTCGACGAGGAGGCCCGGTCGCTCTTCCTCCGCGGCAACGCCGCGCGCGTCTTCCGACTCGAGGCGGGCCTCCCGCGCGTCACCGATCCGCCTGAGTGACCAGCAGCTCCTCGAGCACGTCGAACGATCCCGTCCAGCCCTTCGTCATGCCGGAGCGCTCGCGGACGAACGCCTCGAGCTCCGGCACCGTCGCCTCTCCGTGCGGCTCGGTCGTCAAGGTCACGCGCGTCCGATCCGGCGCTTCCTCCGTGAAGAGCACGGTGTTGCGCAGCGTGGCCGGCCAGCGCTCCGCGCCGGGGGCGGGCGCGCGCTGCTCGCGCGCGTCGACGAACTCTTGCGTGTAGACGATGAGGCGGGGCGGCTCGACGGCGAGGTACTCGGCGCGCACGTGCGTGGCGCCGTGCTCTCCCGTGATCACGAAGAGCGTGCTCTTGCCCTTTGCGATCTCCGACCGGAGAAAGCGCATCTCGGTGCCCGCAGGCGGGAGCCACCGCGCGAGGTGATCGGGGCTCGTCCACATCGCGAAGACGCGCGCGACGGGCGCGTCGAACGTGCGGTTGACGACGAAGCTCGCCTTGCCCGTCGCGGTCTCTTCCAGGTGCTCCGCGAGGCGATCCCACGTCGCCTCGCCGCCCGCCTGCTTGATGAACTTCGCCGTCTCGCGGGCGACCTCGGGCGAAGCGAGCGCGAAGATCATGTCCATCCTCGTCTTGTCGTCCGCCTCGGTGAACGTCACCGTCACGCGGAAGAGCGGGGGGCGGTCGTCGGTGCCACCGTGGTCGTAGACGAGCTTCTGGTACGGCTCGACGACGAGGTACGTCGTCACGTTCGGGTAATCCACGCCGTCAGGGCCGTGCATCGTGTAGCGCCAGGTGCCTCCGACGCGGAGGTCCTTCGCGTGCGTCGTGATCGTGAAGCCGCGCGGCCCCCACCACTTCGCGACCTGGTCGGGGACCGTCCAGGCGTCCCACACCGCGCGCAGAGGCGCGTCGTACACGCGCGTGAGACGGATCTCGTTCGATTCACTTCGGGCGGCCATGTCGTCCTCCTCGCGGCGTCCTGGTCCTCGGCGTCTTGCCGACGGTGTTCGGGTTCTCACGGCTTCTCGTGGTCGTCTCCGGGAGCTCGTCGGGAGGCGGCGGCGCGAGGCTCGCGAGGTACTCCCCGAGCCGGTCGAGCTGCTCTTCCCACATGGCGCGGTACTGCTCGATCCAGTCCGCCGCCGGCGCGAGGCCCCGAGGCTCGAGCCGGCAAGGGCGCTGCTGCCCCTCGCGGCTGCGCGAGATGAGCCCCGCGCGCTCGAGCACCTTCAAGTGCTTGGTGATCGCCGGCCCCGAGAGCGCGAACGGCTCCGCGAGGCTCTTCACCGGTGCATCTCCCTCGGAGAGCCTCGCGAGGATCGCCCTCCGGGTCGGATCGGCGAGCGCGGCGAAGAGGGTCGACAGGTCGGCCGACGGCATGGGGATCTGTTACCTCGCAGTTATCTAACCAACAAGTTAATTAACCTACCGGCAATCCATCGGGGCCTCCCCTCCAACCTCTTCAACCACCAAAGTGGTCGCTCTCTATGCGAGCACCGTGCACTTGCGCCACTATAGTGGTCGATGACCGCCGGGAAGTGCCACCTGGAGCTCTACCTCGACGGAGCCTGGACCCTCGCGGCCGAGGTTCGATGTGACGACGTCAGGGGCGGCATCCGGTCGAGCACCAGGGTCGAGTACGACTTCGATTACCTGGAGAACGTCGCCTGCTTCGACGCCCGCGATCACCGCGCCGTGTCGTGTCGCCATCCCGTCGGGTACGGCATCCACGCGGACGACGTCTGGCCGGCGTTCCTCCTCGACGTCATCCCCTCTGGAGCCGCGCGTCGCCACTGGGAGGCGCAGCTCGGCCTGCCGAACACGGCGAGCTCCGACTGGGCGATCCTCGTCGCCGGCGGAGGAAATTCCCCCGAGCTGCCCTCGCTGATGCAGGTGGAGGGCGCGAGCGACGACGTGAGGCGGACGCTCGAGCCTCGCCTTGCGCGCGTGGCGCGTGAGCTCGGAGACGTACGGTGAGCGGAGCCGAGGCCAAGGCGCTCGCGCGCGCGGAGCGGAACAAGGAGCGACGGCGCGCGCTCCGGGACGAGCTCTACGAAGCGATCGCGCGCGGCGAGATCTCGATCCCCGACGCGGTGAGGAAGATGCGCAAGATCGCCGGTCGCACGCAGGCGGAGTACGCGCGTCTCGTCGGCGTCAGCCCGCGCATCCTGATCGAGCTGGAGCGCGGGATCGGCAACCCCACCGTGAAGACGCTCACGAAGATCCTCGCGCCCTTCGACCTCGAGCTCGGGCTCCGCCGTCGCCGCCGGTGACCACCGCTGCGGCCCGGGCTCCGCAGCTCGACGCGCGCCCCGCCCCGCGGAAGGTCGGGCCGCCCGGCGGCGTAGGAGAACCGAGGAGCGCATGGACGAGCTCGGGCGCGGATGGACGCGGCGGCAGAAGGCGTGGGCCGGCCACGTCGCCGTGCTCGTCCTCCTGCTCGGGGCGATCGCGGTCTGGCCGCTCACGGGGCCGCTCGCCGGGACCGCGCGCGTGATCCTCGTCGTCCTTCTCGCGGCGTACGCGCTCGTGACGACCCTCGCGGTTCCGCTCGCGTCGCGGCACCGGTTCGGCGTCGCGGTCGTGCACGCGGTGCTGCTCCTCGTCGGGGCGTCCGGCGCCGCGATCCTCGCGCGGGCCGCGCGGGGGGACGAGGCGCGGCTCCGGGCGATCGAGGCGAGCCGCCACCAGACCGAGGAGCGGCGCCGCGCCGAGGAGGCTCCCCGACGTCGGTAGCCGCGGCCCCCCCGATGGGCTATCCCCTCGGCCGAGCCCATGCCCCATCGCCGCACCAGGATCGCCCTCCTCTTGTCCGGCTGCCTCGTCGCTGCGTGCGGTGACGGCCCCGATGCGAACGCGCCCAACCGCCCGCCGATCGCGGACAAGTGGCTCGCGCGCGCCAAGGCCGGCTACCGCACCGGCGACCTCGACGACGCGAGCGCGTCGATCGACAGCGCGCTGAAGGCGGCGCCCAAGGACACCGAGACGCGGCTCGTCGCGGCGCGCATCGCGCTCGCGCGGCTCGACTACAAGCGCGCGATCGAGCTCACCGAGGGCCTCGCGACGACCGACGCCCGTGGCCTCCGTGGGCGCGCGTTCTGGTACCAGGGCGACATCGATCGGGCCGCCGACGAGCTCGAGGAGATGCTCCGCGATCCGTCCGTGAAGGATCCGTGGGCGCGGGACGTCTCGAAGCTCGCTCGCCGCGGGCAGGGCCGCCATCCCTTCGCCCTCGAGGGCGGCGTCCTCGCCAACGTCGAGATGCCGCCCGCAGGGCCGGCGATGGTCGTCCCGTGCGAGCTCGACGGCGAGCGCGTCCTCGCCCTCGTCGCGACCGCGATGGGCGAGGTGATGATCGACAACACGTCCCGGAAGGACCCCTCCTGGGTGAGCCTCCGCTTCGCCGAGCGGCTCGAGGTGAAGGACGTCCCTGCGCTCCCCTACGATCTCTCGAACTTCTCGAAGCAGCTCGGCGCGCCGATCAAGGTGCTGCTCGGCGTGAACTTCCTCCGTCACGCCCACACGACGTTCGATCGACGCGGCTCGCAGTTCGTCGTCCGCAAGTTCGACCCGCCGGCGCCCCCCGAGGCCGCGCGCGTGCCCGTGTTCTACGTCCGCGGCGGCGGCATGATGATGCGCTCGCAGGTCTCGAAGCAGGACGACGGCTCGCTCCTCTTCGTGGACTCGACGGCCTTCTATCCGCTCGCCCTCGACGACCAGCTCCTCAAGCGCTCGGGCGCGGACCTCGCCTCGTTCCGTCAGGAGCCGGGCGCGCCGCCGAACTGGAAGATGGGCTTCCTCCCGTTCTTCAAGCTCGGCCCGCTCGATCTCCCGCAGGTGCCCGCGATGCAGGGCGCGCCGCTCGCCGAGTACAAGGGGAACTTCGAGGGCGTCGACCTCGGCGGCGTCCTCGGCGCCGGGCTCATGTCCGCGTTCCGCGTGACGTTCACGGAGGAGGGGCGCTTCGTGTGGATGGAGCTCGATCCGTCCCTCGCCGAGCCGCAGCGCGATCCGCGCGCCGTACCTCCGGAGGCGCCGCCTGCCGCTGCGCCCGCCCCGGGCGGTGGCCCGCTCCGGCTCGAGCCGCCGAAGCCGGGC
>JALHPN010000085.1 GCA_022842465.1 Polyangiaceae bacterium | reverse complement strand
GGCGCCGGAGGCCGCCGGCTTCGCGGCGACGGCCGGCGATGGGACCGAACCGCTCGCCGACGGCGCGGGGGCGGTCGTCGTGAGGGCGACGCTCGGCACCGCCGGCGCGACCGAGGTGGCGGGCGCGCCCTTCGTCACCTCCGCGGGCCTCTCGCTCGTCGCGGCTCCGTCGGTCTTCGAGCAGCCCTTGGTGAAGCAGGCGACGGCCAAGAGCCCCGCCGCCGCGACCGCCGCTCCCCTGCCCCACATGGTCGTCGTCTTCATGCTCGTCCTTCGGGCTGCCCCGTCAGGGCATCGGCTCGGCCGGCGGCGTGACCTTCATCGCCGCGGCGATCGTCTCTCGAAGGTAGCGCACCGCGAGGCCCACGGTTCGCTCCGTCGAATCGGGCTTGTCGCGGAGCGGGGGCGCGACCTCCATGATGTCACCGCCGAGCAGCTGGAACCGCGCGCCGAGGGCACGGATGAGACCGATGACGAAGGACGGCTCGAGTCCCCCCTCCTCGGGCGTCCCGGTCGCGTCGGCCCACCGCGCGTCGGTGCCGTCGATGTCGTTCGAGAAGTAGACGCTCGCGACGTCGCGCGACGCGAGGTGCTCGAGGACCGTCGTGATCGCCTTGTCGGGATCGCGGTTGCACTCCTCGGCCCAGAGCTGGCGCACGCCGAGCCCGCCCTCCCAGTGCCCCCGGTCGTGGCGCGACGCCCGCGTCCCCACCTGGACGAGCCGCCCGTCGCGCCCGAGAAGCTCGTTGGCGTGGAACGACCAGGTGGCGAAGCAATACGTGACGCCGAGGCGGTGCTCGAGGAGATCGGTATGCGCGTCGGGCTGGACGATCGACCAGCGATCCTTCCGCGCCCGCGACAAGGCCGACACGACCGGCCACGCGTTCGAGTGATCACCGCCGAGCACGAACGGCGCGATGTGAGGATTGAGCTGGAAGACGAGATCGAGCGCCCGCTCGGCGATCGAGAGCGGCGAGACCGGCAGGCGCGCTCGCGCGGCCTCCGGCACTCCCGGGTAGAGCGCCTTCCGCGTCGCGTCCTTCTGCGCCTCCGAGAGCATGTCGTCGTGGAGGAGCTGCGGGACGACGAAGACGTCGCCGATGTCCACGATGCCGAGCTCCTCGGCGCGGGAGGGCCAGGCAGGCTCGTCCTCGAGGAGGCGGGTCCGGATCGCCTGCGGCCCGAGGTTCGCGCCGCGACGGAACCCGGCCCCGACGTCGGAGGGGATCCCCAGCACGAAGCCCTTCGCCTCCGGGATGCGCGCGAGGGCGGCCCGGAAGCGCGCGTCCACGTCGTCCTCGGAGCTCGCGCCGTACAGCCGGCGCTGGAGGGCGAGCTGCGCTTCGCGCCCCGTGGACACGAGGTAGAGCCCACCGCCTGCGGGCCTGAGGAGCGTTCCGAGCTCGTCTGTGGGCGTCACGCGGTCGACCCTAGCACGGCGACCGAGGTCACTTCCTCAGCCCGAGGTGCACGTCGCCGGCGACGACGCGGCGGATCTCCCCGGTCTCCGCGCTCCGGACGAGGAGGCGGCCCTCGTCGTCGATCCCCGAGGCGACGCCGCGGAAGCCGTCGACCTCGACCGTCCGACCGGCGAGCGCGTCGCGCGCCGAGAGCCGCGCGCGCACCTTCGTGAGGCCGCGGAACGCCACGAGCTCGACGTCACGGTCGAGACCGGCGAGGACGTCCGCGAGGATCTCCGCGCGGTCGGGGGCGGATGTGCCGCCCACGGCGGACCGCTCGCGCGCGACGGAGGTCGCGATCGCCTGGAGCTCGTCCGGCAGCTCGCGCGCGTGCACGTTGATCCCGATCCCGACGACGACGTGGCTCGTGCGGGCGGGCGGTCCGGCGGAGATGGACGACTCGATCAGGATCCCAGCGACCTTCCGCCCGCGGACGAGCACGTCGTTTGGCCATTTCACGACCACGGAGGCGTCGTCGGAGACCGCCTTCGCGACCGCATCCCGCACCGCGAGCCCGCAGGCGAGCGAGAGCTGCGGGACGCGCGAAGGCTCGCAAGGGATGCGGAGGAGGACGGAGACGAGGAGGGCGTCGCCCGGGCCCGAGGACCAGGTCCGGCCCTGACGACCGCGCCCCCGCGTCTGGGACTCGGCGAGCCACGTCGCGCCGTGGGGCGCGCCCGCGCGCGCGCCCTCCTTCGCCTCGTCGTTCGTCGAAGCACACTCCTCGAGCGCGACGAGCGGATCGCCGAGGCGAAGGGCGCGCTCGCGCACGAGCTCGCGAACACGCGCGGCGAGCTCCGTCACGCGCTCACGCCTCGAAGTCGAGGCCGATGTCGGCCGCCGGCGTCGAATGGGTGAGCGCGCCGACGCTGATCGCATCGACCCCCGCGCGCGCCAGGTCCGCGACGCGCTCGAGCGTGATGCCGCCCGACGCCTCGAGGAGCGCGCGTCCCCGCGTCCGGCGCACGGCCTCCTCGACCATGTCGGTCGCCATGTTGTCGAGCAGGACGATGTCCGCGCCCGCCGCGAGCGCCTCGTCGAGCTGCTCGAGCGAATCGACCTCGCACTCGATCTTGCTCGTGTGCGGGGCGCGGGCGCGGGCGCGCGTGATCGCCTCCGTCACGCCGCGCGCCGCCACGATGTGGTTGTCCTTGATGAGCACGGCCGACCCGAGGTCGTTCCGGTGGTTGTGACCGCCGCCCCGTCGGACCGCGTAGCGCTCGAGCAAGCGGAGCCCCGGCGTCGTCTTCCGCGTATCGGTGATCCGCGTCCTGGAACCGGTCGGGAGGGCTTGCACGTAGCGTCGGGTGGCGGTCGCGATGCCGCACATGCGCTGCACGAGGTTCAAGGCGACGCGCTCGCCGACGAGGATGGCGCGGGCTCGCCCGGCCACCGTGAACAGGGTGGTCCCCGGGGGCACGAGGGCGCCCTCTTCGACCGAGGCCGTGAAGAGGAGCGTGGCGTCGAGGAGCGCGAAAACCCGCGCCGCGACTGGCAAACCACACGCGACCAGCTCCTTCCGGGCCACCGCCTTCGCCGTCGCGACGGCCTCGATGGGCACGCAGGCTTCGGTCGTCACGTCCCCCGCCCCGAGATCCTCGACCAGCGCGCGGGCGACGAGGTCGTCCACGACCGGCCGGGGGAGCTCGAGCAGATCCGCCGGGGGACCGACGGGGGTGGGCAGGCGAGGCGGCGACGACATGGGCCCCGGCATAGCCGCGCTCGAACGGCGTCTCAAGCGCGAGGTGCGGCAATACGGACCTTGTTTCGCGCGACCCGGAAGAGGACCATACCGGGGAATGCCGGCGTCGATCCTGGTCGTCGAAGACGACGCGAGCGCCGCGGAGTCCATCCGCGACGCGCTCGTCGGCGCGGGCTACCTCGTTCCCGAGACCGTCCCCTCGGGCGAGCGGGCGATCGAGGCGGCGCTCCGCCTGCGACCTGCGCTCGTCCTCATGGACGTCCAGCTCGACGGGCCGATCGACGGCATCGAGACGGCGAGTGTCCTCCGCGAGAAGCTCGACGTCCCTGTCGTCTACCTCACGAGCTTCTTCGATCACGCGACGCTCCACCGCGCGAAGCAGACCGCTCCGAACGGCTACCTGCGAAAGCCGTTCGGACCGCGCGAGCTCACGATCGCGGTCGAGCTCGCCCTCCACCAGCACGAGCTGGAGAAGATCGCGGCGGCGCGCGAGCAGTGGTTCTCGACCACGCTCCACTCGATCGCCGACGCCGTCCTCACCGTCGATGCCGCCGAACGGATCACGTTCGTGAATGCCGCGGCGGAGCGCCTCCTCGGTCGCGACCGCGACGCGGTGACCGGGAAGCCGGTCGCCGCCGTGCTCCGACTCGTCGACGCGCGGGGGGCCGAGCTCTCCGCGCTCGTCACCCAGGCGCTCCACCAGCGGACGGTCACCCCGCTGCCACGCGACGCGCGCCTCGGGACGGGGCCTACGGCGATCGAGGTGGAAGGGAGCATCGCGCCGATGGTGTCGCCCGACACTGCGACGCTCGGCGCCGTCGTCGCGCTCCGCGACGTCGCCGAGCGACGACGCCTCGAGCGAAGGCTCCTCGCCGCCGAGCGCCTCGCCGCGGTGGGAACGATGGCGGCCGGCATGCGCCACGAGATCAACAACCCGCTGTCGTTCGTGCTCGCGAACGTGGGACACGCGCTCGAAGTCCTCCGGCACGATCTCGAGCGAGGCGAGCCGATCGATCCCGAGATCGTCTCTGCGCTCGAGGACGCCGCTCACGGCGCCGACCGCGTGCGAAACATCGTGGACGTCCTGCGCCCGATCGCGCAAGGCGATCAAGGGACGCGCGAGGTCGTCGAGGTGGCCGCCCTCGTCGAGGGCGCCGTCCGCGCCTCCGCGCACGCCCTCCGTCATCACGCGCAACTGGTCGTCGAAGAGGGAGCGACGCCCCCGCTGCTCGCCGACCGCGGGCAGATGACCGCCGCCCTCGTGGCGCTCCTGCTCGGTGCGGCTTCACGCGTCGGCGAAGGGCGCGCGCTGGACAGCGTGATCCGCGTCCGCTCCCGGACCGACGCGACGGGTCGCGCGACCATCGAGGTCCACGACGACGGGTCCGTCCTCGGCGACGTCGAGCGCGCGCGCATGTTCGACCCGTTCGCGGCGTCGGGGAACGCGACGGCCGGCGTCGAGCTCGCCGTCGCGCACCGCACGATCCTCGCGCACGGGGGAGAGATCGACGTCCACTCCAGCGAGGCCGAGGGCACGACCGTCCGCGTGACGCTGCCGGCGCACCAGGGACCTGTCGCCGACGCGATCCCGAGAGAGCAGGCGCGCGTCACCGCCGTGGCCGCAGGCACGGGCACCGGGCGACCGCGCGTCCTCGTCGTCGACGACGAGCCCGCGATCGGACGAGCGCTCGCGCGGATCCTCGCCCCGCAGCACGAGGTCGAGGTCGAGATCGACGCGCGCGTCGCGCTGAAGCGGCTCGCGGGCGGCGACCACTTCGACGCGATCCTCTGCGACCTCATGATGCCGGCGATGAGCGGGATGGAGCTCTACGACCAGCTCGGCGCGATCTCGAGCGCGCTCCGCGACCGAATCGTCTTCCTGACGGGGGGGGCCTTCACGGCGCGCTCGGAGACCTTCCTCCGAGACGTCACGAACCCGTGCCTCTCGAAGCCCTTCTCGCGCGCGGCGGTCGTCGAGGCCGTGAAGCTGGTCGCGCCGCGGGCGACGCCGCCCTCGTCACCAGGTCTCGACGCGCCAACCACGCCGGCGCGCCTCGCGGGCGAGCCGTAGATCGGGGTTCACGACGACGGCCTCCCGCACGTGCTCGAGCAGCGGCAGATCCGTGTACGAGTCGCTGTAGAAGGTCGAGTCCTCGAGGACGAACCCCAGCTTCTCGGCGAGCCGCCGAGCGCGCACGATCTTCCCCGCCCCGTAGCAGAGCGGATCCTCGAAGCGGCCGGTGAAGCGTCCCTCCTGGTCGACCTCCAGCTCGCTCGCGACGACGTGAGGGATCCCGAGCCTCCGCGCGAGCGGCCGGGCGGCGTAGGGGGACGCGCCCGTGACGATCGCGAGGTGCTCGCCGCGCGCGCGATGCCGCTCGACCGCCCGACGGCCGAGATCGCAGACGTGCGGCTCGACGAAGCGGCGGAACCAGTCGTCGCAGCGCGCCGCGAGCACGAGCTCGGGCGTACCGGCGAGTTGCTTCGCGGCGAGCGCCGCGACCTCGGAGGCGTCGACGACGCCGAGCGTGTACTGACCGACCCACCAGAGCACGCGCAAGAGGTCGCGGCGGCGCGCCTCGCCGATCGTCCGCTGGTACCGGACGTAGAGGCTCGCCGTCTCCTTTCGGACGAGCGTTCGATCCATGTCGAAGAGCGCCGCGCGGAGCGTGGACACGGGGAGACTGTCTAGTAGACGCGGAAGCCCTTGCCCAGGAGCTCGCTGAAGACGTTGCACGAGGCGTGGAACGCCACGCCGGCGCCGATGCCTCGCGTCCGCGCGCGGAGCCAGCCGAAGAGGAGCGACGGGAAGAACACGGCGAGACGCGCGGGCTCCCTGATCGTCGCGAAGTGACCGAGCGCGAAGACGACGCTCGTGACGACGAGCGCGGGCCCGATCTCGGCGCCGAGCACCCGCACCTTGTTCGGGAAGAGGTCGTCGAGGCGCGACTGTACGTAGCCGCGGTAGAACGCCTCCTCCGGCAGGGCGATGATGACGAGCTGACCGAACGCCTCGTTCAGGACGTCGAGCGGCGCGACCCGGAGGGCGAAGTGGCCGTGGGGATGCCAGAACGCGCGCCACCCGAAGAAGAACGGCACGAAGGTGAGCGCGGCAGAGAGCGCGGCCCAGGCGAGCGCCTGGAGGATCGCGCGCGCGAGCCGGGGCCGGTCGACGGGTCCGGGCAGGACGAGCCCTGCGAGGGCGAGACCGGAGCGCTCCACGCGCGCGTCGTCCTTGCGCCACACCATCGCCCACGTGGCGCCGAGGAACACGAAGCCCACCGCGGTCGCCACGTAGCGATCGGGCAGGAAGCGCGACGCGAGCGTGACGGACGCCGTGACCGCGAGCGACACGATCAGCACCTCGAGCGCGATCCGGGCTCGCCGCTCCATCATGTGATCACTTCGCAGCGGCGTTGCAGACGAGGCGCGCCGCGTAGACCTCGGTGCGCGGCGCCTCGACGTCCTGCCACGCGAGATACCACTCGTTCTCGCCCCCGCCCGCCGTGAGGACGGGACGCGGGCTCGTCGCGTCGCTGATGCGAAGGAGCGGATTCGGAGCGCTGACCAGGCTGTCGCGAGAGAGAAACGACATCTTGATCCGGTTCTGGTCGAAGAACGTGACCGCGACGCGGCCCGCGTTCACGGCGAGGGACGGACGGGACGCCTTCTCGGAGCCGAGCCGCTTCGTCCAGATGACCTTGGAATCCTTCGGATCGATGAAGGCTGCGAACGCCCCGCCCGTGTCGAGCTGGTACGCGACGAAGCAGCCCTCCTGGCCGCACGCGATGTCCGGGCCGTCGACGGGCGCCTTGGGGTTGTCGTTGATCGTCAGCGCGTCACCGAGGACGCGGGACGTCTTGTTGTCCTTCGGGACCGCGAGCCCGTTGCCGACGAGCTTGTCGAGCGGCACACGGATGCGCACGATCTCGCGCTGGCTCTCCTTCTCGAGCTTGTAGGCGACGAGGAGGGTGTTCGCCCCGACGGCGACGCTCGGCATCCGCACGCGCGGCGCGGCCTTCGCGCGAGGCGCCGGCACGTAGTCCGTGAGCCGGATCTCGGGGCCGAGATCGAGGTCGTCCTTCAGGAGGCGGACGAAGAGGTCCGTGTCGCCTTCCTTGTCCCGATCGTCCTGCCACACGATGTAGAGGCCCTGGGGCGCACGCTCGAAGGCGGGCCACGAGTGCGGCTGCCGGGTCGACGGGTGAATCGGGATCTTCGTCCCACGCGTCGGATCGATGCGGCCTTCGGGGTCGAGGGCGCGCGCGAAGACGCCGTACTCCTTGCCGGCCTTCGTGACGTCGCCGTAGAGGAGCACGCTGCGGTTGGCGCCGACCGGCGCGAGCAGGGGACGAGAAGCCTCCTTCGCGTCCGGCGTCAGGTCGCGGATCGCTCCCTGCGTGTGCCCCGTCGGATCGATCACCGCGGCGTAGACGTGATCGTGCCCTGCCTCTTCGTGATCGTCGGTCCAGGCGACGATGCCGCCCGTCGTCGTGGACACGATCGACGGTCGCTCCGCGCGGCGATCGGTCGCGAGCCGCGGGCGCGCGAACGCGACGGCCTTGCACGGCCCCGCCGACTTCGCCGCGACGGCGAGCTGCTCGCTGAAGACCTTCGCGGCCGGCCCGCCGCCGGGGATCTTCGCAGCCTCCTCGAGCTTCTTCAGCGCCCCCGCCGTGTCCCCTTGCGCGAAGAGCTTCTGCGCCTCACCGACGACGACCGACCACTTCGGCTCCGGCGCCGACGGGATCCCTGCGCCCCCCGAGCTCGCGCCGCTCGCCGCGGCGGACGCGGTGGATTGCACGAGCGGCGTCCGCACCTGCGGGCTGAGGAACCGCACCCACACGAAGCCCGCAGCCGTGAGACCGACCGCCAGGAACGTCGCGGAGAGCGCGACGCGAACCGGAGACGCGCGCCGCGGTGAGGACTCGGGCGGGACCGTGCCCGGGGCCGACGCCGAGGACCGCTGCACGAGCGGGATCGCCGACGAGTCGCTCCCGCTCACGCGCCCGTTGAGCGGACCCCCGGCCCCCATGCCGCGCGCGGTCGACGGCGGCACCGGGACGCCGCCCGGCGGCGGCCGCACGCTCTCGAGGACGTCGGTGGAGAGCTCCTCCGCCTGCGCGTGGATGACGGGCGCGGCGCGCGCGGAGGAGAACGCGACGTTCGGATAGCTGCCCGTCGAGCCACGGGGCGCGCCCCACACCTCCACGAAGGCATCGGCGAGCTCCTTCGCCGACTGGTACCTGCGATCGGGGTTCCGCTCGAGACACTTCGCGAACCACTGATCGAACTCGGGCGGCAGATCCGGACGCACGTGCGACGGGACCGGGATCGGCGCCGTCGCGATCGCCGCGAAGGTCATCGCCACGCCCTGATCCATGTTCCACACGGGCCGCCCGATCAGGCACTCGTACGCCATGCAGCCGAGGGCCCACAGGTCCGCGCGGTGATCGACGTTCCCCTGCCCCTTCACCTGCTCCGGGGACATGTACGCCGGCGTTCCGAAGACGGCCCCTTCACGCGTGAGGCGCTTCTGGACGTTCCCCTCCGGATTCATCGGCGCGTAGAACTTGGCGAGGCCGAAATCGAGGATCTTGCAGATGTCGTCGCCGTCGTCGCTCTTCGTGAGGAAGATGTTCTCGGGCTTCAGGTCGCGGTGGACGATGCCCGCGGCGTGCGCCTTCACGAGGCCTTTCGCGGTGTGCGCGATGACGCGGATGGTCGTCGGGATGTCGATGAGCCGCACGCGCGCCATGCGGTCGTAGAGAGACTCCCCCTCGAGGAGCTCCATCGCGATGAAGGGACGCCCGTCGTCGAGGCGCCCCGAGTCGTACACGTCGACGATGTACGGGCTGCGCACGCTCGCGGCGGCGCGGGCCTCGCGGAAGAATCGCTCGATGACGATCGTCGACGCGGCGAGCTCCGCCGCGAGGATCTTGATGGCGACCTTCTTGCCGAGCGAGAGCTGCTCGGCCTCGTAGACCGCAGCCATCCCTCCGCGCCCGATTTCGCGGACGACGCGGTACTTGCCGACCAGGGTGGTCCCGACCGGGATCTTCGACTCGTTCGCAGCCATGGCGACGGAAGGCAGCCGTCGGAAATCCTACGCTCTTTCCGTACAGAACGAAAAGCCTTCTGATGGGTGTCGTCCTGGCTAGTCTACTTCCGTGAGCTCCGTGAGCCCCGCGAGCCCCGTGAGCCCCGGCGGCGAGCCGAGCGGAGCGACCGCGGAGAGCGGGGCCGCTCGGCCGACCGACGAGGCTGGCAACGCCGCCGCGCGAGAGAGGCTCGCAGCCATCGGTGAGATCGCCGCCGAGATCGCGCACGAGCTGAGGAATGCGCTCCAGATCATCTCGGCGAACGTATACCTGGCGAAGCAGGACCTCCCGGCGAGCGCTCCGTACCTGGGTCGGATCGAGCGGAACGCTCGGACGGCTCACGCCATCGTGGACGACTTGATGGCGCTCGCGCGCGGCGAGCCGGCGGCGGCCGAGCCCGTGCTCCTCGTCGAGGTCCTCGCCAGCGCCCGCGAGGAGCTGCCCGATCCCGGCGCCGACTTCGAGGACTCGGTTCTCCACACGCTCAAGGTGCGAGCACAGCACGGCCTCCTCGCGCGACTCTTCCACGTGCTCTACGAGAACGCCGTCGCCGCGAGCTCACCGCGCAGGCCGCGGATCCGGACCCGCGCGGAGGCGACGGAGGACCGCGTCGTCGTCTGGGTGTCGGACGACGGGCCTGGCGTGCCCGACGCCGTCGCGACGACGCTCTTCGAGCCGCTCGTGACGGCCCGTCCGGGCGGGACGGGCCTCGGCCTCGCGCTCGCGCGGCGGGTGGCGCGGGCTCACGGCGGGACCATCGAGCTCGCGGCGCCCGACCACGGCGACGGGGCGACGTTCCGCATCGAGCTCGCCGGCTGATCCGGACGCGTCAGCGCGCGAGGAGCGCGTCGAGACGTCGGACGTGGCCGGAGGTCGGGTACGTCGCGCGGAAGCGCGCGGCGCGAGCTTCCGCGTCGGGGCGCCGACCGAGGCGGAGGAGAGCGTCGACCGCGAGGACCTCGCGCTCCTGGGCGAGGACGCCGCGGGGGTAGGTCGAGGCGTGCTCGTCGACGACGGCGAGGGAGAGAGAGGGGTCGGAGGAGAGGGAGGCCTGGGCGCGGCCGAGGAGGCGGGCTTCGAGGGTGGGATCGGAGGAGGGAGGAGGAGGGGGAGAGGGGGCGGAGGAAGGGCGGGGGGTGGTGGGCTTGGGGAGTGGGGTCGGGATGGCGGTCGCGGTGGGGGCTGCGGTCGGGGCTGCAGTCGGGGGTTCGGGCGCGGGTGCGGGTGCGGGTGCGGGTGCGGGCGAGGAGATGAGGCCGGTGTGGATCGAGGGGGACGGGGGGCGCGTCACGCTGTAGACGGCCGCGCCGCCGCCGCCCGCGATCGCCATCGCGAGCACGATCTTCGTCGCGATCGCGAGCTTCACGCCCGCTCCCGCTCCCGCTCCCGCTCCCGCTCCCGCTCCCGCTCCCGCTCCCGCTCCCGCTCCCGCTCCCGCTCCCGCTCCCACTCCCACCGCGAGCGCCGCCGCGCCAAGGCCGAGCTTGGCCGCGAGGGAGGCCAGGGCGGCGTCGTCGGGCAGGTCGCGGACGCCGGCTTCCAGCGCACCGCGGAGCGGGCCGTCCTCGAGCTCGTCGAGCATGCGCTTCGGGGCGTCGCTCATCTGCTCCTCCATCGTAGCGCGCCCTCTTCGACGATCTTCCGCGCCGAGAGGAGCCGTGAATAAGCCGTCTGTAGCGGGCATCCGACCGCGTCCGCGACCTGCGCGAGCGTGAGTTGCTCGATCTCGTAGAGGACGAAGACCTCGCGCTTGCCGTCGTCGAGCGCATCGAGGAGGCCGTCGAGCGCGCGCGCCGACTCGCGCAAGGCGACGACGTCGTGCTGCGGGGCGCTCTGACGCTCCTCGGGGACCTCGTCCGTCAGCACCTCGCGCCGGACGCGCGCCGACCGCCGGTAGTCGGACGCGACGCGCAGCGCGATGCCATAGATCCACGTCCGGAGCGACGACCGGCCCTCGAAGTCGCCGTGCCTGCGGAGGACGACGAGGAAGACCTCCTGGCACACGTCCTCGACGTCGGCCTCCGGCACCCCGAGCCGCCGGAGCGCTCGCCAGACATACGGCGCATGATCGCGGAAGACGGCCGACGGATCGAGCGGCCCCGATGCGAACGGCATGGTCCCGGCAGGGACGTCCACGGCGGTCGAAGGAGAGCCCACTCCACCGTGCGTGGGAGCGGGCCGGCTCGTTTCCGACCCGCGCGGGTCGATTCCGTCGCTCACGGGACGATCACGCCGAGCCCGAGCTCGCCCAGGAAGCTCACGGGCGCCATCTCGTGGACGACCACGGTCGCCCCCGGCGCCCGATCCAGCCGGAGATCCTTACGGAAGATCCCCACGGCCGCGCCTGCGCTCGCGGTGACGACGAGCGGCCCTACGATCTGCACCGCCGCCCGCCCCTCCGCAGCCACGTTCCCCAGCACGCGGTAGTCGTCGTCCGAGACGAAGGGACGGAGCGCACGCGCGCGGACGACCCCGACCTGCGAGCCGAGGCACGCGAGGAGGCGCACGCGCTCGCCCAGCACCGCCGTCGGGCAGACGTAGCCCGAGAGGAGGCCGAGGTCGAAGGCCGACGACACGCCGCCGCGCTCGGCCTCGACCGGCACGTGGATCGCGCCGCTGCCGCGGAGGGAGATCGGCACGCGGGGGAGCTGGAGGAGCGCGGCGCCGCCGAAGCCGAGCGCGACGCCGGGTGTCATCCCGGTCACGAGCGTCGAGACGAGCGTCCCTTCGAAGCGGAGCCCCTCCGGCTTCGGCGCCAGGACGACCGGAGGCGGTGGCGGTGGCGGTGCCGAAGCCGAGGCGGGCGGAGGTGGGGTCGGGGCGGCCGTCCGCGGCTCCGCAGGGCGCGTCGCCGCGTCGGGATCGATCATGAGCGCAATCACGAGCGCGAGCGGCTCCGTCAGCGCCGCGCACCTCGGGTCCTTCTCGTCGATCGTTCGTTCGCCGAGCGTCTCCCCGCTCGCGCCTCGAACGAGGATCGTCGCACGATGTCCGCCCTTCCCCTCGCCGCTCGCGATCGGCTCCACGCGTCCCTCGATGCTGAGGTCCGCGCGCGACGTGGGAACGAAGACCTCGCGACCGAGTCGCGTCTCGACAGCCCGCGCGAGGTCCTGCGCGGCCACGCAGACCTCGGACCCGGGGAGACGGAGCCACGCGAGGCTGGAGGTCTTCGTGCTCGACGCGTCCGCGCGCGCCGCGGGCGCGAACGGCGAGGCGATGCCGATCAGGACCGCCACCAGCACGGTGGCGGCACGCGCGCTCGTGCTCGGTCGTCCTCTCCCCACGCGCCTTCGTTGTACCAGGACCGTACCGCGCGGGCGATCAACGCGACGCGGCGGCCCCCGTCCGCGGGATCCCCGAGCCGACGCGCACCGACGAGTCGTTCGCGAGGAAGGCGTAGAGGCCGGCCCCGAGCGCGATCGCGCCGAGCGCGAGGGTCCCGGCGCCGCCCGCGACGACGGCGGTCCGGAACGTCTCCGAGCCGACCTCCTCGCTCGCGAGCACGGGCGAGATCGCGAGGGCGGCTCCGCCGGCGAGGACCCCGAGAGCGCCGAGCCCCGCCGCGACCGCCCCGCCGACGCGCCAGGGCGACGAGCCGAGCTTGGCATCGACGTCGACGCGATCGGCCGAGCGCGGCACCGCGAAGGACGACGTCGGGACGGCGCCGTCACCGGCGACGCGGTAGAGGAAGCGCGGGTCGACCCGGACTCCGCACGGCGCGACGCAGATGCGCTCCCACTGCGCGACGCCGAGGAGGCCCGTCTCCGCGATGGCCGGCCCGAGCGGGGAGATCGTCCCGACCCGACGCTCGAGCGTCGCATCGCGAGCGTCCGCGGAGAGGACGACCTCGGGCTTCGGCGTCTCGGCGGCGGGCTTCGGCGCCTCGGGGGGCGTCTCGTCGGCACGCGCCGCGGAGGCGCCGAGGACGATCGCCGCGAAGGCGACGGCAGGGGGAAGGACCGAGCGGCGGAAGGGAGCGGGCGAGCGCGTCATGCCCGATGGGTGGGCACCCCTGCTCGCGTTTCTGATCCGCGCCGCCGATTCCTCACGGCGCGCCGCAGGACAGCCACTCCGCGAGCCTCTCCCGCTCCTCCGGCGTCGGATCGTCCGGCCCGGGAGGCATCGTCGTGTTGTCCGCGGCCGAGCGCACGAAGATGCGGTCCTTGTGCCGGTGCACGTCCGCGTGCGTCCCGAAATCGAAGGACGACGGCGCGCCCTCGCGGTCGCTCGGCGCGGCGCCGTGGCAACGCTGGCAGTGTTGCGCGAGGAAGGGCGCGCCGAACGCCTCGTAGGTCAGCGTCGTCCCGGCAGGCGGGCACGTTCGCTCGTCCAGCGTCGTCGCCTTGCACGCCCCGCTCGCGAGCACGAGGCCCGCGACGCTGGCCCTCAGAGCCCGTGCAGCATGCCGAGCCATAGCTGACCTCCCCCGTAGACGGACGGGCCGCGCGTGTCGGCGAAGAACGTGGCGAGCGCGTCGACGGCGAAGAACACCTCCGTCTTCTTCACGCGGAGGGCCCGGATCTCGAGCCCGATGCTCGTCTGCGCTGCGCTGCGGTGGCGCACGTCGGGGCCGACCGCGCTCAGCGTCTCCAAGGGCTTCTCCCAGACGTTGGAGGCGGACTCCTCGTGCTGGTGGAGGAGCCCGAGCCTCGCGTACGGCCGGACCCCCCCGGTGAGCAGGTAGCCCGTCAGGCCCAGGCCGATGCCGGCCATCATCCGCTGATCCACGGTGCCGTATCCGGCGCGTCCCGAGACGTCGAGAGAGAGGCGTTCGATCGGCCGGTATCCCGCCTGGAAGCCCTGCGCGACGAAGGCGTCGGTCCGCCACGACGTGAGCCCGGCCGAGGGCCCGGTCGCGACGTGCAGCTCACCTGCGTCCGCGCGGCTCGCGACGGAGAGCGGAAGGAGGAGCGGGACCGTGAGCCACGGGAGGAAGCGTGCGAGACGTGATCGCGTCATGCTGGTGGGTGGGAACGCCGCGGCGGATTTCCGAACGGCGTATGCTCGACGGGTGATGACGCGCCGGAGCATGGTGGTCGGGGTCTCCGTGGTCGCGCTCGCATCGTCGGTCACGTTCCTCGTCACGCGCCCGTCCGAAGAGCAGCGCGTGGTGGCGACGCTCCGGCGCCTCGTGACGATCGTGTCCGTGAAGGACGGAGACACGCTCTTCTCGCGCGCAGGGCGGATCCGGAGCGGCGCGAAGGAGATCGTCGACGACGGGATCCGCGTCGACGTCCCCGATCTGAACGTGCGGGTCACCGGCCGCGAGCCGTTCGTCGACGGTGCGACGAAGGCGGGGCTCGTGTACCAGTCGGCGAGCGCGGAGATCGTCTCGGTCGACGTCCTTCTCGACGAGGCGAAGACGACCGCGAAGGCGGACGCCGTCGTCGTCGTCACGGGCCTCCACGGCGGCGACCGTCGTCTCGACAAGCGCCGGGTCCACTTCCTGCTCCGCAAGGACGGCGACTGGAAGGTCACCACGATCGACGTCGCGACGGCCGAGCCCGAGTGACGCGAGCCCAGCCGCAAGGCGTTCCGAGGGGGCGGCCCTCCTCTTGCGTCCGGGGCCGAACCGCGTCAGAACTCGGCCCGCCGTGGCTGTTCCGTGCCGTATCCCTGCGCTCGTCGCGCTCGTCGCCTGCGGCTGTTCGCGGCACTCGGGGGAGAGCCAGGAGCGCGCGTCGGCCGAGGCCGCGGGCGACGCGGCCGTCGCCGTCGAGGTGACCGACGCGTCGGCGACGACGACGAGCGGCGAGCTCGACGCGCGCGGCGATGCGGGGAACGTGCGCGAGATCATCGCGCTCTCCAGCCCTGCCCCCGTCTACACGGCGACGGAGTGGCCGCCGAAGGACCCGCTCAAGGCGAGCGAGGAGCGGAAGGGCGTCACCCGACTCGGCTACCTGCGGAAGGGCAGCCGGGTGCCCATCAAGGCCGGTCCGATCGCGAAGTCCAACTGCCCCGAGGGCGGCTGGTTCGAGCTCGAGGCGGGCGGCTTCGTCTGCGCGAAGTATGCGACGCTCGATCCCACGCACAAGGAGCTCAAGCACGCGCCGCACGAGCCTTGGCTCGACAAGCCCCTCCCCTACGACTACGGCCTCAACCTGACGCCGGGCACGCCGCTCTACCGCCGCGCGCCGCTCCGCAAGGAGCGAAAGGAGTACGAGAAGACGCTCGCGATCGGCAAGGGCGCCAAGGCGAGCGAGCTCGCGAAGAAGCTGAAGGAGAGCGGCGAAGCCCTGCCCGCGTACCTCAAGGAGGAAGCGGTCTCCGACAAGCCGAAGGTGGGCTTCCACGAGCTGAAGGGCGAGAGCGATCTCATCGCCGAGCGGATGCTCCGCGGCTTCTACGTGTCCCTCGACTCGAAGCAACAGGCGTTCTCCGGCACGTTCTGGCGAACGGTCTCCGGCTACTACACGCCGAAGGACCACCTCCTCGTCCACGAGGGAAAGACGGAGTTCCAGGGCGTTCGTCTCGACGCGCCGGACGAGACGCGGAAGCTGCCGCTCGCGTGGATCGTCGGCTCCAAGGCGAAGCAGTACGCGCTGACGACGAAGGACGGCGAGAAGAAGGCGAAGAAGGGCGAGCCCGTGGAGCGCTTCTCGATCGTAAGCCTCACGGGCAAGAAGGAGAAAGTCGACGACAGGTACTGGTTTTACGAGGCCGAGGGCGGGTTCTGGCTCCGGAACGATCACGTCGCGGTCGTGAAGCTCCCGAAGGTGCCCGAAGGGGTCAAGCCGGGCGAGAAGTGGATCGACGTCGACATCACCGACGAGTCGCTCGTCGCGTTCGAGGGCGACAAGCCCGTCTACGCGACGGTCGTCTCGACGGGCCGCCACGACGCCGATCCCGCGAAGGACCACACCACCGTCCAGGGCAGCTTCCGGATCCGCGAGAAGCACGTGACCGACACGATGGATGACGACAGCGCCGCGGACGCGACCTACAAGATCGAGGACGTCCCCTGGGTGATGTACTTCGAGAAGAGCTACGCGCTCCACGGCGCGTTCTGGCACTCGAGCTTCGGGCGTGAGCGGAGCCACGGCTGCGTGAACCTGACGCCGTTCGACGCGCGGAACATCTTCCACTGGGTCGGGCCGACGCTTCCGAAGGGGTGGCACGGCGTGGCCGCCAACCCCTCGAACCCCGGCACCCGCGTCGTCGTCCACAAGTAGCCGCGCCGGCGCTGGCAGGCGTTGCCAAATGCAACGCCGTCACCGCAGAATGTCGTTCAGTGTCGAGGGTCGCGACACCTGCAACGTTCACAGCCTCTCTCGGGTGCGATCTCCCCCCATGAAACCCTGCAGATCCAAACCTCCTCTCCTGGAACGCCCCGTGCAGGCGCGTCCGCCGCACCCGTGAGGCTCGCCCCCGACTCCGCCTCCGTTCCGGTCGCCTCCACGACCGCGCGGCTCCCGCTTCCTCCGCCCGGGCCGGTCCCGCCCTGGGCGCGCCCGCCGGTCGTCGACGCGTTGCTCCTCCTCGGAAACGCCGCCGGGCTCGAGCTCTCGCGCGCCGAGATCGAGCGGCAGCTCACGCGTGCCGCCGTCCCCGGGCGTAGCGTCATGGACGCGTTCACGAGCGCCGGGGAGGAGCTCGGGATGCGAATGCGTGTCCTCGAGCTGCCGTCCACGGAGCTCGGCGGCCCGACGACGGCGGGTCTCTACCCGGCTGTCGCGTTCGATCCGAACGGACGTCCGGTCGTCGTCGTGGGCGCGAGCCACGCCCACGCGAGCGTGGTCGACCCGGGCTCCGACGATCCGCCTCGTCCGGTGCCGCTCGACGCGCTCGGGATCGAGCTCGGGGCACAGGCCGCGTCGGTACCGGTGCGATGGGTGGTCGCGGATCCGAAGCGGGGCCTGCAGACCATCGGCAGCTCCGGACACGGCGGTGACCATGATGACGTGACGCCCGAGCGCCGCCTCTGGGAGCTCCTCCGCCTGGAGAAGGATGACGTCTGGGTCGCCGTCGTCTACGCGGCAGGCGTCGGCATCCTCTCGATCGCGACGCCGCTCGGGGTCCAGTTCCTCGTCAACACGGTCGCGTTCGGCGCGCTGGTGCAGCCGCTCGTCGTCCTCACGCTGATGGTGTTCGCGGGGCTCCTCTTCGCGGGCATGTTGCGGCTCCTGCAGGCCTACGTCATCGAGCGCCTGCAGCAACGCGTCTTCGCCCGCGTCGCGCTCGACCTCGCGCATCGTTTCCCGCGTGTCCGCGTCGAGGCGCTCGACGGACAGCACGGGCCGGAGCTCGCGAACCGCTTCTTCGACGTCGTGACCCTCCAGAAGGGCGCTCAGACACTGCTCGTGGACGGCATCTCGATCGTCCTCCAGACGCTGGTCGGCCTCGTCCTCCTCGCCTTCTATCACCCGTTCCTGCTCGCGTTCGACGCGTTCCTCCTCGGCTCGCTGGCCATCATCATCTTCGTGCTCGGGCGCGGCGGTCCGGTCACGTCGATCAAGGAGTCGAAGAAGAAGTACGAGCTCGCCGCGTGGCTCCAGGAGACGGTGCGTCACGTGCACACGTTCAAGCTCCAAGGCGGCCAGGACTACGCGCACCAGAAGGCCGAGGCGCTGACGCGCGACTACGTGGCCGCGCGCCGCAAGCACTTCAAGATCGTCTACCGGCAGTTCGCGGCGGCCCTCGTCGTCGAGGCGATCGCGAGCGCGATCCTCCTCGGCGTCGGCGGCGCCCTCGTCATCGGACAGCGCCTCACGCTCGGCCAGCTCGTCGCCGCCGAGCTGATCGTCACCGCCGTCGTCGCTGGGTTCTCGAAGCTCGGGAAGTACTTCGAGACCTATTACGATCTGCTCGCCGCGGTCGACAAGATCGGCCACCTCGTCGACCTTCCCGTCGAGCCGGGCGGCGGCATCGAGCTTCCTCCGGCCCCGGTCGGGCTCGACATCCGCGCCGCCTCGGTCTCGGTGCACCGTGAAGGGCGCGAGGTCCTCCGGGACGTGAACCTCGTCGTCACCGCGGGGTCGCGCGCGGCGATCTTCGCCGTGAACGGCCGCGGGAAGAGCGTCCTCGTCGACGTCCTCTTCGGGCTGCGGACGCCCTCGAGCGGGCGCATCGACGTCGACGGCATCGACGGCCGTGAGCTCTCCGCCACGTCGCTCCGCCGCTCGTTCGCCCTCCTCCGCGAGCCGGACGTCTTCGAGGGGACGATCGCCGAGAACGTGATCCTGGGTCGACCCGAGGTGACACGGCACGACGTCCGTCAAGCTCTCGAGTCGGTGGGGGTCTGGGACTTCATCACCGCCCTCCCCGACGGGCTCGACACGCACATCGCGACCCGCGGCGTCGGCATGCCGTCGGGCTTCATCACGCTCCTGCTCGTCGCGCGCGCGATCGCCGGCCGGCCGCGCGCGATCGTTCTCGACGGCATCCTCGACACGCTGGACGCGGGCGCGCGCGAGTCCGTGCAGCGCGCCATCGCGGCGCTCCAGCCGCGCTGCTCCGTGATCGTGACGACGACCGATCCGTCGGTCCTCTCCTGGTGCGGGCACGGCTACGTGCTCGACGGAGGGACACTCCACCCCGCGACGAGCGAGGATCGCGTCTGATGAGCCGTCCGTCCCCCTATCGCATGCCCGCGCACGCGCTCGACGCCCAGGTGCTCCGTCTCGTGCGGGCGCCGCGGGCGTCGCGGATCCTCGCGCGGATGCTCCTCGTCCTCTTCGCGATCGTCTCCGTCTGCCTCGTCTTCGTGCCGTGGCAGCAGAACGCGCAGGGCAAGGGGCGCGTGATCGCCTATGCCCCCGTCGAGCGGCAGCAGACGGTGGACGCCCCGGTCGACGGACGCGTCGTGAAGTGGCACGTCCAGGAGGGCGATCACGTCAACCAGGGCGATCCCATCGTCGACGTCGCCGACAACGACCCCGAGATCATGTCGCGCCTGCGCCAGGAGCGCGACTCGCAGATCGCCCGGATCGAGGCGGCGCGCGCCCGCGTCTCCGCCGTCGGGGGGCGCATCGAGTCGCTCACGGCCTCCCGGGAAGCCGCGATCAAGGCCGCCGAGGGTCGTGTGCGGATGGCCGCCGATCGCGTGAAGGCCGCGGAGCGCTCCGTGGATGCGTCAGAGCAGGCGCACCAGACCGCGAGCAAGAACTACGATCGCCAGCGAGAGCTCCTCGCCGAGGGGCTGGCGTCGAAGCGCGCACAAGAGCTCGCCGAGCTCGACTTCGTCAGGACCAAGATGGAGGTCGAGCGCGCTCGCGCGACGCTCAGCGCCGCACGCAGCGAGGAGGCAGCGCTCGGCTCGGACCGCTTCAAGATCGACAACGACGGCGCGGCCTCGATCAACGACGCCACCGCGACGCGTGCGTCGGCGGAGTCCGAGATCGCGAGCGCGACCGTGGAGCTCGCGCGCATCGAGGTGCGCCTCGCGCGGCAGTCGACCCAAGCCGTGAAGGCGCCGCGCGAGGGCACGATCCTCCGCGTCGTCGCGAGGCAGGGCGGCGAGATCGTGAAGACGGGCGAGGTCCTCGCCGTGATCGTCCCCGACACGCAGGAGCGCGCCGTCGAGCTCTGGATCGACGGCAACGACGTCCCGCTCGTGACCCCCGGACGGGCGGTGCGCCTCCAGTTCGAGGGCTGGCCGGCGATCCAGTTCGCGGGCTGGCCGCAGGTCGCGGTCGGAACGTTCGGCGGCACGGTCGCCTTCGTCGACGCCGCCGACGACGGCAAGGGGAAGTTCCGCGCCGTCATCGTGCCGGACGGCGCGCAGAAGTGGCCGGCGACGCGCTTCCTCCGGCAGGGCACCCGGACGAACGGGTGGGTCCTGCTCGACCGGGTGAAGCTCGGCTACGAGATCTGGCGGCAGTTCAACGGATTCCCGCCCCTCCTCCCGACGAGCGAGATGTACGACGAGAAGCCGCCCGGCGGCGCCGGCGGCAAGGAGAAGAAGTAGTGAAGCGCACGCGCCACGCCCTCGCGCTCGTCGTCGCGGGCGTCGCCTCGGGCGGCGCCGCGCACGCCCAGGGCTCGGGGAACACCGAGCAGGTGACGGTCGAACCGACCGCGCCCCCGCTCGAGCTCGACGAGGTCATCAAGGCGCTCGTCGAGCGGCACCCCCTCCTCCGCGCCGCCGCCCAGGAGCAGTCGATCGCCGCGGCCGACGTGCTCTCGGCGGAGGGCGGGTTCGACCCGGGCATTCGCGCGAGGGGCGGATGGATCCCCGAGGGCCCTTATCCGAACACCCGCCTCGACGTGTTCGTCGAGCAGCCCACGTCGCTCTGGGGCACGCGCTTCTTCGGAGGGTGGAGGTACGGACGAGGGTCGTTCGCCGTCTACGACGGGAAGCTCGAGACGGCGACGCTCGGCGAGGCGCGCGCGGGCGCGGCGGTGCCGCTCTGGCGTGACGGGCCGATCGATCGGCGCCGCGCGGGGATCTGGAAGGCCGAGCTCGGTCAGTCGGTCGCGAAAGCCGGCGTCGAGCAGCAGCAGCTCGACGCCGTGCGTGCGGCGTCGCATCGCTACTGGGACTGGGTCGCGACCGGCCGGAAGCTCCAGGTGGCGCGAGACATCCTCGCGATCGCCGTCGCGCGCGACGCGGGGCTCGCGGTGCGGGTGCAGCGAGGTGACCTCCCCGCCTTCGAGCGCTCGGAGAACGAGCGCGTCATCCACCAGCGCCGCGCCGGGGTCGTGGCGGCCGAGCGCTCGTTCCAGCAGGCGCAGATCGAGCTCGCGCTCTTCTATCGAGGGCAGGACGGCGCTCCGGTGACGGCGCCCGAGGAGCGGGTCCCCCCGGTCTTCCCCGAGCCGGCCGGCGCGCGGTCGGACCTCGGCTCGGCGGAGCGCGCGGCGCTCTCCCGTCGCCCCGAGCTCCGGCGGCTCGACGCCGTCCGGGACCAGGTGCGGCTCGACCGCGATCTCGCGAACAACCAGCGGAAGCTCGGGATCGAGCTCTCGGGCGCGGTGTCGAAGGACTTCGGCCGCTTCGACAACGATCCGAAGCGCCTGAAGACGGAGCTCGAGCTCGGCGTCCTCGTCGACATCCCGCTCCTCACGCGCGTGCAGGACGGCCGCGTCGCCGCGGCGGAGGCCTCCATGGTGCGCGTGACCGAGCAGGCGCGGTTCCAGAAGGATCGCATCGTCGCCGACGTGCGCGACGCGACGAGCGCGGTCGAGATGGCGCGTGAGCGGCTCGCGGCGGTCCGTCGCGAGGTCACGGTCTCGCGCTCGCTCGTGGACTCGGAGCGCCAGCGCTTCGACCTGGGCGAGGGCACCCTCCTCATCGTCAACCTGCGCGAGTCCGCGCTCGCCGAGGCCCAGGGCCGCGAAATCGACGTGCTCTCCGACTATCACAAGGCGGTCGCGAGCCAGAAGGCGGCGACGGGGAGCCCCGTTCGGTCGCCCGGAGGGACGTGACCGATGCGCGTGAAGCCGGCGCGGCTCAGCGTGGCGAACGCCTTCGCGCTCGCGTTCCTCGCGTGCGGCGCCGTCGTCATCGCGGCGTACAGCTGGTTCGTCGTGCAGCGCGAGATGGCGCGCCTCGAGGCCTCGGTCCTCGACGACCTCGTCGCGATGGGCGAAGCGCTCGAGCCCGCCGTGGCCGACGTGCGCGATCGCGACGGTGACGCGCGCGCGATGCAAGTCGTCGAGCGCGCCAACCGCGCGAAGCACGACGTCTTCGTCCGGTGGACGTGGCTCGACGTGCCTGCCGGTGCGCCGGACGCGCCGCGCGTGCAGCGGACGTCACGGCCGCCCGCCGCGAACGAGGAGACGCAGCCGGGCAACACGGACACGACGTTCACGGACGTCGTCTCCGAGAAAGGGCACCGGCGCGTCTACGTCGTCTCGATTCTCCCGATCTCGGCGAGCGGCCGCCCGGCCGCCATCGAGCTCTCTCGTCCGATCCCCGAGCCGGGGCTCCTGCTCCGCGACACGATCCTCTCGCAGGTCGCCGCCGCCGCGCTGATCGCGCTGCTCACCGCCGTCGTCGCCCGCATCCTCGGCCAGTGGCTGATCGGCGGGCCGCTCGAACGGATCATCGCGCAGGCGCGCGCGGTCGGCGCCGGCAACCTCGATAACCGCCTCAAGCTGAAGGGCTCGACCGAGGTCTACGAGCTGAAGGCCGAGCTGAACGCGATGTGCGACCAGCTCCGCGCGGCGCGCGAGAAGGTCGAGCGCGAGACGTCGGCGCGCGTCGAGGCGCTCGAGCAGCTGAGGCACGCCGACCGCCTCCGCACGGTCGGTACGCTCGCGTCCGGCATCGCGCACGAGCTCGGCACGCCGCTGAACGTCATCATGCTGCGCGCGAAGATGATCGCGCGCGAGGGCGGAAAGGCCGCCGAGAGCGCCAAGATCATCGCCGGTCAGACGGAGCGGGTGACGCGGATCGTCCGGCAGCTCCTGGACTTCGCGAGGCGGAAGACGCCGAAGCGGACGCGCTGCGATCTCGTCGACGTCGCCGAGCACACGACCACCCTCCTCGCGACGCTCGCGGAGCGCTCGAGCATCACGCTCCGCCTCGAACGCCCCGAGAGCCCGCTCGTGGCGGAGGTCGACCCGGGTCAGCTCGAGCAGGCTCTCACCAACCTCGTCGTGAACGCCGTGCAGGCGAGCGCGCCCGGCGGCGAAGTCGTGGTCGCCGCCGATCTCCGGGAGGTCATGAGCCCCCTCGGCGAGTCGCGCTTCGTCGCGTGTCTCGAAGTTCGCGATCACGGCTCCGGCATCGCGCCGGAGGACATCGAGCGCATCTTCGAGCCGTTCTTCACGACGAAGGACGTCGGCCAAGGGACCGGGCTCGGGCTCGCGGTCGCCCACGGCATCGTCAACGATCACGGCGGCTTCATTCGCGCGGCGAGCGACCGAGGCACCGGGACGACCTTCTCGATTTGTGTGCCCCTGGAGACGACATGAGCGGACGTATCCTCGTGGTCGACGACGAGCGCGAGATGTACCGCGCGATCGAGCAGGAGCTCTCGGAGCGGGGGTTCGTCGTCACGCCGTGCGACTCCGCCGACCAGGCCTTCGAGCTCGCGCTGGCCGGCGAGCACGACGTCGTCGTCACCGACGTTCGCATGCGCGGGATGAGCGGCATCGACCTCTGCACGCGGCTCGTCGCCAATCGGCCGGATCTTCCCGTCATCGTCATGACGGGCTTCGGGAGCCTCGACACCGCGGTCGCCACCCTGCGCGCCGGCGCGTTCGACTTCCTCGCGAAGCCGTTCGACATGGAGGAGCTCCACGTCGCGATCGACCGCGCGCTCGCCCACCGCCAGCTGCGAGAAGAGGTCCGCCGGCTCCGCCGCGAGGTGGCCAGCTCGCGGGGCCCCTCCGAGCTCCTCGGCGAGAGCGCGCCGATGGTGGCGCTCCGTCAGTTGATCGGCCAGGTCGCCGAGTCCGATGCGACGGTGCTCGTCACGGGCGAGAGCGGCAGCGGCAAGGAGCTCGTCGCGCGCGCCGTCCACGCCGCCAGCCGGCGCGCGCAGGGCCCGCTCGTCGCCATCAACTGCGCTGCGATGCCGGAGCCCCTCCTGGAGAGCGAGCTGTTCGGCCACGTACGCGGCGCCTTCACCGACGCGAAGACGACGCGCAAGGGCCTCCTCCTCGAGGCGAGCGGGGGCACGCTCTTCCTCGACGAGATCGGGGAGATGCCGCTCGGCATGCAGGCGAAGCTCCTCCGCGCCCTCGAGGCGCGGACGGTGCGGCCCGTCGGCGGCTCGGCCGAGGTCCCGTTCGACGCGCGCATCATCGCGGCGACCAACCGAGACCTCGAGCAGAGCGTCGCCGACAAGACGTTCCGCGAGGACCTCTTCTACCGCATCAACGTCGTCCACGTGGAGCTCCCGCCGCTGCGCGCGCGCGGCAACGACGTGCTCCTCCTCGCGCATCATCTCGTCCACCGGAGCGCGGAGCGTCAGGGGAAGACGATCTCGTCCATCGCGCCCGCCGTCGCGGAGCGGCTCCTCGCCTACGGCTGGCCCGGCAACGTGCGCGAGCTGCACAACTGCATCGAGCGCGCCGTCGCGCTCGCTCGCTTCGACCAGCTCGTCGTCGAGGACCTCCCCCCGAAAATCCGCAACTACAAGCCGACGCAGCTGCTCATGGCCTCGGACGATCCGGCGGACTTCGTCACCCTCGAGACGCTCGAGGCGCGCTACGTCCAGCGCGTCTACGAGGCGGTCGGGAGGAACAAGAGACTCGCGGCCCGCATCCTCGGGGTCGATCGGACGACCCTCTACCGCAAGCTCGCGCGCTACGGCGTGGAGCCGCCGTCCTCCGCAGCGTCCGTACGTGAGGGCCCGCCCTCTCGAACGTGACCGCGGAGCTCTTCGTGCTGGTACGTCGCGTGCACCTCGCTCGTCCATCTGCATGTCCACGGCTCCCATGATCGCTCCCCGTCGCGGGACCCCTCGCGTCGTCTTGGCCGAGGACGACGCCGAGATGCGAACCCTCGTCGCCCACGCGCTGCGCGACGACGGCGCGACCGTCGAGGAGCTCGCGACCGGCCGTGAGCTCCTCGATCGGATCCTCGCCGCGCTCGACAGGACGGCGTCGATGCCGGACGTCATCGTGAGCGACATCCGGATGCCTGGCGCGTCCGGTCTCGAGGTCCTTCGCGAGCTGCGTCGCCGCGGCTGCGACGTCCCGGTCGTCCTGCTCACGGGCTTCGCCGACGACGCGGTCCAAGAGGAGGTCCGCGCGATCCCGCACGCGCGGCTCTTCGACAAGCCGTTCGACCTCGACGACCTGCTGGGGGCCGTCCTCGCGCCGGCCCGGCGAACGGGCTGACCCCGTCCCGCGACGCGAAACCCGGCTCCGGAGCTTTGTCGGGCCGACCGGCTCGCGCCTGTCGGACTTCTTTACAGACCTCCCCCGACTCCCGGGCAAGCGGCCGCGTATCTCGACATGGGCCTGCACATGTTGCGAAACGCAACCAGGCCGCGACCTCGTCAACCGCATGAAAACGCTCACGCATGGCGTTCGCGTCGTCGGCACGTCGCGTGCGTGAGAGTGCCGCGATGAACGCCTCGTCGATCACGTCCACGACCCTCCCGCAGCCCGCCGCGGCCACCAGGGCCGACGAGGCGCGCCCCCGCCCCATGACCGACCTCCTCGCTCCCGACGCCCGCGCTTCTTCGGGCACCTCGTTGTCGCCTTCCCTCCCCCGCCGACGCGGCCTCACCCGTGTCCGCGGTGAGGTCCTCCGCGCGGCGGTCGAACAGTGGACGAAGGAGAACCCGGGAAAGACGCGGGAAGACCTCGTCCGCGAGCTCGACGCGAAGCTCCGGGAGATGGGCGAGGGGCGCGACACGCGGACCATCCGCCGCTACCTCTCGGGCGAGCTCGCGACGATCCCCTCGAAGGTCGCCGAGGCGATCGGCACGATGCTGGACGTCAAGGAGGAGCCGGAGCTCGCGATGGTCCCGTGGGACCAGACCGCGCCGCTCGTGCGCGCGTGGCTCGCGATCCATCCGGAGTGCTCCAAGCGCGCGCTCTCCGTTCGCCTCGCCGCCTTGCTCAGCACCAAGGGCGAGCCGGGCGGTGTCGACTACCTCCAGAACGTGCTCGCCGGCAAGCATGCCCGCGTGGGCCGCGCCACGGTCCAGGCGCTCGTGGAGATGCTCGCCCAAGACGGCATCACGGACTTGGCGGAGGCGGCGCGGATCGAAGCCTCGCTCAGGCACGCCGTCGACGGACGAGCGCTCGAGCCCGCGGCGAAGCTCCTCGAGCTGTGCGCCCAGTGGAAGAGCCTGAACCCGACGGTGTCGGGCCGCGCTCTCGCCACCATGCTCCACGAGAAGGCGAAGGCCAGGCAGCTCTCGATCGGCTTCGCGCAGCTCGAGCGGTGCGTGAACGGGCGAACGCCGCGCGTCCGTCGCGCGGTGCGCGAGCTGATGGAAGAGCTCCTCGCGAAGCCCGAGGCCGTCAGCGCGTCTTGACTCGGAGGCCCGAGCGACCGGTTTGCGGAGTCGCGCCGCGCTGACTAGATAGGCAGTCCCCCCATGCTGCCCATCCGCCTCCGCGGCGCGACCACGCACAATCTGAAGAGCGTCGATCTCGAGCTCTCGCCGGGCGAGCTGGTCGCGCTGACCGGGCCGAGCGGAGCCGGCAAGTCTTCGCTCGCGCTCGACACGCTCTACGCCGAGGGGCAGCGGCGCTTCGTCGAGAGCTTCAGCCCCTACGCGCGGCAGTTCCTCGAGCGTCTCGAGCGTCCGCCGGTCGAGAAGCTGGAGCCCGTCGCGGCGACGGTCGCCGTGGACCGGCGAGCGCCCGTGAAGTCGAGCCGCTCGACTGTGGCGACGCTCACGGACATCGAGCCGTACCTCGCCGCGCTCTTCGCGTGCGAGGCGGTCCCGATGTGCCCCGACTGCAACGAGCAGGCGGTCACGACGAGCGCGTCGGACGTCGCGGCGCGCGTCGTCCGCGAGATGCCGGACGCGCGCGCCGTCGTCACCTACCCCGTCCGCGCGGAGTCCCCGGAGGCCTATCTCGAGCTCCGCGAGACCCTCGCGAAGGACGGCTATCGACGGCTCGTCCTCGGCGGGACGCTCCGAGAGATCGACGACGTGAAGCCGAGCGAAGCCGGCCGACCCGACGTCGCCCTCGAGGTCGTCGTCGACCGGCTCCAGATCCGCCCGGGCGACGTACGCCGCCTCCAGCAGGCGATCGAGGCGGCCTGGCAGCGCGGGCACGGTCGCGCCGAGCTGCGAGCCGCGGGCGACACCGCGGCCCGCACGCACGTGCCGATCGCCCGCGGGCTCGTGTGTCCCTCGTGCGCGCGCTCGTTCGAGCCGCCGCGGCCCGGCCTCTTCTCGTACAACTCCCCGCTCGGAGCGTGCGATGCGTGTCGCGGGTTCGGACGCGTCATCGCGGTCGACTGGGACAAGGTCATCCCCGACGGGAGCAAGACGATCGCGGGCGGCGCGATCAAGGCGTGGTCGGGCAAGTCGAGCGAGTGGGAGCGCGACGTCCTCGCCCGCTTCGCGAAGACGAAGAAGATCCCCCTCGACGTCGCCTGGCAGAAGCTCACCGAGGAGCAGCGACGTCTCGTCGTCGACGGCGAAGGGACCTGGCAGGACGGGAAGTATCCGGGCATCGCCGCGTGGTTCAAGTGGCTCGAGACGCGCACGTACAAGATGCACGTCCGCGTCTTCCTCTCGCGGTATCGCGACTACGTCCCGTGCGCGACGTGCGACGGCGCGCGGCTGAACACGTCGGCGCGCTCGTATCGCGTCGCGGGTCTCGATCTCGGGGCCTGGCACCATCTCACGGTCTCCCAGGCCCGCGCGCGCCTCGCGGAGGTCTCGCCCACGAACCCGCAGGGCAAGCGCGTGACGAGCGAGCTCGGCTCGCGCCTCGCCTATCTCGACGCGGTCGGCCTCCCTTACCTCGCCCTCGATCGGCAGGCGCGGACACTCTCCGGCGGCGAGGCGCAGCGCGCGAGCCTCACGACGGCGCTCGGCGCCTCGCTCACCGGGACGCTCTTCGTGCTCGACGAGCCCACGGTCGGTCTCCACGCGAGCGACGTGCCCCGCCTCGCGAACGCGATGGAAGATCTCGCCCGCGCCGGCAACACCGTGCTCGTCCTCGAGCACGATCGCGCCGTCGTCGAGCGATGTCACCGCGTCGTCGAGCTCGGCCCCGGGGCGGGCCCCGACGGCGGCCGCATTCTCTTCTCCGGCACTCCGGAGAAGCTCGCCTCGAGCGCGACGGCCACAGGGCGCGCGTGGCGGAAGGACAGCGCGGCCGCCGCATCACGGAAGGCCCCGAAGGGTCGGCTCGAGATCGACGGGATCACGGAGAACAACCTCCGCATCGAGAAGGTGGAGGTGCCCCTCGGCGTCCTCTGCGCGGTGACGGGACCGAGCGGCTCGGGCAAGAGCACGCTCGCGGAGGACATCGTGTTCCGGGCCGTCGCGAGGAAGACGGGGGACGCGTCGGTCCCGAAGCCTGGCCGCTTCGCCGCGCTGCGCGGCCACGACGGGATCCGCGCCGCGGTGCTCGTCGATCAGTCGCCCCTCGGGCGGACGGCGCGCGGCAACGCCGCGACCTACACCAAGGCCTGGGATCGCATTCGCGCGCGGTTCGCGGAGGAGCCGGAGGCGAAGCGACGGAGCCTCACGACGGCGCATTTCTCGTTCAACGTGCCGGGCAAGGGCCGCTGCGAGACGTGCTCGGGCGAAGGCTACGAGACCGTCGAGATGCAGTTCCTCGCGGACGTGATGCTCCTCTGTCCCGTGTGCAAGGGCCGCCGCTTCGGCGACGAGGTGCTCGCGGTCACGCACGAAGGGCGGACGGTGGCGGATGTCCTCGCGATGACGGTCGACGAGGCCTTCGTCCTGTTCTCGCCGAGGGCCAGACGCGACTTCGTCCTCGAGCGCGCTCTCGGACCGCTCGCGCGCGTCGGGCTCGGGTACCTCCCCCTCGGCCAGCCGCTCTCGACGCTCTCGGGCGGAGAGGCCCAGCGCTTGAAGCTCGCGCGTGCCCTGTCGCAAGACGCGAAGGGCACGCTGTTCGTGGTCGACGAGCCGAGCGCAGGTCTCCACGCCGAGGACGCCGAGCACGTGGTGGCGGCGCTCCGCTCGCTCGTCGCGGACGGCGCGAGCGTGGTAATGGTCGAGCACGATCTCTCCGTCGTGCGCGAGGCGGACTGGGTGATCGACCTGGGCCCCGGCGGCGGCCCCGACGGCGGCTCGGTCGTCGCCGTGGGAACGCCAGAGGACGTCGCGCAGACGGACTCGAAGACCGGGATCGCGCTCCGGCCGCTCCTCGGGCACGCCCCGCCGAAGAGCGCGAGGAGGACGAAGGCTGCCACCGAGCACGAGGCGCCGAAGGGGCCTCGCGACGCGATCGGCGTCGTCCACGCCCGCGAGCACAACCTGAAGGACATCTCGATCGAGATCCCACACGGCAAGCTGTGCGTCGTGACGGGGCCGAGCGGCTCGGGCAAGAGCTCGCTCGCCTTCGACGTCGTCTTCGCCGAGGGGCAGCGCCGGTTCATGGAGACGCTGACGCCGTACGCGCGGCAGTTCCTCCCGACCCTCCCGCGGCCCGACGTCGACCTCGTCACCGGCGTGCCGCCGTCGATCGCCCTCGAGCAGCGCACGTCGCGCGCCGGCGCGAACTCCACGGTCGCCACGGTGACGGAGATCGCCCACTACCTACGGCTCCTCTACGCCAAGGTCGGCGAGCTCTTCTGCCCGGACTGCGGCTCGCGCGTGGCTCCCTCCTCGCCCGACGAGCTCTACGCGCGCCTGCGCCAGACGGACGGCAAGAGACGCACGCTCTACGCGCCGGCCGTCCGCGAGCGGAAGGGCACGTACCTCGACGTCTTCACCGCCGCCGCGCGCGCCGGGGTCACGACGGCGCGGGTCGACGGGGCGATCGTCACGGTCGACCCGCCGCCGAAGCTCGCCAAGACGAAGGAGCACTCGATCGACCTCATCGTCCACTACGGCGCGATGAGCGACCTCGGTCGCGCCGTCTTCGACCGTGCGCTGGCTTGGGGGGGAGGCTCCCTCCGCCTCGGAGCCGGCGCGCCGACCGCGGCGCCCACGCCCGGGGAAGAGGTCCTCTCGACCGCGCGCGCCTGCACGAAGTGCGGGACGGGCATCCCCGAGCTCGATCCGCGCTGGTTCTCGTTCAACACGAAGCAGGGACGCTGCGGGTCGTGCGAGGGCACCGGCGTCCGCGGCGGCCACGAGGGGTGGGTCGACCCGCGGGACGGCAGCAAGATCGAGCCGTGCCGCGCCTGCAAGGGCGACCGGCTCGCGCCGATCCCGCGCTCCGTCCGTCTCGCCGGCGAGACCTACCCGCAGATCATGAACCGGAGCATCGCGGATGCACTCGAGCACCTCGAGGGGCTCGAGCTCACGGGCAAGGACGCGATCATCGCGAAGGCGCCCCTCGTCGAGCTCCGGCGCCGCCTGTCGTTCGTCGAGCAGGTCGGGCTCGGCTACCTCGGCCTCGGACGGAGCGCGGGCACGCTCTCCGGCGGCGAGATGCAGCGGCTCCGTCTCTCTGCGCAGCTCGGGAGCGGGCTCACGGGCGCGCTCTACGTGCTCGACGAGCCGACGATCGGCCTCCACCCGCGCGACACGCGCCGGCTCATCGCGAATCTCCGCGCGCTCGTCGACACCGGCTCCACGGTCCTCGTCGTCGAGCACGATCTCGAGACGATCAAGGCGGCGGATCACCTCGTCGACCTCGGGCCGAGCGGCGGGCGGAACGGCGGGCACATCGTCGCCGAAGGCACGCCCGCCGCGGTCCTCCGCGTCCCCGAGTCGCCGACCGGGCGCGCCCTCCGGGAGCCGCTCGGCGTCGTGCGGCCCAAGCGGCAGATGTCCGACGCGTGGATCGAGCTCGAGGGGGCTCGCGCCAACAACCTGAAGAACGTCACCTTCCGCGTGCCCACGGGGCGGATGTGCGTCGTCGCGGGCGTGAGCGGCTCCGGAAAGAGCACGCTCGTCCAGCGCGTCTTCTTCCCCGCGCTCCGGAAGCACCTCGGGCTCGTCGCCGACGTGCCCGGCGCCCACGAGCGCCTCCGCGTCCCGAAGTCCATCCGGCGCGCGCTCGCGGTGGACCAGTCTCCCATCGGACGCACGCCGCGCTCCGTCCCGGCTACGTTCCTCGGCGTCTGGGACGAGATCCGCAAGCTCTTCGCCGCGCTCCCGGAGTCCAAGGTGCGCGGATGGACCGGAGCGCGCTACTCGTTCAACACCGCCGTCGGCGGTCGCTGCCCGGCGTGTGACGGACAGGGCGCCATCGTCTGTGAGATGTCCTTCCTCCCCGATGTCGTCACGCCCTGCGAGACGTGCCTCGGCGCGCGATTCGAGCCCTCGACGCTCGACGCGAAGTGGATGGGGCTCTCGATCGGCGACGTGCTCCGCCTCTCCGCGGCCGAGGCCGCGCAGCTCTTCGCGGCGCACCCGAAGATCGCGCGGCCGCTCGCGACGCTGACGGAGCTCGGCGTCGGATACCTCTCGCTCGGCCAAGGTTCGAACACGCTCTCCGGGGGGGAAGCACAGCGGCTGAAGCTCGCGGGTGAGCTCACCCAGGGCATCGCCCACGAGCCCACCGTCTACGTCCTCGACGAGCCCACCACAGGGCTCCACCTCTCGGACGTCGGCAGGCTCGTCCGTGTGCTCGATCGTCTCGTCGAGCGGGGCGACACGCTCGTGGTGGTCGAGCACCACCCCGACGTGATCGCCAACGCGGACTGGGTGGTCGAGCTCGGGCCCGAGGCGGGCGACCACGGTGGCGCGATCGTGTTCGAGGGAGAGCCTCGGGCGCTCCGGAAGCGGAAGACCGCGACCGGACGCGCGCTCTCCGAGATCTCCGCGGTCGTCTGATTCTTCGCCCCCGTCGCCGCCGGGGCGAGTGCAGCCCGGCACGGCGGCTGCTTCTCGTCGAGGGGTGGTCGCGGGAGACGAGATCGAACGAGACGAGAGGAGTCGGGGACGTGATGGCGAAGAAGGTCGTGCTCGGAATCGCATCGGTGTGGGCGGCGGTGCTCGCGCTCGCGTGCGGGGACGACGGATACCCGACGACGTTCGCGGAGTACGGGTATGCCCCGACCGGCGCCGTCGCGGGCGGAGGGAGCCCGTCGGCGGGCGGAGGGGCGCCCACGGCGGGGGACGTCAGCGGTGACGCGACCGGGAACGCGGGGACGGACGGGACGGGTACCGGGAGCGGCGGAACGGTCGGGGACGGGACCGGGACGGACCCGACGGGTGCGGCGGGGGGTGGCGTGAGCGGCGCAGGCGGGATCAACGGAGCGGCGGGTGGAGGGACCGGCGGGACCGGAGGGATCAACGGGGGCGAGGGCGGCGGCGTGAGCGGGAACGGCGGCGTGAACGGGGGAGCGGGGGCCGGAACGGGCGCAGGTGCGGGTGCGGGTGGCTCGACGGGGAACCCCGACGACATTCCGGGGCTGTTGCCCGACGGCGGGTTCGCGGGGACGACGTAGCCAGAGCACGGCGCGGCGCGAGCGTGGCTCCCCGGTCCCGCCCGCGGGGACCATCCCCTCGGTCGCCTTCTCGGTCAGCCCAGGCGTGATGCGCACGTCTCCCACCTCGTGCGGCAGGTCTTTGGGCCGACGAGCAGATCCTTCCGCCCTCGTCCCCGTACCCATGGCTGCCGTAGGCTGCTCGGGGCGGAACCTGGCGCGCGGCGAAGTGTCGGCTCCCCACCAGAGGATTCATGAACGAACGAACGTTGCTCTTCAGTGCGCTCGGTGCGACGGCCCTCGCGGCCATCTACGGCGTCGTGAAGGTGCACGGGCAGCAAGCGCGGGTCGAGACGCCAACGATCACGCCGGTGTCGATGCTCGATCCCACCCACTCCGTCAGCGCCGCGGAGGTCCCGATCCGTCTCACGTCGTCGGACGGGACGGGGCTCAAGCTCGTCGCATTGCGCGCCGACGCCGCAGTAGAAGATCCGCTCGCCCTCACCGAGCTCTACCTGACCTTCGAGAACCCCGAGGATCGCGTCCTCGAAGGCACGTTCCGCATGACGCTCCCGCAAGGCGCGTCTCTCAGCCGGTTCTCGATGAAGGTCAACGAGGTCTGGCAGGAGGGCGAGGTCGTCGAGAAGCAGGCAGCCCGGCGCGCCTACGAGGACTTCCTCCACCGCAAGCAAGATCCGGCGCTCATGGAGCAGGGGGCGGGCAACGAGTTCACCGCCCGCGTCTTCCCGATCCCGGCGCGCAGCAGGAAGGAGATCAAGATCGCGTACTCGGAGGTGCTCGAGGCAGGCGCCCCGTACGTGCTCCCCCTCCGCGGCCTCCCGCAGCTCGGGAGCCTGGACGTGAACGTCGCGGCGCGCGGCGCGCGCGACGCGGACGGAAAGCGTGACGCGAGCTTCGGGCTCCACCAGACGAAGTTCACGCCCGGTCAGGACTTCGTCGTCGCGGCGAAGCAGCTCCCGCGAAGCGCCGGCCTCCGGAGCGGCGAGCTCGCCATCGCGCGCGTCGTGCCGTTCACGTCGTCGCGCCCCGAGCCCGTCGGCTCGGCGGTGATCATGTTCGACACCTCGGCGTCGCGTGGCCTCGGCATCGCCGACCAGGTGAAGCTCCTCGAGGGTGTGCTCGCGAAGCTCCCGGGCGGGACGCACGTCACGATCGGCTGCTTCGACCAGGACGTCGTGCAGACGTTCGAGGGCAAGGCGAACGCGTTCGACGACGGCGCGAAGAAGGCGATCCTCGACCGCGACGCGCTCGGCGCCTCCGACGTGGAGAGCGCCCTCGCGTGGGCCGCCGCCAAGGCCAAGGCGACGAAGGCGAAGCGCGTCATCCTCATCGGCGACGGCGTCGCGACGGCGGGAGAGACCGACGCGCAAGCGCTCAAGGTGAAGGTCGAAGACCTCCGCGCGGCCGGCGTGGAGCGCATGGATGCGGTCGCGGTCGGCGGCATCCGCGACGACGGCTTCCTCCGTACGGTCGTCCGCGGTGTCCTCGACAAGGACGGCGTCGTCCTCGACGCGAAGCTCGGCAGCGAAGCCATCGCGCGACGTCTCTCCGAGGCGACGACATCGGGCCTGCCCGTCGCGGTCGAGGGCGCGAGCTGGTCGTGGCCGGAGAAGCTCGACGGCCTCCAGGCCGGGGACGAGGTCATGGTCTTCGCTCAGGTCGATCCGTCCAAGCCGGTGAAGGTGAAGGTCGGGACGCAGGAGATCTCGCCGGACCTCCGGACCGCCGAGCGCCCGCTCGTCGAGCGCGCTTGGGCCCAGGCGAAGATCAGCTCGCTCCTCGAGGCGCCCAAGGAGGGCGCCGCCGCGACGAAGGCGGAGATCATCCGCCTCTCGACGCGTCACCGCGTCGTGTCGCCCCATACCGCGATGCTGGTCCTCGAGACCGATGCGGATTACACACGTTTTTCCATCGACC
Organism: Polyangiaceae bacterium; assembly: GCA_022842465.1. Classification (GTDB taxonomy): domain Bacteria; phylum Myxococcota_A; class Polyangia; order Polyangiales; family Polyangiaceae; genus Labilithrix. The sequence goes on along the minus strand of JALHPN010000085.1, from coordinate 453 downwards.
GCACCGCGAAGCTCGACATCCTGACGGTGAAGGACGGGCGCGTGACCGTCACGCAGTCGCCGCGGGACTGGCGGGAGAAGCTCGAGGCCTCGCGGCGCGAGGAGGCGGAGACGCGAGCGCGGGCCACGAAGGACGAGAAGCCGAAGGAGGCGCAACGGAACAAGGGCTGGTTCGGCGGCCGCGACGACAAGGCCGCCGAGAGCGCGGCGGCCACGGCGACGGCCGCCGCGCCGCCCCCGCCTCCGGCCGCGATGGCGAGCGGCGCGCCCTCGCCCGATCGCCTGAGGGAGTCGAGCGCAGACGAAGAGGCGCCGACCGGCAACCTGCAAGAGGCGCCCGTCCCCGCGGACGGGGACGGCCTCGCGCGGAACGCCGCCGGAGAAGGCGGCGGCGGCCGCGGCCAAGGGATCGGCCTCGGGGCGATCGGCGGAAGCGGCGCCGCGGCGCCGAACG
>JALHPN010000084.1 GCA_022842465.1 Polyangiaceae bacterium | reverse complement strand
TCGGACGGCGCTCGGACCGACGCCCCGGGGCCGGCCGCGGTGACGTCGCCTCTCTCCCGCGATGCCGCGACCGCGGACCCACCGCGCGCGCCGCCGAGCCGACGAGCCGGCAAGGCGCGCGCGCGCTGGTCGTTCGGCATCGGCGTGAACGGCGGAGGCCTGGGGCTCGGCACCGAGCCCGCGTTCGCCTGGGGTGGGTTCCTCGAAGCGGGCACGGACGGCGCGGGCCTGTCTCCCTCGATCCGCCTCGGCGTGACGCGCACCGTGTCGAGCGCCGAGACGCCGGTCGTCGCGACCGATCTCGGATGGACCGTGGCGCGCGGATCGCTCTCGCCGGTCCGCGTCGACCTCGCCCCGTCTCTCTCGCTCCGGCCGGCGATCGCCCTGGAAGGCGGCGTCCTCGCCGCCGCCGCCCGCGGCTTCGAAGGGGCGCGCCGCACCTCGCGGCCGTGGGCGGCCGTCGGGCTCCACGCGCGGATCGCGTATGCGCCCACGCGTCGCCTGTTCGTCGAGGTCGGGGGAGGTGCGGTGACTCCGCTCGTCCGGGACGAGCTCGTGGTGGAGCCCACGCTCTCGCTCTACCGAGCGCCCGTCGTGGTCCCCGTGGGCGAAGCGAGCCTCGGCCTTCGCTTTCCGTGATCGAACGATGGAGATCCGGGAATACAGCCTCGAGATGGGATCGCCGCGCGAGATCACCGCGCTCGTCGAGGAGCACGCCGACTTCGTCTGGCGCTCGCTGCGACGGCTCGGGGTCCCCGAGGCCGCGGTCGACGACGGGGTGCAGCAAGTGTTCCTCGTCGCCGCGCAGAAGCTCGATCGGATCGAGAGGGGGCGCGAGCGGGCATTCCTCTTCTCCGTCGCGATGAACGTCGCTGCCCATGCGCGCCGCACGCTCGCACGTCGCCGCGAGGTGCTCGAGGACGTAGCCCTCGACGTCGTCGACCCCCGGCCCACGGCCGACGTGCAGCTCGACGCCCATCGCGCGCGTGCGCTCCTCGACGAGGTCCTCGAGGCGATGCCGCTCGATCTGCGGACGGTGTTCGTCCTCGTCGAGCTCGAGGAGATGACGATGGCGGAGATCGCCGACGTGCTCGATCTCGCGCAGGGGACCGTCGCATCCCGCCTCCGCCGCGCGCGCGAGGAGTTCCACGCGGCCGCGCGCCGCGTACGTGCCCGCGTGGAGCGGAGAGCGCATCGGCCGCGAGGCCCGGAGCTCGCGCTCGTGACGGGAGAGGTGCCGCGATGAGCCCGCCGAGGAAGGAGCACGTCTGGCTCGACGGCGAGGCCGACGACTTCGAGGCGATGCTCCTCACGTCCGCACGTCAAGACGGGATGAGCGCCGACAAGAAGCGCGCGCTCGCCGCGGCGATGCTCGCCGGCGCTGGCGTCACGGCCGCGAGCAAGGGCGCGCTCGCGGCGAAGGTCGGCAAGGGCGCCGCGCTCGGCCTCGGCCCCAAGGCGCTGCTCGCTCTGGGGGCATCCGCCGCGGTGCTCGGCGGTGCGGCCGCCGAGGTCCGCTCCCGCGGCCCGACGCCGCTCACCGCCGCCTCCCCGCGCCACCTCACCCTCCCCGCACCGCACGCCGACGCCGACGCTGGCCCGGACGCGAACGCGAACGCGAACGCGGACACGAAGGCCACGCCTCGCGTCCGCCCCGTCCTCTCCCCTTCCCCTTCCGCTTCGCCCCCGCCCTCCCTCGCCGACGAGCTCCGCCTCCTCGCGCAGACCCGCGACGCCCTCGCCCGCCACGATCACGCTTCGGCCAAGGCCCATCTCGACGCGCACGCGCGCACGTTCCCGTCCGGCACGTTCGAGGACGAGGCGCGCGTCCTCCGCATCGATCTCCTCGCCGCCTCGGGCGAGCCCGAGCGCGCGCGCGAAGGGGTCCGCGCCTATCTCGCTTCCCATCCGGCGAGCCCGCACGCGCCTCGTCTGCGCGAGCTCCTCGTCACGCTCGGGGACGACACCCCGTGAGGAGGCGGACGCCGCTCGGGCTCCTCGCGTCCTTCGTCGCGCTCGTCGCGGCGTGCGGCACGCGCGTGAGCCTGGGCGAGCTCCCGCCCGACAGGACTCTCGACGGGATCGACCCCGAAGGCGACGGACGCTTCTCCGACGACCCCGGAGCTCCCGGGGACGCGAGCTTCGACGACGTGGTCTCGATCCACGAGCTCGACGCGGGCTCTTCGCTCGATGCCGGCACCGACGTGGACGCCGGCTGGTCTCCCTGCGGCGGCAAGGCGTGCGGCGTGTCCTGCCGCGTGTGCCGTCCCGGCGACGTGAGCTGCTTCGAGACCACGGAGCTGAAGGCATGCTCGGCGAGCGGAGCCTGCGTCTCGGCGCCGGTCACGTGCGTCGACGCTGGATCTCCCTGACACCACCGCGATCGCGCGCGCCCTGTCGATTTCGGTGATCGGAACGACGCGTGTCGGGAATCAGAAGGCGAGGTGCTCACGATGAACGGTTCGCTTCGGATGGGTTCGCTTGTGGTCGGTCTCACCCTCGTCGCCTGCGCGGCGACGACGGATACGGGGGCGCCGGAGACGACCGGCGCGGTCACCGACGACGTCGTGGCGCGCGCGACGGCGGCGTGCGACGGGAAGAGCTGCGGCGACAGCTGCAAGCTCTGCCCGCCCGGCGCGCGGAACTGCTTCGAGACCGCCGAGGTGAAGGCCTGCAACGCGCAGGGACGCTGCTCCGGGGAAGCGCCGGTGTGCGCGCCGGAGCCCGCCGTCGACGCCGGCTCGGCGTGGACGCCTTGCGGCGGCAAGGCGTGCGGAGACACGTGCTCGGTCTGCCCTCCGACGGATCCGTCCTGCGTCGAGGCCGCCGTCGTCAAGCAGTGCCAGCCCGACGGAAGCTGCACGCCGACGGCGCCCGTCTGCGAGGCCGCGCCGTACGCGCCGTGCGGCGGGAAGACGTGCGGGCAGAGCTGCAAGCTGTGCCCGCCCGGCGATCCGAGCTGCTTCGAGACCGCCGAGGTCAAGGCGTGCGACGCCGACGGCGCGTGCCGCAGCGACGGGACGTTCACGTGCCCGTGACGCGCGCGGTCTCTCCCGCGCGCGTCGTGCTCGTCACTTGAAGAGGTCCCCGAGCGGAGGGATGTAGATCCCGCCCGGCCCGGTCTTTCGCTTCCGCGGCTGCCGGGACGGCGGACGCGACGCGCCGGCGGACGCACTCCCGCTCGGAGCCGCGGAGGGCGCGGGCTCGGGCGCGGGCGCGGCGGCGCGCGCCGCGAGGGAGGAGGCGCTCGCGATGGCGGACGCCAGCGGTTCGGACGGGCGCGACGCGATGCGAATCGGCGCGGCGCCGCTCGACGCAGGCGTCTCCGAACGCGACGCGAGCGCCGCGAAGAGCGTCGCGCCGCCGAGCACGACGGCGGCGAGCAGGAGGCGCGCTCGACCCGACGCCCGCGGCGTGCTCGGAGACGACGGCGATCGCGGAGGCTCGGCGGCAGGCGCGACCACCACCCTCGCAGCCGGCGTACGCATCACCTCGTCGAGCGCGTCTGCCACCTCGGTCGCGGTCTGGAACCTCGCCGCGGGCTCCTTCGCGAGGAGCCGGTGGAGGACCGCCTGGAGCCCGTCGCTGGCTCCCGCCGTGACCCCCGACGGCAGGGGCGGCGGCGGCTCGACGAGGTGCTTCCGAAGGACGGAGACGGCGCTGCCGGTGAACGGGCACTCGCCCACGAGCAGCTCGTGGAAGATCACCCCGAGCGAATACAGGTCCGAGCGCGCGTCGACGGTCTGCCCCAGCGCCTGCTCCGGCGACATGTAACCGGGCGTCCCCATGATCGTGCCGAGCCGGGTCAAGGCGTGTGCACCGGCTCCCACGCGCGGCGAATCGGGCTCGGCCACCTTGGCGATCCCGAAGTCGAGGACCTTGACGAAGTCGTCGTCGCCGTCGCGCTTCACGAGCATGATGTTCTCGGGCTTGAGATCGCGATGCACGATCCCCTTGTCGTGCGCGGCGGCGACGGCCGCGACGATCGCGCGGACGATCCGGATCGCGCGCTCGGGAACGAGCGGGCCGCCGGCGAGCTCGTCGCGCAAGCTGCGACCGTCGACGAGCTCGAGGACGAGGAAGAACGCGCCGTCCTCGAGCTTTCCGAAGTCGGTCGCGGCCGCGACGTTGGGATGCGCGATCGACGACGCCGCGATCGCCTCCCGCTCGAAGCGCGAGACGATCTCCGGCATGCGCGCTGCGTCCGCGTGGAGCACCTTGAGGGCGAGCTCCTTCCGCATGTGGACGTGCTCGACGCGATAGACCGCGCCCATGCCGCCCATCCCCAGGAGCGCGACGACCCGGTAGCGCTCCGCGACCACGGCCCCGATCGCGAGCGGCCCCGTGTCCTCCGCCTCCGCCTGGGGCGGGCGCGCGGCGTCGAGCTCGGGGGGGGCGCTCGTCACCCTCCGAGCGTAGCGCCGGGCTCTCGCCCGAGATAGCCGTCGCGCTCGCCCACGTAGGCGACGACGGCGTCGATCATCGCACGAAGCGCGGGCGACACGTTGCGCGCGACCGGGTAGGCGAGGTACGGCAGGAGCGGCGGGGGTGCGAACGCCCCGAGGACCTCCGTGAGCTCGCCGGTCGCGAGCGAGCGCGCCGAGCTGGCGCTGGCGTCGGGCCGCGCCGAGCTCGTCTCGTTCGGCGCCCGTTCATCGCGAACCCGGACTTCGTCCACCGCCTCCGGAGCCGCGCGCCGCTCGCGACGCCCGAACCGTCGACCTTCTCTACACGCCCGGTCCACGGGGCTACGTCGACGACGCGCCGGCGTGAACCGGCCGCGAGGTCGACCACCGGCGCCTGCGCGATTCCCGCCGAGACCGCACGCTCGACCTCTCTTCGCTCCGGCGGGATGGCTATGCTCGCTGAGGGAGCATGAGCGCGTCGAAGGACCAGGAGCGTGACGCCGACGAGCGGGTGGCCCCCGAGGTCCGCCAGCAGCTCGCGAGGATCCCCGATCCGCTCGCGCTCCTCGAAGGCCTCTTCGCGCACTCGCCCGTGCCGCACATCCTCTTCGACGTCGAAGGACACCCCGTCGTCGCGAACACGGCCTATCGCGCGATGTTCGGCGCCGTGCCCCCGCCGGAGTACAGCGTGCTCTCCGACGAGGTCGCCGCGGGCGTCGGGCTGACCGACGGTCTCCGCCGCGCTTTCCGCGGCGAGACGGTCGAGACGCCCACCTTCTGGTACGACCCGAAGGAGCTCCGACACGTCGCGGTCACCGAGGCGAACCGCGTCGCGATCGCCTGCACCTTCTTCCCCCTCCGCGACGGAAGCGGCGAGGTCGCGTACATCGCGGTGACGTACAAGGACGTGACGGCCGAGCTCGCTGCGAAGGAGCACGCCGAAGCCGAGAGGGATCGCCTCGCCCTCGTCGTCGCCGAGAAGCAGCAGCTCGCGCGTGCGCTCCACGACAGCGAAGAGCGCCTGCGCGGCACGCTCGAGGCCGCCAAGGTCGGCACCTGGGAATGGAGCGTCTCGGAGGACCGTGTCTCGTGGTCACCCAACATCGAGCGAATCTTCGGGCTCGATCCCGGCGCTTTCGCGGGGACCTACGAGGCCTGGCTCTCGCTCGTACACCCGGAGGACCGCCCGGCGGTCGCGAGCGCGGTCGCCGACGCGCTCGCTCGCGGGACTTCGTACGCTGTCGAGTTCCGCTTCGTCCGGCCCGACGGCACGACGGGCTGGCAGAGCGCCTCGGGCCACGTCGTCCGCGACGAGCACGGACGAGCCGGGGCCATGCGAGGCGTCGTCCTCGACGTCACCGAGCAGGTCACGGCGCGGCGTCGCGCCGAGGCGCTCGCCGACGCACTCCAGGTGAGCGAGACGCGGTATCGGCTCTTCGTCGCCCAGAGCACGGAGGGGATCTGGCGTGCCGAGCTCGCGACGCCCATTCCCGTCGGCGCCGACGCCGCGACCCAGGTCGAGGCCATGTATCGCGAGGGGTACCTCGCCGAGTGCAACGACGCGATGGCGCGGATGTACGGCTACGACGCCGCCGACGCGCTCGTCGGCGCCCGCATCGATCAGCTCCTCGTGAAGGACGATCCGAAAAACGTCGCGTACCTACGCGCGTTCGTGGAGAGCGGCTACCGCCTCGAAGGGGTCGAGTCCTTGGAGGTGGACCGGCACGGGGCGCCGCGCATCTTCCAGAACAGCCTCGTCGGCGTCGTCGAGGGCGGCATGCTCATCCGCGCGTGGGGCACGCAGCGTGACGTCACCGCGGAGGCCGAGGCGCGTCAGCTCGCCGAGGAGGCCAACCGCGCGAAGGACGAGTTTCTCGCGATGCTCGGGCACGAGCTCCGGAACCCGCTCGCCCCGATCGTGACGGCGATCGAGATGATGAAGCTGCGCGGCGACGATGCCCCGTTCCGCAAGGAGCGGGCGGTCATCGAAAGGCAGGTGCGACACCTCGTGCGCCTCGTCGACGATCTGCTCGACGTCTCCAGGATGCTCGAGGGGAAGGTCACCCTCGTGCGGCGTCCGGTGGAGGTCGCCGAGTGCGTCGCCGCCGCCGTCGAGCTCTCGAGACCTCAGCTCGACAAGCAGGCGCATGCGCTCTCGGTCGAGGTCCCGGCCGGGCTCGTCGTCGACGCCGACCCCGTCCGACTGGCGCAGGTCTTCGCGAACCTGCTCGACAACGCGGGCAAGTACACCCCGCGCGGCGGGCACATCGCCGTCACGGCTTCGCTCTCCGACGGCCTCGTGCGGATCGAGGTGAAGGACGACGGGATGGGGATACGGGCCAAGATCCTCCCCACGATCTTCGATCGCTTCGTCCAGGAGCGGCAGGCGCTCGACCGCGCGGCGGGCGGGCTCGGGCTGGGCCTCGCCATCGTGCGGTCGCTCGTCTCGCTGCACGGCGGCACCGTCGAAGCGCGCAGCGAGGGCGAAGGTCGCGGCGCGACCTTCGTCGTGTCGCTTCCGAGCGCGATCGGCGCGAACGCAGAGGCAAGGCCCGCCGGCGCGACCTCGAGCGCGGCCCTGCGCGCCGGTCTCCACGTCCTCGTGGTGGACGACAACGTGGACGCCGCCGACCTCCTCGCCGAGGCGCTGCGGGCGCTCGGCCATGACGTGGCCGTCGCCCACGACGCCGCCGCGGCCCTCGCGCTCCTCGACGCGACGACGCCGGCGATCGGCCTCCTCGACATCGGGCTCCCCGACATGAACGGCTTCGAGCTCGCGCGGCGGATCCACACGCGCGCGGGTCACGAGAGGCTCCCGCTCGTCGCCGTGACGGGCTACGGCCAGGAGAGCGACCGCCGCGCCGCGCGCGAGGCGGGCTTCTCCGATCTCATCGTGAAGCCCGCCGACCTCGACCAGCTCGCGAGGACGATCCGACGCCTCACCACGACGCCTGCGCCCTGCGACCCGCCGCCTTGAGCTCGGCTCCCCGCCGCAGCGGCCCTTCGCCGGAGAGCGCGCTCGCGCGGGGCGACCCACGATGGCGCGCATGCGAACCCGCCGACTCCTCCTGGCCCTCCCCTTCGTGGGATGTGCGCTCGCGCCCGGCGAGAGCTTCGAGCCGCCGCGCGACGACGCCCCGCCCCTCGCGCCGACGCCCCCCGCCGTCTCGGCGCCTCTGCCGACCGCGGCCGAGACACCCGACGCCGCGCTGCCGCTCGGGGCATGCGCAGGCCCCCCCGGACGGACGCTGCGCACGCTCCTCGTCGGCAACAGCCAGATCTACTTCTGGAACCTGCCGCGGATCCTCTCGGAGCTCTCCGGGGCGGCGCCCCTCGCCTGCCCGCGGATCGCCGCGGAGGGCTTCACCCGTGGCGGCCAGACGCTCCGAAACCTCTGGCGGGACGGCGACTCGCTGGGGCGAGACCTCGCGACGACGATCCGGGAGGGCGCGTACGACGTCATCGTCATCGCCGAGAGCATCGGCCTCGTAGAGCTCGATTTTCCGCACCACGACTTCGTCGAGCACGCGACGCTCCTCATCGACGCCGCCCGCGCGTCCGGGGCCATGCCCGTCCTCTACGCGACGCCCTACCCCGACAAGGAGGGTCACCTGTTCTTCGTCGAGATGGCGGAGCCTCAGCTCGCGCTCGGGAGGCAGCGCGCGGTGCCCGTCGCGGCCGGCAGCCTCGCGTGGCTCCGGGTGTGGCGGGAGCTCCCCGACATCGATCTGCACCATCCCGATCGCGAGCACCCGGGGTACCCGGGGAGCATCGTCTCGGCCATGGTGCTCTACGCGGTCATCACGCGCGCGACCCCGCTCGCCGTGACGGTGGAGCCGAAGCCGACGTGCGAAGATCGTCCCGGTCGGGAGGTCCCCTGCCCGCCGATCAGCCCAGCCGAGCTCGCCGTGTTCCGACGTGCCGCGTGGGCGGAGGCGCTCGAGACGGGGATCGATGCGCCCTGATCCGGCCACGGACGCGCTCCGCGCCGTCGGCACTCGCGTTGCACGTCTCCGACGCGGGGAGGTGAGCCCATGACGAGATCGTCCACCGCAAAGGTCGCCGGCGTCGGCGCAGCGGTCGTCTTCTTCGCGGCCGCAGCGTTCGAAGCGAGCCGCATCCTGGCCGGAAACCCGTGGCACGGCATCGAGCCGCTCTACAGCCACCTCGTCGGCGCGTTCCTCGCCGCGCTCTGGTCGGCCTCGGCGGTGGCCTGTCTCGTCGGGCGGCGGGACCTGGCGATGGTGCCCATCCTCGGGGCATTCGCGCTCCTGACACACTTCGTGGTCACGCGGGCAGGCGGCTCGCCGGTCGGCGTGGTGTACCTCGCCGCCGTCCCGGTCGTGGTCGCGCTCACGTGGCTCGCATTCGGGAGGGAGATCCACCTGCGGGCGCCCGCCTGAGGCGACCCTTCGCGGGGCGGCTCGTCGCGACGCGCGAGATCCGCTAGAAGCCGGCCTCCGTGATCGACTTCACCCCCGACGACGTCGCGCGTGCGGTAGCCCTCCTCGAGGCGATCGCCGAGGACCGCAGCCGGCTCGCGTCGCTCTCGCTCGACGTGCGCCGGGCGCTCCTCGTCGCGGCCGGCAGGGTCTCGCGGCCCGAGCGCGACGAGCACAGGCACCTGTCTCGCGCCTTCCGCCGCCTCGACCGCGCACGGCAGGAGACGCACGACCGCGAGCTGCGCGCCGAGACCGAGATCCGCCTCGCGCGTCAGGCGGACGTGTTCGTCGCGCCGGCCCAGCTCGTCGGCGCCGCGGTGGAGGAACGGCCCCCGCCGCCTCCGACTGCGCCGCCCGAGCTCGCGAAGCCTCGCGACTGCTACGTCTGCAAGGCGCCATACCGGCGGCTCCACTTCTTCTACGACGCGATGTGCGAGGCGTGCGCGGACCTCAACTACGCGAAGCGCTTCCAGACCGCGTCGCTCGCCGGTCGCGTCGCCGTCATCACCGGCGCGCGGATCAAGATCGGCTACCAGGCCGCGCTCATGATGCTGCGCGCCGGCGCCCACGTCGTCGTCACGACCCGGTTCCCGCGCGACGCCGCCGCACGCTACGCGCGCGAGGCGGACTTCGAGCTTTGGAAGGCGCGCCTCGAGGTCCACGGCCTCGATCTCCGCCACGCCCCGAGCGTCGAGCTCTTCGCCCGGTACCTGGAGCGTACGAAGGACCGCCTCGACATCCTCGTCAACAACGCCGCCCAGACCGTGCGGCGCCCGGCGGCGTTCTACGCGCACCTCCTCGACCTCGAGTCGCGGCCCGCCTCCGAGCTTCCCCCCGACGTCCGCGCGCGCCTCGCCGGCCACGAGCGTCTCTTGGGCGCGCTCGAGCGAGACGCCGAGCACCGCGCGCGCGCGGGTGACGAGGCCGCGGGCTTCCTCGCATGGCGCGGCGGCGACGGTCCCGGTCTCGGCCTCCGCGCATCGGCCGCCCTCTCGCAGCTACCCTGCGCGTACGACGACGCGTCGAGGGACGCCGAGGTCTTCCCCGCCGGCAGGGTCGATCAGGATCTCCAGCAGGTCGATCTCCGCGCGACGAACTCGTGGCGCCTGCGCCTCGCCGACGTCCCGTCCCCCGAGATGCTCGAGGTGCAGCTCGTCAACGCCATCGCCCCCTTCATCCTCTGCTCGAAGCTGAAGCCGCTCATGATGCGCACGTCGAGCCGCGACAAGCACATCGTCAACGTCTCGGCGATGGAGGGCGTCTTCTCGCGCGGGACGAAGACGGACAAGCATCCCCACACGAACATGGCCAAGGCTTCGCTCAACATGATGACGCTCACGAGCGCGCCGGACTACGTGAAGGACGGGATCCACATGAACGCCGTCGACACGGGCTGGGTCACCGACGAGGACCCCGCCGAGCTCTCGCGTCGGAAGCAGGAGCGTCACGACTTCCAGCCGCCGCTCGACATCGTCGACGGCGCCGCGCGCATCTGCGACCCGTTCTTCTCGGGGCTCCTCACCGGCGAGCACGTGTGGGGGAAGTTCTTGAAGGACTATCGCGCGTCGGCCTGGTGAACGTGCGCCTCGTCGTCGACACGAACGTGCTCGTCTCGACGCTGCTGAAGCCCGGGAGCGTCCCGGATCGCGCGCTCGGGGCGATCTGGCGATCGGCGACGGTCCTCGTCGACGCGCGGCTCCTCGCGGAGTACCACGAGGTGCTCGAGCGACCGAAGTTCCGCGCCGCGCCGCGCGCGCGACTGACCGAGCTCCTCGCCCTCGTGCGTGAGCGAAGCGAGGACGTCGGCTCCACGCCGGCCTACGGGAGACCGATGCACGACGAGGGTGACCGCATCTTCGTCGAGGTCGCCCTCGCGGGTCGCGCCGACGCGATCGTGACGGGGAACATCCGGCACTACCCCGAGGACCTCGGCTTCGAGGTCCTCCCTCCCGCCACGCTGCTCGCGCGGCTCGAGGACGATCCCCGCGCGCGGAAGCCGTCGTCGTCCTGATCTCGATCACCGCGATGCGGCCACGCTCGCGACGATCGCCGCGACCACGAGGGCCACGACGAGGACGACGGCGGCGATCTTCCGGTACGACCATGGTGCGCTTCCGAACGTGAGGCGCGCGTCCTGGCCGTGCACGATCGCGCGATGGACCTCGCCGCGGTAACGGTACGAGAGCACGTACGCCGGAAGGACGATGCGACGGGTGGAGAGCGACCGCAGGAGCACGGCGACGTGGACGTTGCGGAAACGCGAGCCGGGCACGACGCCGTTCGTCGTGATCCGCGCTGCCGCCTCGCCCTCGAGCGCCTCCACCACGTTGCGCCGCGCCGCGGATCGCTGGACGTCGAACTGCTCGACGACCGCTCCGGGAGCGGCCTGCCCGATCGGCACGAGCGGCGCGAGGTCGTACCGATGGACGAGCCGTACGCACTCGTCCAGCCGGAGCCCGCGTGACGCGGGGACGACGACGTTCCGGAACGGCAGCGGCGTCTCGCCCGCGTGCGGAGCCCACGCCGAGCGCCCCGCGCCGGCGTCCGAGTCTGCCGTCCAGCTCACGTGCGCGTCGCCGTCCACGAGCCACCCGCACCACGAGATGGCCGTGAGGCCCTCGAGCTTCGCTGCCTCCGCGAGGTCGCCCGGGCGGAAGAACCCGAGGGAGCGGAGCCACGTGCCGAGCGCGACGCTCGCGTCGGCCGCCGTCACCGCGAACGGGAGGAGCCACTCCGCCACCTCGAGCGGATCTGCCGGCTCCTCGACGTGGAGCACGTGCTTGCAGAACGCGCACTTCGGCGCGCGGACCTCGGCCACGTAGGCGACGGCCGCCCCGCACCCGTCGCAGCGGAGCACGCGCGCCGCAGGGCTCGTGTGGTGCTGGCTCCGAGCAGGTGTCGCGCGTGCGCAGACGGCGCAGCGGAGGTCTTCGGCTTCGACGGGCGAACGGCAGCCTTCGCACGCGTACGCGGTCATCGTGAGCCTCGGACCGAGAGCGCGAGGAAGAGCGCGAGCAGCGCCGCGATCACGAGGAGGACGACGACGGCGATGCGACGCCACGAGAGCGGCGCCACGCCGTGCGTGAGGCCCGTCTGCCCGTTGACGAGGATGCGTACGGGCGGCTTCTGCGGATCGTGGCGCGCGGCGAGCACCCACACGGGCACGTGCAGGAGAGCCGCCGTCTCGTGCTCGAGGTCCGTCTGGAACGTGAGCCCGGTGTGGCGGTCGCCCGGCATGAACGCATCGAGCTCGCGGCCGACCTTGGCGAGCGCCTCCCCGCGCGCCGAGCGTACGCAGTCGTCGAGCGACAGCGTGGGCTCCTCGGCGATCCAGCCGGAGAGGAGCGCCGGCGAGTATCGGCGCATCTGCCGGAGATCGAAGGGCTCGACGCTCTCGAGCTCAGCGTTCGCGAGCCCGCGCGAAGCCGTGACGAGCACGTCCATGACGTAGGACGCGTGCCGGCCGGCCAGATCGCGCCACTCGGTCTTCGTGACGGTGCGCGTCCGGGTGACGGTGTTGCCGTTGGCGTCCTTGTCCGTGTACGTCTCCGTCTCCTGGTACTCCTCGCCGATCTGCGCGCGATACGCGGATCGCGCGACGGCCGCGTACAGATACGCGGGCACGTAGACCCCGCGCATCTCCTCGATCGTCGCGCTCCGGAGCTGCGGCTCCCGGAAGAACCCGCGCGACGCGAGCCACCCGCGGACGACCTCGCGAGCGCGTTCCTGCCCGACGACGAAGGGCAGCGTGAACGTGGGGCTGGGCTGGTCGCGCGTGGGCGGGCGCTCGACGATGGAAGGCGACGCGCAGTACGGACACCGCGTCGTTCGCTCCGAGCCGCTCACGACGAGCGCGGCACCGCAGTTGTCACACCGGAGATCCACCGCCCACCATCCTAACCCGCCCGCAGGCGGACGCGGGGTCGCACACCGCTCGGCACGCTCAGCGAGAGAGAGAGCCCTGCTCGCAGACGATGCCGCGGACGAGCTGTTCGAAGGCCGTCCCGGAAGGGAGGTCGAAGTCGGCCACGGCGCGCCGGTCGGTCGACCGCACCTCGGCGCCGCTCCGCGGGTCGATCCCCACGTGCTCCTCCTCCTTCCAGACCATCCCGATCCCGCGCTTCTGCCAGGCCGGGACATCGTTGAAGTTGATGCCGGCCTGGAAGAGGAGCTCGTTACGGTCGGCGACCGAGACGCCCTTCAGCTTCGTGGTCGCGGCGTGGTCGTCGAGTCCTTGCCTCCGGAGCAACCAGTAGGAGTGGCCGTTCAGCGCGTTGCGGAGGGCGTCCTCGTGACGCCAGCGGAAGTAGTCGACGACGGCGTCGACGTCGGGCAGCTGCGAGATGCGCGCGTCGAACGCGGCGACCGCGCCGAAGGCCACGGAGAAGCGCGCGCTCGCCTCGCCAGCGAGGACGGAGAGGAGCTTCCGCGTCTTCCTGCCGAAGAGCGCCTCGTCCCGCCGCAAGAGGAGCGAGAGCTCGTCGCTCTGCGTGTAGCCGAAGAGCACCGAGAACCCCGTCGCCGTGAAGAGGTGCTCGAGCGTCGCGACCATGCAGTCGCGGAAGCGGAGGTCGTACGGCGCTTCGAGCGCGTACTGCGGAGAGCGAGTCAGGCGGGAGAAGGAGCGCCCGTCGATCCGCGCGACCATGTGGATGCCCGGGAGCACGCAGTGGTCGTGCGCGGTCTCGTAGACACGCATCCGTCGATCGAGCTGCTCGAACTTCATCGCCGCGGGCGGAAACCTAGCATGGCGCCGGCTGCCCCCTGGTCACGCCGTGACCATCGAGAGGAGATCGCGTCCGTACGCCCGGACGAGCTTCTCGCCGACGCCGTCGATCGCGAGGAGCTCGGCGGCGCTCTTCGGCTTCGCCTCCGCGATCGCGAAGAGGACGCGATCGGTCAGGACCCGGAACGCGGGGACCCGCTTCCGCTTCGCCTCTGCGAGCCGCCACGCGCGGAGCGACTCGACGAGCGGCGAGCCTTCGCGCTTCGCCCGGGGCCGCTTGGCCTTTCCGCCCGAGGTGGCCCCCGCCGCACGAGGGGGCTTCCTGCCCCGCGGGGGCCGGCGTGACCGCGGAGCCTCCTTCGCGAGCGACTCGGCGAAGAGGAGCGACTTTCCCGGATCGGCGCCCCGGGCCAGCGTGACGCGCTGGTACGAGACGGTCTTTCCGTCCTTCTCGAACGACGCGGGCGTGATCGCGACGAGCCCCGCGCGGACGAGCGCGGCGAGCACGCGATCGGTCAGGCGACTGCCGGGCGCGTCTCCCTCGAGCTCGCGCTGGAGCTGGCCCGTGCCGCGACCGTCCCGCACGCGGAGCAAGGCGAGCACGGCCTCGGCCGCGCGCTGCTCGTCGGCCGTCGCCGGGCGGAACCGCTGCGCGACGCCGAGGAGCGGCGCGCAGACGTCGCAGATCCCGCAGGTGAGCCCCGAGTCGTTCTGATCTCCGAAGTGCGCGACGAGCCCGCGCATGCGACACGACGTGGACTCCGCCCAGCGCTGCATCGCCGCGAGCTGCGCCTCCTTGTGGGCGCGCTGCGCCTCGTACGCCGGGCGCCAGTCGGGGCGACCACGGACCACGGTCTCACCGTCGATGACGACGCCGCCGTGGGTCCAGAGCTTCTCGAGCGCCTTGTCGAACGTGTCCTCGTCGTGCCCTGCCCTCCGGCGGAGGACCTCGGTGGTCGCCCCGCTCGGAGGCACGGCCCGCACGATCTCGGCGAGCACGTCGGCGCTCGGGTAGTCGCGATCGAGGAAGAAGGTGTGCGTCCGCGTGTCGGCGAACGAGTGGAGGAGCACCGCGCGCGAGGGCGCCCCGTCGCGCCCCGCGCGGCCGATCTCCTGGTAGTAGCCCTCGATCGTCGCGGGGAGCGCCACGTGGATCACCGTGCGGACGTCCGCCTTGTCGATGCCCATCCCGAACGCGATCGTGGCGACGATGACGTCCTTGTTCCCTCCGAGGAAGGCGGACTGGATCGCCTCACGCGCGCTCGCGGAGACGCCTGCATGGTACGCCTCGGCGCGGAGCGCGCTCGCGAGGCGCTCGGCCTCCTTGCGCGTCGGCGCGTAGACGATCGCCGGGCGGTTCCTCGGGTTCGCGAGGAGTCCCTTCACGACCTCGAGCCTCGAGGCCGGGCTCGACGAGACGACCTCGACGGCGATGTTCGTCCGCCGGAAGCCGTGGATCGACTGGAGCGGGTCCGCGAGCCCGAGCTGGCGGGCGATGTCCTGCTGGACGTCCGGCGTGGCGGTCGCCGTGAGCGCGACCACCGGCGCGGGACGGAGGACGGGGAGGCGCTCGCCGAGCTTGCGGTAGTCGGGACGGAAATCGTGCCCCCACTGCGAGATGCAGTGCGCCTCGTCGACGGCGATGAGGGTCGGCTTCCGTCGCGCGAGCATCTCGAGGAAGCCGGGCACGTCGAGGCGCTCGGGCGCGATGAAGAGGAAGTCGAGCTCGCCGGCGAGGTACCGCTGACAGACGGCCCGCGAATCGAGGCGCGAGCGACCTGCGTGGATCCGCTCCGCGGCGACCCCACGCTCCACGAGGCGCGCGACCTGATCCTCCATCAAGGCGACGAGCGGGCTCACGACGAGCGTCGTCCCGCCGCGCGCGAGGCCGGGGAGCTGGTAGCAGAGCGACTTGCCCGCGCCGGTCGGCATCACGAGGAGCACGTCGCGGCCCGCCGCCGCCGCGCGACACACGGCCTCCTGGTGCGGGCGGAACGACGCGAAGCCGAACGTGTCCCGGAGGAGCTCGTCGAGGTCGGTCGTGCGCGAGACCCGCGGCGCCGTGGCGACCGGCCCCCTCTTCGGAGCGCTCGGCGGGGCCCCCTCTCCGACGGCGCCGATCACCTCGCGCACGTACCGCTCGATGCCCTCCATGAAGGCGCCGAGCTCCACCTCGCCGCGCTCCATCCGCGCGAGCGCGTGCTCCCACGCTCCGGTCATCGCCGGGCTCTTCACGTGCGGATGGACCACGTCGACGAGCGCGATCCCCTTCTCCGTCGCGCGCAGCGTCTTGCCGTCGCGCTCGACGTAGGCGCGGCGGAGGAGCGTCTCGAGGATCGCGGCGCGCGTCGCCGGGGTCCCGAGCCCGCGCTCGCGCATCGCGCGTGACAGCTCCTTCTCGTCGAGCGCCTGCCCCGCCGTCTCCATCGCCGTGAGCAGCGTCGCGTCGGTGAAGTGGGGCGGCGGGCGCGTCTGCTTCGAGACCGCCTTCACGGCCAGCACCGTGCGCGGCATCCCCTCCGCGAGACCGCCGGGGAGGGTCGGCTCGGTGCTCGCCTTCTGCGGCGGCCGCTCCATGACCTTCCAGCCCTCGCTCTCGACGCTCGTTCCCGAGCTCGTGAAGAGATCGCGCGCGCCGGGCGAGGCGATCTCCGTCACCGCCGTGGTCACCGCGAAGACGTGATCGCCGTGCCATGCGGCGAGGAGACGGACGCACACGAGGTCGTAGAGGAGCCGCTCGTCCCTCGGCAGGCCCGCCGGCGCCTGCTTGGTCGTCGGGAGGATCGCGTGGTGGTCCGTCACGCGCGCGTCGTCGACGAAGCGCGATCCGAGCGGGCGCGTCCCGGTCCCGGGCGCGAGGCGCTCGCGGTAGGGGGCCTCGATCGCACGCACGATCTCCGGGAGCGTCTCCGCGACCGAGCGCGAGATGTGACGAGCATCCGTGCGCGGGTAGCTGATGAGCTTGTGCTTCTCGTAGAGCGCCTGCGCGATCTCGAGCGTCCGCTTCGCCGTGAAGCCGTAGAGCCGGTTCGCGTGCCGCTGGAGCTCGGTGAGGTCGTAGAGCTGAGGAGGAGGCACCCGCCGCGTCTGCCGCTCGACCGAGAGCACGCGCGCCTGGCCGGTGCGCGCGCGGAGGACGATCGCGTTCGCCGTCGCGCCGTCGGCGGGCAAGCGCTTGCTCGCCTCCCCCTTCCCCCTCGGATCGAACCACGTCCCGTCGTGCGGCGCCGGATGGGAGGGGCTCGCGGGTCCGAACGAGGCGACGACCTCGAGGTACGTCTCGGGGACGAAGGCGCGGATCTCGAGCTCCCGCGCGACGAGCATCGCGAGCGTCGGCGTCTGCACGCGGCCGACGGAGAGGTTGTCGTCGTGGAGGACGCTGTACGCGCGCGAGAGGTTCATCCCGACGAGCCAGTCCGCCCGGCTCCGCGCGCGCGCCGCGGCGGCGAGCCCGTCGAACGCGCGACCGTCACGGAGCGCGCGGAAGCCGGCCGCGATCGCGTCGGGCGTGAGCGACGAGATCCAGAGCCGCTTGACCGGCTTCGTCGCGCCGGCCGCCTCGTAGAGGTAGCGGAAGATGAGCTCGCCCTCGCGCCCGGCGTCGGTCGCGCAGACGATCTCGCGGACCTGCCTCGCGACGAGCAGCTTCCGCACGACCTCGAACTGGTCACGCGTCTCGGGGACGACCGTGAGCGGCCAGGACGCGGGGATCATCGGCAGGGCCTCGAGCCGCCAGCGCTTCCACGCGGGGTTCATCTCCTGCGGCTCCGCGAGGGCGACGAGGTGGCCGATCGCCCACGTCACCACGTGCGTGGGGCTCCGGAAGAAGCCCTGGCCCCGCTCGCGCGCGCCGAGCACCTCCGCGATGTCACGGGCGACGCTCGGCTTCTCGGCGACGACGAGGACGGTCATGCGCGCACCTCAGCTTCGCTCAGAAGACGCCGGCGAGCGACCTCGATCGTCGGAGCTCGGGCGGGACGCCGTCCGACCTGGTGGCGCAGCTCACCAGCTGGCCGGGATCAGAAGAGGCCGCGGAGCGAGCCGCCGCCGGACGCGAGAGCTTCGACCCTCGCCGTGACGCGCGGGTCCTCGACGAGCGGGGGCGCGTGATGCGGCTTGATGCGCGCGTCGATCACCACCGCGCCGCGGCAACCCCAGTGCTTGTGCTCCGTGAAGGCCCCGACGCCGTGGATGTCGCGCGCCGGGTTCGAGCGCGTGAACGTCACCCAGACGAAGTTCGCGACCGTGCGGCTCGCGAACTCGGCGTCGTCGACGAGCACGACGAGGGGGAATCCGGCGAGGGCGCGTGATCCCTCCAGCGCGGTGACGAAGCGCGCGGCGTCGTCGTTCTCCGCCGTCCAGGGCGGCGCGCGGACGACGAGCGCGCCGGGGAGCGCGACGCGCGGATCCGCGTAGCCCGGCGGGAGCGCGAGGTCGCCGAAGGGGCGCGTGCCGAGCGTCCGGCGCGGAGGGCCCACGGCCGCGACCACGACCTTCGACCCCTGGTTCAGGCCCGTGCCGGAGTAGTCGAGCGTGTCGATCGTCGTGTTGGTCTGAAAATGGAGGTCGCGCTCGGGCGAAAACCGCGCGAGCACGTGCTGGAGGAAGCCCGCGACGTCGTGGATGTCGACCCCGGGCGCGTCGTCGCCGGCGAGGATGAAGAGGTACTTCGCGAGGGACATCTGGCCCTGGCCGAGGATCGCGTTCGCCTGGGTGAGGAGCTCCATCGGACGGCGGGCGGACGCCTCCGCGTACGGCACGTAGCGCTCGCTGCCGATCGCGAAGAGGAGCGGATGGACGCCGGCCCAGTCGACGGCGTGGACGGCGCGGACGCCGGGCAGCACCGTCGGCACGAGCGGGCCCGTGAGCTCGTGGATGAGCTCGCCGAACATCGTGTCCTCCTGCGGCGGACGACCGACGACGGTGAACGGCCAGATCGCCCCCGCGCGGTGATGGACGGAGTCCACCCGGAGGACCGGGAAGTCGTGCGCGCGAGCGTAGTAGCCGAGATGGTCGCCGAAGGGCCCTTCGCGCTTCGTCTCGGACGGACCGATCGTGCCGCGGATGCAGAAGTCGGCGTCGACGTGGACGTGGGGACCGAGCCCGCGACGCGCCATGCGGACCCCGCGGCGATTGAGGGCGCCGGCGAAGGCGATCTCGGGGAGGCCCTCCGGGAGCGGCATCACCGCCGCCACCGTCATCGCCGGCGGTCCCCCGACGAAGATGTTCACGGGGAGGCGCTCGCCGCGCGCGATCGCGTGGGCATGATGGACGCCGAGCCCGCGGTGGATCTGGTAGTGGAGGCCCACCTCGCGATCGGGGACGTAGTCGTTGCCCCCGAGCTGCACGCGGTACATCCCGAGGTTCGAGGCGCGAAGCCCGGGCGCCGCCGGATCCTCGGAGAACACCTGGGGGAGCGTGATGAACGGCCCGCCGTCGTCGGGCCACGAGGTGATCTGCGGGAGATCGCGGATGTTCACCTCGTTCGCAAAGACGGGCCCGCTACGGACCGGGACCGGCAGGAGATGCATCGCGACGCCCGGCAGGCGCGCGGCGCGCCCCGGGTGCTTCACGAGGTCTCCCGGATCCACCTTCGCAGAGACGAGCGCCCGCACGCCGTCGAGGGCGTCACGGAAGACGAAGCGGACACGGTCCCTCGTGCCGAAGAGGTTCGACACGAGGGGGAAGCGGCAGCCGCGGACCCGGTCGTAGACGAGCACCGGGCCGCCGGCCGCGAAGACCCGGCGCTGGATCTCCGCGACCTCGAGGTGCGGATCGACCTCCTCCGTCACATGGCGGACGTGCCCTTCCCGTTCGAGGTCCTCGATGCACTCCCGGAGCGACGCGTAGCCCATGCCGTCAGCACCTTGGGGTCATCTCGTCGGGGAAGAAATGGACAATCGCCCCTCTGCCCTCACATGGCGCCGACGTCGAAGCGGTCGAGCATCATCACCTTCGTCCACGCCTTGACGAAGTCCTGCGTGAGCTTCTGCTTGCCGTCCTCCGCGGCGTAGACCTCCGCGACGGCGCGGAGCTCGGAGTGCGAGCCGAAGATCAGGTCGACCGGCGTCGCGGTCCACTTCGGCTTCCCCGTCGCGCGGTCGACGCCCTCGTAGAGTCCCTCGCCGGCCGCCGCCTTCTGCCACTTCGTGGACATGTCGAGCAGGTTGACGAAGAAATCGTTCGTCAGCGCGCCCGGACGATTCGTGAAGACGCCGTCCTTCGTCTTCCCCGTGTTCGCCTCGAGAACACGCATGCCGCCGACGAGCGCGGTCATCTCCGGGACGCTGAGCGTGAGGAGGTTGGCGCGCTCGACGAGCATCTCCGTCGGCGAGAGGCGGTTGCCCTTGCCGTAGTAGTTGCGGAGGCCGTCGGCCTTCGGCTCGAGCACGGCGAACGACGCTACGTCCGTCTGCTCCTGCGACGCATCCGTGCGCCCGGGCGTGAAGGGGACGACGACGTCGACCCCTGCGGCCTTGGCCGCCTGCTCGACGCCGGCGGAGCCCCCGAGGACGATAAGGTCGGCGATCGAGATCTTGACCCCGTCCGCGCGCTTGTTGAACGTCTTCTGGATCTCCTCGAGACGCGGAAGGACCTTGGCGAGCTCCTCGGGGTTGTTCACCGCCCAGTCTTTCTGCGGTGCGAGCCGGACGCGCGCGCCGTTGGCGCCGCCCCGCTTGTCCGTCCCGCGGAACGACGCGGCCGAGGCCCACGCCGTCCGCACGAGCTCACCGGGGGTGAGCCCCGCGGCGAGGATCTTCTTCTTGAGATCCTTCACGTCGGCGTCGGACACGAGCTTGTGGCTCACCGCCGGGATGGGGTCCTGCCACGGGAGCGACTCCGCCGGGACCTCGGCCCCGAGGTAGCGAGCCTTCGGCCCCATGTCGCGGTGCGTGAGCTTGAACCAGGCCTTGGCGAACGCCGTCTCGAACTCCTTCGGGTTGTCGAGGAAGCGCTTCGACACCTTCTGGTAGGCGGGGTCCGCCTTCAGCGCGAGGTCGGTGGTGAACATGATCGGCGCGTGGCTCTTCTTGGTGTCGTGCGCGTCGGGGACGGTGCCGGCCCCCTTGCCGTCCTTCGGGATCCACTGCGTGGCCCCGGCGGGGCTCTTCGTCTGCACCCACTCGAACTTGAAGAGGTTCGAGAGGTAGTCGAGGGAGAAGCGAACCGGGGTCGACGTCCACGCGCCCTCGAGGCCGCTCGTGATCGTGTCCTTCCCGCTCCCCGTCCCACACGTGTTGTGCCAGCCGAACCCCTGCTGCTCGAGGGAGGCCCCTGCCGGCGCGGCGCCGATGCACTTGGCCGCGTCGCCCGCGCCGTGGGCTTTGCCGAAGCTGTGCCCGCCCGCGATGAGCGCCACGGTCTCCTCGTCGTTCATGGCCATCTGGCCGAACGCGTGGCGAATGTCGTTCGCGGCAGACGCCGGATCGGGCTTGCCGTTCGGGCCCTCCGGGTTGACGTAGATGAGGCCCATCTGGACGGCGCCGAGCGGCGCGGCGAGCTTCCCGTCCGCGCCGTGGCGCTCGTTCGCGAGGAACTTCTTCTCGGGTCCCCAGTAGACCATGTCGGCTTCCCACTGATCGCGGCGGCCACCGGCGAAGCCGTAGGTCTGAAAGCCCATCGACTCGAGCGAGACGTTCCCGGCGAGGACCATGAGGTCCGCCCAGGAGATGCTCTTTCCGTACTTCTGCTTCACCGGCCAGAGCAGGCGACGCGCCTTGTCGAGGTTCGCGTTGTCGGGCCAGCTGTTCAGCGGCTCGAAGCGCTGCTGACCGCCACCGGCGCCACCGCGGCCGTCCGACACGCGATACGTGCCGGCGCTGTGCCACGCCATGCGGATGAAGAACGGGCCGTAGCTCCCGTAGTCCGCGGGCCACCACGGCTGTGAGGTCTTGAGCACCTGCGCGAGATCCTTCTTCACCGCCTTCAGATCGACCTTCTTGAAGGCCTCGGCGTACTTGAAGTCCTTCCCCATCGGGTCGGACTCCGCCGCATGCTGCCGGAGCGGGGAGAGATCGAGCCGCTCGGGCCACCAGAACTGGTTCGAGATCGGCCCGCGGGCGACGTCCTTGCTCGCCTCCTCCTTGCCTTCCGTCTTCGGATGAACGCCGGCGGTCGCAGGGCCGGGGCCCGCGACCAGAGGGCTCTGCGGCGGGCCCGCGACGGCGCCCGCGCAGCCCGTGACCGCACACGCGGCTGCCGCCATGATCATCGCCTTCTTCACGCTTCCGCTCGATGCCATCGTCATGACTCTCTCCTCGGATCCTCGCCGTCGAAGTCCTGATCCAGCCCGCACCGCACCCGGACGCCATGGATCATGATTCTCAGTTAGGAATGATTCGTAACTGACGAGTAGGCGCTTCCCGCCGCAGAAGCAAGCGATGTCCTCGAAATCGTTACGTATGCAGCAGCTCGCCCACGCTGGCGCAGCGCCGCGGGTGCTCTACGCTCGGCGCGCATGCCTCCTCGCGACGGCGCCGTGGGCCCTGTGCCGATCCGGACCTACGCGCCCTCTCCTGCCGCGCCGCGGGTAGGCGCCGCCGTGCTCCTCTTCCACGGGCTCCGGAGCGCGATGGGCTCGCTCGCGCGCGAGGCCGAGCTGCTCGCGAGCGTAGGGCTCACCGTGGTCCTCGTCGACGCTCCGCACCATGGCCGGCGGCACAGCGACGTCGTGCGGACGATGCCGAACGCGCTCGAGATGCCGGGCTTCGCCACGGTGCTCCGCCTCGTCCGCGAGGCGCGCGACGAGGTCCCGCTGCTCGTCGACCACCTGCTCCGGGAAGGACATCCGGCCGTCGCCGTCGCCGGGGTCTCGTTCGGCGGCTTCATCGCGCTCGCGGCGGCCACCGTGGAGCCCCGCCTCGCGGCGATCGCGTCCGTCCTCGGGACCCCCGACTGGACGCCGCGCTCGGGTGTCGTGCCGGAGGAGCTCGCGGAGGTGCTCGCCGAGTCACCGCTCGCGCGCTGCGAGACGTTCCTCCCGCGCCCCGTCCTCCTCCTCAACGGGGCGCTCGACGAGAACGTTCCGCCCACCGGGGCGCGCGCGCTCGCGGCCAAGCTGCGACCGCTCTACGTGGAGCGCGGCGGAGGACCGCTCGAGCAACATGAATATCCGGACACCACGCACTTCCCGGGCCCGGACGTATGGCACGACATGTGGTCGACCACCGGCCGCTTCCTGGCCGACGCGCTGACGCCGCGCTCGAGCCGGCCTCGATGACGGAGCCGCTCAGGGCAAAGAGGCGCCCGGACGGCGGCGGCTCGCCGCCAGCGCGACGACGTGCGCGAGGACGTCGACGGCGCTCGCCGACGTCGAGCGCTGCTCGCCCGACCTCACGGTCCTGAGGGTCTCGGAGGTGCTCCGGAACGCGAGGAGCCTCGTGTCGGTGATCGCCCGGGGCGCGCGCTCCTGCAGGAGCGCGAGGAGCGCCTCGAAGTTCTCGTTCTGCGTCGGCGCGAGACGGGCGCCGAGCCCCTCGTACCGGAGCCGGGACGCGGAGAGGAGCCAGGGCGGCTCGCCGCTGACGCGGAAGACGTAGGCGACCGGCTCGCGCGCCTCGGTCGACCTGGTCGTCTCCGTCTCCACCGTCTTCGAGGAGACGAGGCCGCCCGAGAGCGCGGCGCGGGCGAGGCTCGTCTTCTTCTCCTTCGTCGTCGTCGTGCGCTCGGTACGGGTCTGATGCACGGCGCGCACGACGGCGAGGATGTCCGCGAACGGGAGCCGCGCCTCGGCCGCAGACCGCGCGACGAAGTCGTCGCCGTCGAGGCAGAACGCGCGCGGCGTGATCATCGCGTCGGAGGCCGTGACGGCCGCGGCATCGAACGCCACGACGTCGTGACCTCGTCGCCGCGTCTTCGCGAGCAGATCGATCGCGCGCGCCCGATCGTCCGTGCGCAGAACGAGGACGGGCGGCGCGGCCCGGAGGAGGAGACCGGCCTCGTAGGCCGTGACGCCGAGCTCTGCCGCGAGGACGGGGGCCTCCGCCTCCACGCTGGACCGGAGCTCGAGGAGCGCGACGACGAACACCCCGGTCATCCTAGCGCGGTCGCGGGCTCGTCTCGCAGCACGTAACGTGCATGCCGGCGAGCATGACCACGACATCGCTCCGTGTCGTCCTCGCCATCACCTGCGCGCTCGCCCCTTCGATCGCGTGTGACTCGTCGCCCTCGGAGGGCGGCGTCCTCGCGGAGGAACCTGCGCCCGGGCCCGTCGGCCCCGGCCCCGTATCCGAGGTGCCGCCGCCGTCCCCGCCCGCCGTCTCCGCCGCCACGGCGACGGAGCCTGCGCCGAGCGGCGATGCGGCGGTGCAGTTCATCGGCCGCTTCGAGACGACCGATCCTGCCGGCCCCAAGGCGAGCTGGCCAGGCTCTCGCATCGTGGCGAGATTCTCCGGTACGTCCGTGTCCGTCACGCTGCGGGAGTTCGCCTGGGACTGGATGGACGCGGCGCCGAGCTTCTGGGACGTGGCGATCGATCGAGTCGTCACGTCCGTGCTCCCGATGGTGGCGGACGACCTCCCGCACACCTACGAGCTCGCGTCGAACTTGCCACCCGGCGAGCACGAGGTGGAGCTCTACAAGCGCACGGAGATGCAGACCGGGGTGACGCAGTTCCTCGGCTTCGACTTCCACGGCGGGAGCTTGCGCGCGCCCCCGCCGCGCGCGACGCGTCACATCGAGGCGATGGCGGACTCGTACGGCACCGGGTACGGCATCGAGATGTTGAACGCTCCGGAGCTCCGCTGCCCCGGGGGCATCGATCACGCCGGCAGGTTCCAGAACTTCCGAAAGGCGTGGCCTCAGGTCCTCGCCGATCGCTTCGGCGCCGAGATCGAGGGGACCGTCTACTCCGGGAAGGGGCTCACCCGCGGCAAGTGGGCCACCGACGTCGACGGGCTCATCGACTACTACCCGCGCGCGAACCCCGATCCGGCCCGGCAGAACGATCCGCCGCTCTTCGACCTCGGCTCGTGGGTGCCCGACGTCATCGTCCTCGTCCAGGGCACCGTCGACAACGGCATCGCGGACTTCCGGACGGTCTATCGGGACTTCGTCGTGAACCAGCTGCGCGCGCGCGCGCCGAACGCGCACATCTTCCTCGTGGTGCCCGGCTATGTCGCCCGCGCGAAGTTCATCGACGTCGTCAACAGCGTCGCTCGCGAGCGGAACGACGCGGGAGACCTCCGCGTCCACGCCGTCGTCCCCGGCGTCGAGACGCCGGAGGAGATGACGGGGTGCGGCTTCCATGGAGCGCCTGCGTACCATCAGCGCATCGCGCGCGAGATCGGGGACGTCGTCGCGGAGAAGGTCGGCTGGTAGAGCTCCTCGCGGCCCAGCCGGCGCGAGGCACGGGTTTCGCACCTTCGGGACCGCATGTTCCAGGTGGACGTGAGCGCCCGGACGCTGGCTCCCTTCGTCGAGCTCGTCGGTGGGGAGCGCGTCGCGCGCGTGACCGGGCGGGCCGCGTCGATCGCGAAGCTCCTCGGGGGCCGCGTCGTGTGGAACGTGAACTCGACCGCGGTGGGCGGCGGCGTCGCCGAGATGCTGCGATCGCTCCTCCGCTACGCGCGTGGGCTGGGGATCGAGGTGCGCTGGGTCGTCATGGAGGGCGAGCCTGACTTCTTCCGCATCACGAAGCGCCTCCACAACGCGCTCCATGACGAGGCGGGCGACGGCTCGGCGCTCGGTCCGGACGAGGCCGCCGCGTACGACCGCGTCACACGCGCCAACATGACCGAGCTCGAGCGGCTGGTGCGCCCGGGGGATGTCGTCATCTGTCACGATCCGCAGACCGCCGGGCTCGTCCCGCTCCTCGTCGCGAAGGGGGCACGCGTGGTCTGGCGCTGTCACATCGGGCACGAGGACCGCGGCGTGCACGTCGACGCGGGCTGGGGGTTCCTCCGCCCCTACCTCGCAGACGTCCCGGTCGCGGCCTTCTCGCGCGGCGCGTACGCCCCGGCGTGGCTACCGCGGAAGCGGTTCGTCGTCCTCCCGCCGAACATCGATCCGTTCTCCGTGAAAAACCAGCTCATGCCGGAGGAGGCCGTCCGCGACGTGCTCGTGCGCAGCGAGCTCGTGTCGGCGCCGATGAGCGAAGTCGGCCCCGTCTTCGTCCGTGAGGACGGGACGCCCGGACGCGTCGAGCGACGAGCTCGCGTCGTCCGCGAAGGGACGCCGCCGCTCTGGCACGTCCCGCTCGTCGTCCAGGTGTCGCGCTGGGATCGGATGAAGGACCACGTCGGCGTGCTGGAGAGCTTCGCGCGCCTCGTCCGCGGGGACGCCGCCGACGCCCCGCTCGATACGCACCTCGTCCTCGCCGGACCGTCCGTCAGCGGCGTGGCGGACGATCCGGAGGGGCCTTCTGTCCACGCCGAGGTCAAGGCGGCGTGGAGGGCGCTCCCCGACGCCGTCCGCCGTCGCGTCCACCTCGTCGAGCTCCCGATGGATGACGCGGACGAGAACGCCGCGATGGTGAACGCGCTCCAGCGCCACGCCGCCGTCATCGTCCAGAAGAGCCTCCGGGAGGGGTTCGGGCTCACCGTCACGGAGGCGATGTGGAAGCGGCGTCCGGTCCTCGCGAGCGCCGTGGGCGGCATCCAGGATCAGATCCGCGACGGCGTCGACGGACTGCTCGTGCACGACCCGACGGACCGCGCCGAGACCGCGGCTCTGCTCGCTCGCGTCCTCTCTGACCCCGAGCTCGGCGTCCGCCTCGGCGACGCGGCCTACGAGCGGGTTCGCGCGGACTACTTGAGCGTGGCCTCGCTCGAGCGGTGGGCCGACCTCCTCGAGCTGCTCCACGACGCGCGCAGCGCCGCGAGCGCTCAGCCCGCGTAGGCCTCGTCCTGCTCGATGCGCGAGAGGACCCAGTCGAACTCGCCCGTCGTGACCTTGACCGCGCAGTACTGGCAGCTGCCGGCCATGTTGATGGTGAGGGGGGCGCCGCAGTTCGGGCACTGGCGATCGGTGCGATCGGCAGGCGTCGCGCGCTTCTGCGCGCCACGCATGAGGGTCCAGTACTCGGAGTAGTGCCTCGGCCGATGCGGGTCGCCGGAGAGGAGCTTGCCGTCCTCCGACACGGTGTAGTCGAGCCCGGTCGCGAAGAGGCGGACCGTGACCGCGTCGAAGAACGCGTCCGTCGTCGCCGTGGCGAGCTCGACGCGGAGGATGCGGGCGCCGTCGGTGCGGTTCACGCACTTCTCGCGGAGGTAGAGGTCGATCCAGTAGAGCTGCGACTGGAACAGGTTGTCGCTCACGAACGGGCGTACGCGCTTCGGATCGCGGGCGACCCAGCCTGCCTGGAGCTCCTGGAAGACGAGCGCCACGCGCGCTTCGAAGCGCTGCCAGGTCAGCGTCGGGTCCTTGCGTTGCATGGCGACGAAGGCGTCGCGCGCACGCGGATCGTGCACGGTCGGCAGGTTCGTCCCCTGCTCCTCGACGGTCGACGTCAGGAGGGGACCGCGAGGCTCCCGCTCGAGCTCCGTGACGTCCTCGATCCCCCAGTCCTTCTGGCCCGTCTCGACGAGCGTGCGGCAGTGCCCGCACTGCCGTCCACGCATCGACGCCAGCGGCGCGCCGCAGTTGGGACACGTGAAGACGCGCGCCTTGTCCGGCGTGCGCGAGCGAGCCCCCGCGGCGCGGACGAGCGTGAGCTCCTCCTTCACGAAGAAGCGCGCCTCCCCGGAAGGCCTACGGCGCTCGACGAAGTTCGCCTCGACGATGACCGTGATCCGCGCCGACCCGTCGGCGTCGATGTCGATGTCGTCGTAGGAGAGGCCGCCGATGACGATGCCGGTGACCTCGTGGATGCTCCCGTCGTTCTGGAGCGCCGCGCGCGCATCCTCGCCGAGCCAGGTCGCGAGGCTCTCGGTCTGGCCGGCGCCGCGAGCGCGGTGCATCTCGGCGTAGAGGAAGTAGAGGAAGTCCTCGAAGACGACGACGGAGAACCCCGGATCGGTGGCGCGGAGCGCCTCGAGCTGCGTGCGCGGCGGCACGGTGAACCGAGACGGCGGCGGAGGAGACGGCTCTGCGGCTACGGCGGTCTGCCACTCGTGCCCCTTGCGGCTCGCGAAGCGCTGGTAGGAAAACCAGGCGATGACCCCGAGGGTGACGGGGATGCCGAGCGCGGGGTGCTCGAAGCAGAGGACGATGAGCCAACCGACGAGCTCGGCGCCGCCGCCGTCACTGCTGCCGCTGCCGGACGACGACGACGAGCCGCCGCTCGACCGACTGCTGCCTCCCGAGTACGAGCTGCCGCCCCCCGGTCGCGCGGCCCAGGCGAGAGCGATGTGACCGAGGACGAGCGCCGCCGCGAGGACGGCGGCCGCGACGCGCGCGGGGTCGCGACGGCCGGAGAGGCGCACGAGCGCACGCTCGAGACGCGGGCTCATCCGACCTCGTCGGGGAGCTCGTTCACGTCGTCGATCGCGCGCGACATCGACGCTGAGCACGCGGGGCCGAGCCCTTCCAGCGTCGCGCCGAATCCTTTCACGTCTCCGCGCCGGACTGCGTCCCCGAGCGCCGGGCGCGCCGCGACCATCGCCTGGCGGACCTCGCCGCTCACGCCGGTGTCACACACGACGGCGACGTCCTGCTCGAAGGCACCGACGAAGACGAGGATGCCCGTCCGGCCCTTCGTGCGGGTCACGCCGAGATCGACGAAGGCAGCCTTCGCGGCCGTCTCGAGCGCCTCGCTCCGGCGCCGAGCGCGCACGCCCAGGCGGCCGATCGCAGGCACGTAGAGCGACGCGCCGGCCCCGAGCCCGAACGCGAGGGCCGTATCGAGCGGCATGAGCCTGACGTCGAACGCGATGGGCGAGAAGAGGAGGAAGACGAGCGCCGCGAACGCGCACGCGGCGCCGACGGCGAGGTGCGCCTCCGGGTAGCTCCGAGCGGCTCTCCGCACGACGACGACGAGCTCCGCGCACGTGTGCGTCTCGAACGCGCGCACGGCCTCGACGGCACGCGCCTTCGCGCGGTCGTCGAGGAACGACAGACGGAGAGGCAGGTCGGAGGGCGACGCGGAGGCGCTCACGCGGGCGACTCTACCGCCAAATTTCGCAGCTCGCTCATCGGTGGTCGTCGGGCGACTC
Organism: Polyangiaceae bacterium; assembly: GCA_022842465.1. Classification (GTDB taxonomy): domain Bacteria; phylum Myxococcota_A; class Polyangia; order Polyangiales; family Polyangiaceae; genus Labilithrix. The sequence goes on along the minus strand of JALHPN010000084.1, from coordinate 5,908 downwards.
GAGGCTGATCCGACCGAGCGCGCCCGAGCGGAAGTCACGAAGGAGGACGTTCGCGGCCTTCTGCCGATCGACGACCCCGCCGCTCCGGAGCGCCCCTCGCCGCCTGCCGATGGCGTCGAGCGCGGCGTCGGCCGAGACGGGGACGTCCTCGAGGCGATAGCGCAGGACGACCTCGTCCGGATAGCGCGCGAGCAGGAACTTCGCCCCCCAGAGGGCGACGTCCTCGTAGTCGATGGCAGAGTCGGGGATCGCGCCGCCGAACGCGAGGCGGTAGGCCGTCTCCTCGTCCTCGATCTTCGGCCAGGTGATGCCCGGGTTGTCCGTGAGCACCATCCCGCTGCGGAGCACGCAGACCTGGGCCGCCTTCGTGACGGCGGGCTCGTCCCCCGTCTTCGCCACCTTCCGCTCCATCAAGGTGTTGACGAGCGTGGACTTGCCGACGTTCGGGACGCCCACGATGATCGCGCGGACGGGCTTGCCCGGGCCGACCCGGTTCGGCGCGAGCTGCTTGCAGAGCTCCGGCAGCTTCGTCGTCGCCTCCTGGGGCCGGTTCATCGTGAGCGCCACGGCGACGACCTTGCCCGGCGGCAGGCCGTCACCGGGGCTCGGACGGACTTCGGCCTCGAACGCGCGGATCCACGCCGCGGTGACGTCGGGGTCCGCGAGGTCGCTCTTCGCGAGGACCTTGATGCACGGGCGATGACGCCGCGCCTCGGTCACGACCGGGTTCTCGCTCGCGCGGGGGAAACGACCGTCGAGCACCTCGATGACGACGTCCTGCGACGGCATCGCCTCCAGGATGAGGCGCCGAGCCTTCGTCATGTGGCCGGGGTACCACTGGATCGGCATCGCGCCGTCCTACCACGCGACGCGCCCGGATGGGACGTGACCCGCCCGTCAGTTGATCTCGATGCCCATCGTGAACGTCGAGCAGGGCGTCGCATCGCCGCTGCGCCGGCGGACGCGGACGAGGGCGGCGCCGCTCTCGTCATTCGTGTTGCAGCTCGACGCGAGGTCGACCAGGCCCGCGCCCTTGCAGCCCGCGCGGGCCCCCTCCGTCACGGCGTCACCGACGCTGCAGGTCGACGCGTCGCCGCCGTTCGCGCAGGCGTAGAAGACCGTCACCTCGAGCTCCTCCTTCACGAAGATCCGCACGTCCGGGTTCCCGTTCAGGCCCTGGTCCTTCACGTTGAACTTGAACCAGGCCTCGCGCGCGCCGAGCGGCAGGTTCTCGAGCGTGTCCCGGAAGCGCAGCGAGCGGTGGTCGGAGAAGTCCTCGAGGGTCGTCGCGGTGTCGACGCTGCCGTTGGTCGCCTGGCACGTGGCCGCGTCGTTCGGCGGCGTCTCGGCGCCGTCCACGGGTCCGAGCTCCTCCCCGTCCGCCGCCGATCCGGGGGACGGCGCGTCGTCGAGCAGGAACTGGCCGGCGACCCAGCCCTCCTTTCCGTCGAGGCCCTCGCGGCCCGCCCGGCCGAGGGTCGTCACCTTCACCTTGTAGAAGCCGTCCGTCGGCTCGGCCTGGAGGATCTCGACCTCGTCGCCCTTGTAGAGGAGGCCGAGGACGGTTCGCGACGTCGCAGGCCCGGTACGGAGACGGAGCCCGTCGCCGTCGACCTTCACCTTCTTGCCGACCTCCTGGCGCCCCTCGATCGCGGACGCCCCGTCGTCGACGTCGTCGCCCTGCGGGACGCCGCAGGCCGTGACCGAGGAGACAACCACACAGCCCGCGAGAACCATCTGCCAGCGTCGCATGAGAGGTCACGCTGCAACCTACATTCCCAGCCGCGCTCCCCGTGATCTCGACGCGAACCCACGTGATCTTCGCCTTCACGCTGGGGGTGATCGGGCCTCACGCACGGCACGACGCACGATCCCGTCGCCCATGGACGACGGATGGACCAGCCGCCCGCTCAGGGCCCGTGCGAGCGCTCCACGGCAGCGACGGCGCCCATGTCGTCGCGGCCGCCGACGACGACGACGGTGCCGTCGAGGAGCGGGACGACGACGTGGCTGTAGCGCCCCCGTGCGAGCGGTGTGATCGGGGTCCAGGCGTCGCGCGCCGCGTCGTAGAGGCGCGCGTCCGCGAGCGCCTCGTGCGTCATCTGATTGTTCCCCGCGACGAGGAGGCCGCGCCCCGAAGGCAAGGGCACGAGCTTCGCGCCGGTGCGCGGCTCGTTCACGCTCTTGCCTCTCCTCCACGCCGCGGCGTCCGCCCCGAGGAGATCCGTGGTCGTGAGGGGGGCGACGTTCGCGATCTTCCCCCCGACGACGACGAGCTCGGCGCCGAGGACGGCCGATGCATGATAGAGGCGCTGCCCCACGAGCTCCGGGCCCTTCGACCACGCCCCGGTGGCAGGGTCGAAGAGCTCCACGCTCGTCAGTCCACGGTTCTCCGCCGCGCCGCCGGTCGCGACGACACGACCGTCAGGTAGGACATCGAGCCTGAACGCGAGCCGGGGCTGCGCGAGGGTCCCCGTCGGAGAGAAGGTGGCCGTCGCCGGATCGTAGATCTCGGCGCTGCCGATCGAGCTCGCCACCATGCAGCCCCGGTGCCCCGAGGAGCACGGGTACCCGACGCGGTCACCGCCGCCGGCGACGAGCACACGACCGTCGACCAGCGCCACCGCCTGGTGACCGGCGCGGGGACCCTTCATCGCGCCGGTCGCGCGCCAGGCGTTCGTCTTCGGGTCGTAGAGGATCGCCGACGCGAGCACGCCGTCCCCGGTCGGGATCGAGATCTCCGAGCCCTGTCCGCCGCCGACGACGAGGACCTCGCCCGTCGCGAGCAACGTCGCGGTGTGGTGCACCCTCGGCTCGGGCATCGGAGCCGCGGGCGTCACCGTCTCCGTCTCCGGGTCGTAGATCTCCGCGGTCGCGAGCATCCCATAGTCGTCCCGCTCGCCCCCGGCGACGAGGACGCGACCGTCGGCGAGACGGGTCGCCGTCGCGAGGGCTCGCGCCTCGCGCAGCGCTCCCGCGGCGCGGAAGCCGACCGGATCGACCGGAGCCTCGGCCGCAGGCGGTGCCGGGTCCTCTTCCGCCGCGGCCGGCGGTGACGCCACCGGAGGGTCGCCTCCGCGCGACGAGCACGCGAGCGGGGCGAGGAGGAGAACGAGGAGAGCCGAGGGCTTCGCAGTGCGTCGCATGACGCCGATTCCGTAGCACCGCGCCCCGCGCCGGCCGTTCAAACTTCGTTCAAAGCGGGGCGGACCTCGACCGCGGACCCGAGTCCGTACCCGCGATCCCGCTGGACGATCGCGCTCCGGAGCCCGAGCGAGCGGAGCGTGTCGATCCCCACGTACACGCGCCGTCGGGCCGAGGCCTCGAGCACGGTCTCACCCGGCCACCCCGCCTCGAAGAGGGCGTCGAGGGCCACGCTCCGCCCCGGCGCGACCTCCCGCTCGCGCGCGAGCCGAGCGAGCATTCCCGCGAGCGCGCGCCGTGTTCGCAGCGAGACGCGACGGCCTCCGCTCTCGAACCAGGTGCCGTCGTCCGCGACGAGCGTCCTCGTCGCTCCTGAGCACTCCTCGTCGAGGAGTCGCCCGACGACGCGCCGCGCGAGCCGCTCCTCGATGCAGGCCGGAGGCCCCGCCTCCGCGAGGGCGCCGTGGACTCGCTCGAGACGCGCGCGCGCATCGTCGTCGCGGCCCTCGGTGCGGGCCCGTCGCGCCTCCGCGACGTCGACGGAGAGCGCGAACAGGTCGAGCGCACGCCGGAGCGCATCGTCGTCGCGTGCAGCGAGGTCCGAGCGAGATCGGAGGATCAGCTCGCGCGCGGGCGCGATGCGCCCCGAGGCCGCCGCGACCGCGCACCCGATCCCCGCGAGGAGCGCGCCGCTGTCCACGTCTCCGAGGCGGGCGTCGATCGCGGAGGCCTCGGAGAGCGCCCTTTCGGCAGCGTCGACGTCTCCTCGCTCCAGCATCACCGCCGCGAGGAAGGCGTGCGCGAGCCCCTCGAAGCGTCGGTCGTCGATCGCGCGATGGATCGCGAGCGCCTCGCGATGAAAGCTCTCCGCGCGCGCGAGGTCGCCGAGGTCGTGGGCCACGAGCCCGAGATGACCGAGGGTGATGCCCTCGAAGCGTCGATCGCCTGCCACGCGCTCGAGCGGTAGCGCACGCTCGTAGGCCTCGCGCGCAAGGACGAGATCGCCGAGGTCGTGGGCGACGACCCCGAGGTCGTCCAGCACGACGGCGGCCGCGCGCGTCTCGCCGAGCGCTTCGTGGATCGCGAGCGCGCGGAGCAGCAGCACGCGCGCGCGAAGCGGACGAGAGAGCTGCCGGGCGACGACGCCGAGGAGCCTGAGCACGTCTCCGAGGACGACGGAGGCCCCACCGCGACGAACGAGCGCGAGGGCCGCTCGCAGATCCCGCTTCGCGCGGAGCGCGGCGCCGAGCAGCCGATGTACGCGCGCACGAGCGAGGAGGACCTTCGCCGTCGTGACGGGGTCGCCGGCCGCCTCTGCGCTGGCGAGGGCCGAGGACAGGAGCTCGACGTGCCCTCGCGACGGGGTCTGCCCGACGAGCGCTTGATCGACCGCGAGCGCGATCCGCGCCGCGGCGAGCGGGTCGCGCGAGACGAGATGCTCGTACGCGACGAGGAGATCGAAGGCGACGTACGGCTCCGGCGCCGCGCCGCCGGCGGCCCACGCGTCGGCGAGGCGTTGGAAGTACGCCGCATGCCGCGCCGCCGCGGCGCCTCGTCCCCCCTCGCGCGTGAGCGCCTCGAGCGCCACCTCGCGCACGGCGTCGTAGAGGACGACCCGGGCTCCGCCGCCTTCCGTGACCCGACGGAGGAGGCTCTTCCGCTCGAGCGCGACGACGGAGCCGACGGTGCCCCCCGCGCCCCGGTCTCCGACGTCGCCCGCGATCTCCTCTGCCATGGGACCGTCGAACGGCCCGCGGAACACCGCGCACGCGAGCAGCGCACGGCGCTCCTCGGGGAGGAGCAGATCGATCGACCATCGAATCGTCGCGCGCAGGCTGGACGACCGGCTCTCGATCGCGCCGATGCCGACGTCGAGGCGCGCGAGGAGCTCACGCTCCGGAAGGACCGCTGCGCGCGCAGCCGCGAGCTCGATCGCCAGCGGGAGTCGATCGAGCCGCGCCACGATCGCCGCGGCCGTCGGCGCCTCGATTGGTCGTCCGGCGCGCGCGGCGTAGAGCGCGATCGCCTCGTCCTCGGAGAGGCCTCCGAGATGGATCGTCGTCTCGGAGGCGAGGCCGAGCGCCTCGCGCGACACGACGACGAAGCGCCCGCCGCCACGAGACCACGCCTCGACGAGCCCACGCGCAACGGCCACGAGGTGCTCGACGGGATCGAGGACGACGATCACGTCTCCGGCGGCCATCACGCGCGGGAGCCGCGTCCGCGAGACGCCGAGGGCCTCTTGGAGCGCGCGCTCGACGTCGGGCCCCTCGCGGCACGTCGTCAGATCGCAGGTGACGATCCCGGGACGGCGGAGCGTCATCTCGTGCGCCAGACGCGACTTGCCGGCCCCGGGCGGCCCCGTGATCGTCACGATCCGGCCACCGCCCGTCATCCACGCGTCGAGCGCGGCGAGATCGCGCGTGCGTCCGATGAGGTCGTTCATGAGCGGCCCGGGCCCCTGGAGTATGTCCGCCGCGCCGGCGCCGCGGAAGGACCTTCGGGGCGGTCTCCGTCCGCGAGCGGCTGGGCTCTCCACGATCCAAGGTCACCAGGCGGAGGCGCCGCTTTTCCGAGGAACGAGCGGCATCCGCTCCGGCATGCTCGGTGCACGCTCGTGTGCGTGCGTCGCGCCTCCGTCTGCTTCGTCGCCCTCGGCTGGCTCGCGTTCGGGTCTTCGGCCGCCGCCGCGCCGAGCGTTCCCGCGGCTCATCCGCCTCCGGTCGCGACGCCGCGCGCGCCCGCCGTCGCGCCGAAGGTCGCC
>JALHPN010000083.1 GCA_022842465.1 Polyangiaceae bacterium | reverse complement strand
CGGTCGGCGAGCGTGAGGACGCCGGCGAGCGCCGCGAGGCGATCGGCCTCCGTCGCCTGCGGCGCGCGCGCGCGCTTCTCGAGCGCCGCGATCGTCCTGTCCGGAGTCTCGCCCGTGAAGCGGAGCGCTTCGCGCGTCGCGGCGAGCGGCGCGGCCGCGGTGCCCTGCGCGTGCAGATCGCCGCCGCGAACGACGAGGACGGAGGCGAGCGCCGCGAGCACGAGCGTGCGAGGGGCCGAGGAGGACGGGATCATCGGCGGCCACTCTAGTGGGCTCGCCGCGATGCTCGCCACGGAAAGGACGATGCGCGTAGGGCTTGCGGTTCTCGTCGGAATCGGGAACATGCCCACGGGTCCCGCGGGTGGCGGTCCCACCTGGAACCACATGCCGAAGACGACCGCGCCGCCGCTACCTCGTTTCCCGCTCGGATCGTCGCCGGGGGAGCTCGGAGACGCGGACGCTGCCGGGCCCGTGCGTGTGGCCGCCGACTCGACGGAGGAGGTTCGCGTCGAGGACATCCTGCTCGAGGTCTATGCCGAGGGCCCGCCCGGGACGCAGCGGTCGCCGTCGCGCGAGGCGATCGAGGGCGAGCTCGACGACGTGGTCGCCACGCAGCCGCGCGCGGTGATGCGCTCGGCCGACGCGATCCTCGCCTCGCACCCGGCCGTGCGCGCTCCGATCCCGACGCCGACCCCGCTCCCCTGGCTCCCGCCGCCCTCGTCGCCCGCGAGCGTGTCCGGTGCGAGCGGCGAGACGCCGAGCGTCGCGCCGATGACCGTGTCGTCGCTCCCCTCGTCCTCCTTCGTGCCCGCCGCCCCGGCGAGCGCGCGCGCGGCGTACCTCTGGCCCTCGCTCCCGCCCCCGACGAGCACGAGCCAGCCCCCCTCCGGCGCGCTCGGCCCCCACGTCCCGTCGCGCACGCGTCGCGCCTCCCGCGCCCTCGCGGCCTTCGTCTGGAGCGTCCTCCTCGTCGCCATCGGCGCCTCGGCCGGCGTCGTCCTCGTCCTCCGCGTCCCCTCCGGCACCGCCCGACGCGCCTGGTCGACTGCCCGCGACCACCTCGCTCCTCCCTCTTCCCCCGCACCCGCACCCGCACCCGCACCCGCACCCGCACCCGCACCCGCACCCGCACCCGCACCCGCACCCGAAACCGCTCGCCCCTCCGCGTCCCCAGGCTCCGTCCCCGTCACATCCCTCCCTCGCCCCTCCGTCCCCCCGGGCCGCGGCCGCGTCCTCCTCCCTCCTTCCGCCCGCGGCCATCGCGTCTTCGTCGACGCTGTCCCCGTTTCCCTCGACACCCCGGACACGCTCCTCCTCCTCTGCGGTCGTCGCCTCCTTCGGATCGGCTCTGCCGGTCGCCCTCGCGTCCTCGACGTCCCGTGCGGCGGCGAGATCGTCGTCCCCTGATCCGCCTCGACGGCCCCGCTGCCCGCGTCGCGCGCGCGCCCTTCGTTCGCTACGCTTCCACGATGGCGCAAGAGTCGTGGGTCCCGCTCCGTCGTTTCCAGGTGCCCGCCTTCGCCGAGATGGCGCACGCCTTCCTCGTCGACCACGGCGTGCGCGCGATGTTGCGTGGTCCGAGCTCGACGACGCACTCGCTCATGCGCTTCGCCGGCTCACCCGACGTCCAGCTCCTCGTCCCGGAGGCCGAGCTCGACGACGCTCGCGAGGCGCTCGCGGCGCTCTTCCCCGAGACCGCCGATCAGCCGTTCCGGGGGCCGTCCCCGCGCCTCGACCTCGCGCCGGACGACACGTCTCTCTCGCTGCCGCGCCTGGCCGAGCTCCCGTCTCACCCTCGTCCTCGCAACGTCGTCGCGGTGCTCCTCGCCTCGTCGGTCCTCCCGATCGCGGCTGCGCAGCTCTCCCAGGGGTGCCGGGGCGAGGTCGTCACGCGCCGGCGCACGCAGGTCGACTTCGCGCTCGCCCCGCCCGACGTCGACGCGCCGCTCCAGTCCGCCTTCGCCGGCAGGCCGTCGATGGGGCCCGACCATCGCTAGGGGCGCCGGCGTCCGACAAAATCGCGCCCGGGCCGGCGCCACTTCCACACGCGTGCTCGCCCGTGCTACTCACGGCCTCCGTTTTTCAGGGAGGATCCGATGTCCGCAGCGCAGGGCCAGCCGATCACGATGGGCGCCGGGAACAAGCTCCAGGTCCCGGACAACCCGATCGTCCCGTTCATCGAAGGCGATGGGACCGGGCGCGACATCTGGCGCGCCAGCGTCCGCGTGCTCGATGCCGCGGTCGAGAAGGCGTACGCCGGTAAGAAGAAGATCGCGTGGCACGAGGTCTACGCGGGCGAGAAGGCGTTCCAGAAGTTCAACAACTGGCTCCCCGACCAGACCATCGAGGACTTCCGGAAGTACCTCGTCGGCATCAAGGGCCCGCTCACGACGCCGATCGGCGGCGGCATCCGCTCGCTGAACGTCGCGCTCCGTCAGCTCCTCGATCTCTACGTCTGCCTCCGGCCCGTGCGCTGGTTCAACGGTGTGCCGAGCCCCGTGAAGCGTCCCCAGGACGTGAACATGGTGATCTTCCGCGAGAACACGGAGGACATCTACGCCGGCATCGAGTTCGAGGCGAAGAGCCCCGAGGCCGTCAAGATGCTCGCCTTCATCGAGAAGGAGTTCCCGAAGGACTACAAGAAGATCCGCTTCCCAGGCACGACGGGCATCGGCATCAAGCCCGTCAGCATGGAGGGCACCGAGCGCCTCGTGCGCTCCGCGGTCGAGTACGCCATCGCGAACAAGCGCAAGAGCGTCACCTTCGTCCACAAGGGCAACATCATGAAGTTCACCGAAGGTGCCTTCATGAAGTGGGGCTACGCCCTCGCCGAGAAGGAGTTCGGCGACCACGTCTACACGTGGGGCCAGTGGGAGAAGACGAAGGAAGCGAAGGGCGAGGACGCCGCGAACGCGGAGCAGAAGGAGCAGCTCGGCAAGGGCAAGATCCTCGTGAAGGACGCCATCGCCGACATCACGCTCCAGCAGGTGCTCACGCGCGCGAAGGAGTTCGACGTCATCGCGACCTTGAACCTCAACGGCGACTACCTCTCCGACGCGCTCGCGGCGCAGGTCGGCGGCATCGGCATCGCGCCGGGCGGCAACATCAACTACGTCACGGGCCACGCGATCTTCGAGGCGACGCACGGCACCGCGCCGAAGTACGCCGACCAGGACAAGGTCAACCCGGGCTCGGTCGTCCTCTCGGGCGAGATGATGCTCCGTCACATGGGCTGGATCGAAGCGGCCGACCTCATCATCAAGGGGATGGACGGCGCGATCGCGAGCAAGAAGGTCACCTACGACTTCGCGCGCCTCATGGAGGGCGCGACCGAGGTGAAGTGCAGCGAGTTCGGGGACAACCTCATCGCCAACATGTGAGAGCGCGGCGCGATGCGCCACACGAAGGGCCTGCGGACGCGTGCGTCCGCGGGCCTTTCGTTCGTCCCGATCGCGCCCTAGGGTCGGGAGAGATGACGTCGAAGCCCGAAGGACGCACGGCCGAGGAGAGCATCGTCTCGAGCGGGAGCGCTGCGCTCGACGGCGTGAACGCGGCGTTCCACGAGGTCTATGACGCGGTGCGCGCGCGCGCCGAGCGGGGCGCGCCCGTCCTCGTGGTGCTCGCCGACGTCCTCATCCTCGTCCACGCCGGAGGGAGGCGCGAGCTCGCCATCACGCCGCCGTTGTTCCACGTCGTCAAGTCCGTCGCCCATGCCCCCGTGGCGCTCCACGCGCTCCTCCACCGCGAGGCGGATGCGGACCGAGACCTCGATCCGGCGACGTCGCGAGCGCTCGTCGAGCTCGAGAGTCGCCTCGAGCGCGCGGCGCGTGACCTCGCGGCGGACGCCTCGTCGGTCGCGGCCGGCGACGAGCCACGCTCGCTCGGACGCATGGCCGCGGACATGAACGCCGTCCTCGTGGCGACCCGCGCGCTCGCCGTGGCGGCGCGCGCGAAGCGTCGCGTGACCAGAGACGAGCTCGGTCGCTTCGCGGCGGACGTCGGGACTGCGATCGTCCGGTTGACGGAGGATGCCACGCGCCTCCAGCTCGAGGCGCTCCACGCGCGGGTCGAGGAGCTCGTCGCGCCGCTGGGCGAGGAGGAGCGCCGTTCGCTCGAGGTCGTCGTCACCGGCGTCCACCAGGCGCGTGCGCGGAGCTTCGCGATGCAGTACTTCCAGGCGCGCCTCTCCGAGCAGGAGGGCGTGGAGGAGCGGGTGACGTACGGCGAGGGGGTGGAGACCGAGGCCGACGCGCTCGCCCTGATCGGGACGCGCCGCCTCGACCGGGCGATCGCGCGCGCGTTCTTCGGCGATCCCCGTCGTCTCCAGCGCGACGTCCTCGGGGACGCGGCCGCGTCGTGTCTCTGCTCGATGAAGCTCGCCCCCCTCTAGGTTCGCTTCCAAGGCGGAAGCGGTCTAGAGAGAGGCCATGCTCGAGGCCACCCGCATCTACCTGTTCGTCTTCGGCGCGCTCACGATCGCTGGCGGAGTGCTCGGCTACGTGAAGGCGAGGAGCAGCGCATCCATCGTCGCAGGTACCGTCTTCGGCCTCGCGCTGATGGCCTCGGGGTACCTCGTCGCGCGCGGCGGCTCGCTCGGCCTCTGGAGTGGGTTCGGCGTCTCGGCGATGCTGACGGGCCGCTTCTCCACCGCGTTCAGGAAGACGCGGAAGATCATGCCGGCAGGGGTGATGACGCTCCTCGGGGTCGCCGGGATGGGCCTCACCCTCCTCGCGCTCGCCCGCTGAAGAGATGCGCTCTAGACTGACCACGTGAGACGCCTTCGGCCGTTCGTCCTCGTGTGCGTCCTCGGGGGAGGCCTCGCGTGCACCGACCTGCGTTCGTCGGACGAGGCTGCGAGGGGCGAGGGCGTCGGGCCGGAGGTCGTCGAGCCTCCGGACGGCAAGGGACGGACGCCGAGCGACGCGTCCGTCGTGCCGAGCGAAGCGGGCGCCGACGCGGGCACACGTCTCGACGCGAGCGTCCCGTGTGACGGTCCGTGTCCGCCAGAGCTCCTCGTCTCCGGCCTCCGCCAGGCGACGACCATGACGGTCGACGCGACGAACCTCTACGTCGCGGAGGAAGGCGGCGCGAACGGCGCCGTCTACCAGTGCCCGAAGGCGGGGTGCGGCGCGTCGCCGGTGAAGCTCGGCGAAGGCTACGCGTTCGGGATCGTCGTTCTCGCCGGCACCGTCTACTGGGGCGACTTCTACACGGGCAGGGTCGTCGCGTGCGCGATCGGCGGCTGCGCGAACATGCCGACCCCCATCGCCTCGAACCAGACGTCGGTCCGTGGCGTCTGGTCGGACGGCGTGAGCCTCTTCTGGTCGACGTCGGACACGGGCGGCTCGATCATGCGGTGCTCGCCAGCCGCGTGCACCCCCACGCTCGTCGCGTCGAACGTGGGGACGGTGCTGCGAGCGGCGGCGGATCAGAACCGCGTCGTCTGGACCGCGGGCGGCTCGGTGAAGACGTGCATCGCGACGTCGTGCGCGTCGCCGGTCACGCTGGGGCCGGGCACGACCGACGTGACGGCGCACGCCGGCAACGCGTACTGGATCGTCGGCGGCGCGAAGAACGTCGTCCGCTGCTCGATCGCGAGCGGCTGCAACGGCGCGCCGCTCACGATCGGCTCCTCGCAGGCGCCGTCGAGTCCCGTGAGCGACGGCGCGAGCGTGTACTGGCGGGACGACTTCTACGATCAGATCTACCGCTGCCCGGCGTCGGGCTGCGCGCCCACGCCGGTCATCCTCGCGACGAAGCAGCGCGGGCAACCTGGTGGCAACATCGCCCTCGACGGCCAGCACGTCTACTGGACGACGACGAGCGGCGTGTATCGCCTGCCGAAGTGACCGGAGCTCCGAGGCGCGCTCAACGCGGGAGCGCGGGCGCCCAGCGCGGGACCATCTCGCGCCGCACGACCTCGTACTCCTCGGGCGTGTCGCACTCCATGCAGCGCGCGTCGTCGTCGAAGACGACCGCATCCATCGCGCCGGCCGTGAGCATGCGCTGGGTGATGTCCTCGTGCTCGCTGCGGGTCTTCGCGGTCGAGAACGTCATGCACCACGTGCTCGCGGCGAGCCACGTGGCGTGGTCGTCGGGCTCGAGGAGCAGGAGACCGGTGGCCTCGCCCATGCAGACGTAGGGCTTCATGAACGGCCGGTTCATGAGGCCCTTCCCGTGGACGCGCGGCACGCCGCGGTCGTCTCCGAACACCATCACCTCCTCGTCCGTCTCGCGGAACGCGCCGCAGACGAGGGTCTTCGAGCGGCGGCCGGGCGCGCCTGCGAGGTCGGCGAAGAGGGTCGGATCGTAGACGACGTCGGCGTCCATCAGGACGACGCGCGACTTTCCGTCGAGGATCCCGTGCTCGCTCGTGAACGCGAGGTGGGTGGAGTGCCCGCTGCCGGACGCGTCGCCGGGGAAGTCGTTCATCACCCACGTGACGGGGATGTCCTTCATCGCGGACGTCTTCGCGCCGAAGGTCACCTTGCTCCCGACGACGAAGATCTCCTTCGCCCCGTGCGCGCGGAGGCTCCGCAGGTGCCAGTCGAGGAAGGTGAGCTCGCCCGTCGCGTCGAGCGGGAGGAGCGGCTTCGGCGTGCTCGAGCCTTCGCCCGCGATGCGCCGGCCCATGCCGGCGGCGAGGATGATCGCCTTGTCGATGCCGCTCACGACGTCGCCTTCCTCGGGCGGAGGAGGCTCCGCCCCATGATGATCGCCACGGTCCAGAGGCCGACCGCCCACGCGAACGCGAAGATCTCGAGCTCGAGCACGGCGCCCGTCAGGAGGCCGAGGTGGACGAGGAAGAGCCCGTTGTCCCACGACACGAAGGAGACGAGGCGGGCAAACCGCCGCACGCTCGTCGTCGTCCGCGCGCGCCCGCGGATGGTGTCGACGACGTGCTCGACGCTCGCGTCCGCCCGCACGGCCGTCCGCCGGTCGTAGAGCCACACCTGGAAGCGGTCGAAGTAGACGCCCCAGTACGCGAGGGCGCCGCCCGTCCGCGCAGCGATCGCCGCCCTCTTCTCCGCGAGCTCGTCGGCCACGCCGTCGCGGCCTTCCTTCAGCGCGAAGCCGATCTTGCGCTTGTAGAAGTCCCACGCGTTCGCGCACAGGCCGCCGAAGGCGAGGACGCCGCAGGTCAGCCAGACGACGAGGCTCGTGTGGTGCTCCTGGTAGAGGCGCGCCGTGATCGCGACCATCAGCGCGATGAAGCCGAGCGTGTCGCCGATCTCGTCGATGGCGCGGCCGTACGGCGACGAGAGCTTCTTCGCCCGCGCGAGGACGCCGTCGTAGCAGTCGAGGATCATCCTCGCCTCGAGGAGGAAGAACGCGATCACCCACTCGCGCCGACCGCCCGCGTACGCGAGGTACGCCGCGAAGAGCGCCATCGCGGTGTGGATGTACGTGACGTGGTTCGGCGTGAGCGGGAGCTTGCCGAGGACGGGGAGGAGCGCGCGAGCCGCCGGGTAGCGGTACCAGCGGTTCAGCGGGTCGACCATCCCGTCGGCGATCGCCTCGACCTCGGCCGGCGAGGGGACGTCCTCGGGCGCGAGCTTGGGGAGGCCCGCCAAGAGGACGGCGCGCGCCCCCGAGTCCTCGTCCGCGCGCAGAGGAGCCTCGCCCTCAGGCGAGGGCGCGGCGAAGGGAGGAGACGAGGCGGTCCTGGTCATGCGGGTCGAGGTCGCCCATGACGGCGATGCGGAAGATTGCGCCATCGAAGTTACCCTGTCCTGCGTAGATGACGAACCCATCCTGCTTCAGCGCCGCGTGGAGGGCCTCGTAGGTCTTCCCCTGCGGAAGCCGGAACGAGGTCAAGATCGCCCCGTAGGCCACCTCGTCGTCGAGGAGGAGCGGGGCGCCGAGCTCGCGGACGGCCGCCCGGACCGCGGCCGAGCGCGCGACGTAGGCGGCGTGTCGTGCCGTCCAGCCCCCGGACTCTTCGAGCTCGGAGAGCGCCTCGTCGAAGGCGAACATCACGTGGGTCGGCATCGTGAAGGGGGCGGAGCCCTTCGCCTGCTCGGCCGCGTGCTTCATGAGGTCGAGGTAGACGCTCGTCGCGCCTGTGGGCCTCGTGAGCGCGTCCTTCCGGGCGAGCACGAAGGAGACGCCCGGCGCGCCGTGGACGCACTTGTTCGCCGTCGCGGCGAGCGCCTCGAGGTTCCACTCCTCGAAGCGGATGTCCTCGCCGGCGAAGCTCGACACGGCGTCGAGCAGCATCGGCACGCTCGTCTTCGTGCAGATCGCGCCGAGCGCGGCGACGTCGTTGAGGCGCCCCGTCGTCGTCTCGTGGTGGACCGCGAGCACGTGCCCGTAGGTCCCGGTCGCGAGCGCCTTCTCGACCGCCGCGAGGTCCATCGCGCCCGTCCAGCCCGACGAGATGACCTCGTGCGGCTTGCCTTGCGCGCGGAGCATCGCGGCCATCCGCTCGCCGTAGACGCCGTTCGCGACGACGAGCGACTTCTTCGAGCCCGCGGCGCCCGCGTGAGGCACGAGCGCGAGCATGGCCTCGACCGCGCTCGTGCCCGAGCCGCCGATCAGCACGGCGGCGTACCCGGGCGCGCCGTAGACGGCGGCGAGCTTCTCGCGCACGCGGGCCGTGAGCGCCGCGAACTCCGGCTCGCGATGGCAGACGTCCTCGGCGCCGAGGGCGCGACGCACGCGCTGGGTCATCGTGACGGGACCGGGGTTCAGCAGCTTCATGCGGCGCGTCGTCATGTCAGGATCCTGCGATGTGCTTCTCGAGGCGCGCGAGCACCTCCCGTGGTGTCACCTTCGGACGGGGGAGGTCCGCGGGCGAGCCCTGCCGGATCTTCGCGTGGAGAAAGCGCATCCCCGTGGTGCGGTCACGGAGCGCGCGCTCGAGCTCGTCCGCCCCTGCTACGCGCGTGACGCTCGGGTACCCGCACGCCGCGGCGACGGCGGCGAGGTCCACCGAGTGCGTCACGGTCGACTGCGCCCCGGTCGACTCGTGCGCCTCGTTGTCGAGCAGCACGTGGACGAGGTTCGCGGGCCGCTCGTAGCCGAGCGTTGCGAGCGCGCCCATGCGCATGAGCATCGCGCCGTCGCCGTCGAGGACGACGACGCGCCGCTTCGGCTGCGCCCAGGCGAGGCCGAGGCCGAACGCCGACGCGCAGCCCATCGAGCCCACCATGTAGAGCTGGTTCGATCGGTCCTCGCAGGCGTAGAGCTCGCGGCCGGTGAAGCCCGTCGTCGCGACGAGCAGATCGTCGCCCGTCGTGGCTCGCTGGACCGCGCGGAGCGCCTCCTCGCGCGAGGGGCGGATCGCCGCGTCGGGCGTCGTCCCCGCGATCGCCGAGGCGCCCGCGATGTCGCGCGCCTTCGGCTTCGACGTGAGCTTGTAGGGCGCGACGCTGTCCTTCTTCATGACGAGGCAGAAGGGCAGGCTCGTCTTCTGGATGTGGGAGATGGCCTTCTCGAGAACCGAGGCGACCTCCGCCTCCTCGCGCGGGAAGTACTCCCAGGCGATCTCCATCGTCTCGAGCATCTTCGTCGTCACGCGCCCCATGAGCTCGTGCTGCGGCTCGTCGTGCGGGCCGCCGGGCTCGCCGCGGAGCGTGACGATCAGGAGGCACGGGATCCGGAAGATCGCGTTCAGCGAGGTGAGGGGGCTCACGGCGTTTCCGAGCCCCGAGTTCTGCATCATCACGACCGCGCGCTTGCCGCCCACCTGGGCGCCGGCGGCGATCGCCACGGCGTCGCCCTCGTTCGCCGCGCCCACGTAGGTGAGGTCGGGCGCGTCGATGACGTAGTTGATGAACGGCTTCACGTACGAGCACGGGACGCCCGTGTAGAGCGCGAAGCCCGCCTTCTTCGCGGTCTCGCAGAACGACTTCGCTTCGATCATCGGAACGCCGTGCCCTTCACGAGGTCCTCGAGCGTGTTCACGTCGAGCCACCCGCCGCGGGAGTACACGACGCGGACGGCGAGGCCGCTCTTCACGACGCGGCGGAGGAGATCCGGCACGGTGGCCTTGTTGCGCTCGGCCTCGGGCATCCCGTCGATCATCTCGCGGACGGCCTTCGAGCCGGCGGCGGAGAGCTTGAGGAGCCCCGTCCACTGGCCGGTGATGCCCTTGTCCTTCGGATCGTTCACGATGTCCTTCAGCGCGACCTCGCGGAGGATCGTCGTGCGCGAGTGGGGCTCGGAGCACACCGCCCAGTCGGCGCGGCGGGCGGGGGCCTCGCCCGGGGTCATCGAGTCCACGGCGACGACGAAGTCGCCCTCGGTCTCGAGCATCTCGTCGAGGACGTACTTCCGGAAGATGACGTCGCCGTAGGAGACGAGGCAGGGGCCCTCGAGGGAGGCCTTCGCCGCGGCGAGGGAGGCGAGCTCGCTCGTCGTCTCCCACGCGTCGTTGTCGACGTAGGTGACGTTCTGGAGATTCACGGAGTCCTTCGCGTAGCCGCGGACGACGACGAGATCGCGCACGTTCGACGCGCGGTAGGCGTCGACGATGTGGCCGAGGATGGGCTTGCCGTCGACGGGGATCATCGTCTTCGGCTTGTCCTTCACGAGCTCGCCGAGCTCCGCGTGGCCCTTGCCGGCCGCGAGGACGATGCCCTTCGCGACGGGCCCGCCCTTCGGGAGGTACGCCTTCTCGGCCTGCTCGAGCTCGCTCTCGCCCTGGAGGCGGAACACCTCGGCGAGGGGCGCGACCTTCTCCTCGACGTTCATGAGGTGCTGGTCCTCGAAGATGCGCTTGGCGGTCGCCTGCATCGTCGTGAGCGCGGAGCGCATCAGGTGGTTAGCCCAGATGACGATCTTGAAGCCGGCCTCGCGGAACGCCTCCGTCGGCGTCGTGTAGTACTTCGTCGGGACGATCACGAGCGGGAGCCGGTCGCCCCACTCCTTCTTGAACTCCAGGATCTCGGAGGCGTTCTTCTTCGACGAGTGGATGAGGACGGCGTCGGCGCCGGCCTTCCGGTACATCTCGCCGCGGCGGAGGGCCTCCTCCATGCCGTGGCCGGCGATGAGCGCCTCGACGCGAGCGACGACGACGAAGTCCGGGTCCCGCTGGGCCTCCTTCATCGCGCGGATCTTGCCGGCGAACTCGCCCGGCTCGGCGAGCGGCTGGGCCGTGCCGCGGATGAAGCTGTTCGTCTTCGGGAAGAGCTTGTCCTCGATGCAGACGCCGGCGACGCCGCGCTGCTCGAGCTTCGTCACGAGGCGACGGGCGGAGTTGAAGTTGCCGTAGCCGGTGTCGCCGTCGAGGAGGATCGGGACGGTGGTGGCGTCCGCCATGAACTCGACGACCTCCATCACCTGCGTCCAGCTCGCCTCGTTGTTGTCGCGCACGCCGAGCGCCGCGCTGATCGAGAGGCCGCTGCCCCAGATCCCTCCGAAGCCCGCCTCTTCGGCGATCTTCGCGGAGAGCCCGTTGTGGGCCTCCATGAGGAAAGAAAGCCCCGGATCACGGAGCATGTTGCGCAGGGCAGTCGTCTTCTTCACGGCAGCGTTCTTCACGTGGCGGTCCTCCTCGCGAGCTTCAGGAGTGGTTGAACCATCGGATGACCCGAAAAAGCAAGCGCCGCACCATAGCAGCCTGCGACCCGCGTGCACGAGGAGAGGCACGTCGCGCCAGGGATTTCGTCGACTTTCCGCGCGCGGAAGCTCAGCCGTGACGGGACCGCGGGGCGAACGCTTCGCACCTCGCCCGCGAACGCGCGGTCACGACAGCAGGTTGTCTCGCGGCGGCCGCTGACGTAACCGGGGCGGATGGCGAACCGCCTGCGGACGGCTCTCTTCCTCCCCGCGTCGGTCGCGCTCGCGTGCAGCCCTCCCCGTGCCCCAGCCCCCGCGCCGGACGCGTGCGCCGTGGGCGCGCAGGGCGGGTGCCCCGGGGCGACGGACGCCGTCCGAGGCCTCACGGCGACGATGAGCGTCGACATCTACGCGACGCGAAGCTTCGCGCGCATCGACGCCTTCGCGACGCGGCTCGTGCGCTTGCTCGCGCCCTTCCGGGATGCATCGGGAGGCCGCCTCGTGGTCACCGTCGTCGACGTGAAGGACGCTGCCGCCGCGGGACGTGCGCGCGAGGCGGGGATGGTCGAGGCCCCCGTCGACGAGACCGGCAACCCCGTTTCCCGACGAAGCGGGGCGAAGCTCGCGTTCCTCGGGTTCAGCGTGCGGTACGGCGGGCGGACGACGGGATCGATGTGGCTCGATCCCCTCCAGACCGAAGGCCTCGTGGAGCACGTCGTCGAGGAGCTCCGCCGCGTCCGCGAGCAGGTCGCGGGCGAGAAGCACACCATCGGGGTGCTGACGGGCCACGGGGAGGGGAGTGTCCACGATCCTCTCGTCTCCAACGAGAGCTCGCTCGCGACCGCGCTCGGCACGCAGTCGGAGCTGCGCTTCGTCGACGTCGATCTCCGCGACGGGGACCGCGCGCTCGATCCGTCGATCGAAGGCCTCGTCGTGCTCGCTCCTCAGCAGGCGCTCACGGAGGATGAGCTCCGCGCCATCGACGCGTTCGTCCTGCGGGGAAGGAAGCTCGTCGTCGCCGCGGCCGGGATCGACGTCGCGCCGCACGATCAGGCGTTCCGCGCGACGCCGGCGAAGCACGGGCTCGGCCGGCTGCTCGCGGGGTACGGCGTCGAGCTCCGGCGCGACGTGATCCTCGACCGGACGCACCCGCTGGACAGGGGGGGAGACCCGCCGTTCTTCGAGGAGCCGGACGGCGGGAATGGCATCGTCTTGCCCGCGTTGATCAGGTGGTCGTTCGGGAGCGCCGAGGAACGGAGTCGGGATGGCGCGCTCGTGGACCGCCTCGCCGCGCCTTTGTTCCGTTTGCCCGAGTTGGAGCTCGCGTTCGCCTCGAGCCTCGAGCTCGACCGGCGAGCTCAACCCGATGCGCGGCTGCGCGCCCTCGTTCGCACGTCGCCAGAGGCGGAGCGGATCCCCGTCGACGAAGAGCTCTCCCTCGCGCCGCGCGCGACGTGGCCAACCGGGCCTCGGGCGACGTACGTGCTCGCCGCGTCGGTGGACGGCGTCGTCAAGAGCGCGTTCGGACCGACGAAGAGCGTCGGACGAGCCGGGGTCCTCGTCCTCTCGTCGGCCGCGCCCTTCGCGAATCCTTTCCAGCGTGCGCTCGAGCCCGACGGCCGTCCGGCGAACGCCGCGGCGAGGCAGCTCGCGCGCAGTCGAGCGTGGAACTTCGCGTCCAACGGCCACGCGGCCTTCGCGGCGAAGCAGTTCCACCGCGTCGCGCGCTGGATCGTGGGAAACGACGAGGTGAGGGAGTGCCTCGCGCGGCAGTGACGCTCGAGGTGGTCCGTGCGCGCGCGGGCCCCCGAGGCGTCGGGCGCGGCATGCAGATCGTGCCAGCGCTGACACCTACGGAGCGCGCGGCTCGAGGACGAGGCGATAGTCTGCGCCGAAACGGCTGTCCCACCGTCCGAAGGAGCTCTGTGCCGCGACGCGGAGGGCGTACCACCGCGTGCCGTCGGGTGCCGGGGGGAAGAGGGCGTCCCAGAGCGCCGCGTCGTCGTCTGCGCGGAGGATGAACATGGCGGTGTTCGTCGCCCCGCCGTTGTCGCCGTGGCTTCGAGGACAGAAGACCGTCATCTCGCGGGAGAGTGACGTCTCGCCGACGACGAAGACGAGGGTGAGCTTGGGTTTTTGGAAGAGCTCGCACTGGAGAAACGAAGAATCGTGCGGCTCGCGGTACGTGACGGCGAGGCGCCGGTCTTGAACGCTCGCGAAGAACGGGCCGTCTCGTGCTTCGAGCAGAGCCGACGTCTGCTCGCTGACGTTCGTGGCCGTCGGTGCGGACTCCGCTGCGCATCCGACGAAGAGGAGGGAGGCGAGGGCGAGCAGGTAGGGTGGGCAGCGGTGCGTTTCCATCGCGGGCGTTCTGACGTTGCGGCGCGGCAAGCGCCGCTTCGGGACCGGCGAGAATCCCACCGTCGCCGTCAGAGCGCTCCGCGCCGAGGAGGCCGCGCCGTCAGCGGCAGTACTTCGGCTTCTCGGGCTGGAGCACCACGAAGAAGGGATGCGTGCCGTTCAGCGCGCCGAGGGCGCCGTCGAAGCGCTGCTTGATCTCGGTCACGTACTCGTAGGACGCCCCGTCCGTGTTCTGGAGCGCGTTCACGCCCGCCATCGTCGTGATCGCGCCGCGTCCGCCGTCGGAGCCCCTGAGGTGCGAGCGGAGGCCCGTCACGAGGGTCGCCGGTGTCGGCGCGACGTTCCCGCAGTACTGGAACGGGTACGTCGTCTTCGACGCGTTGCCGTTCCCCGTCGCGTTCACGTAGTAGTACCAGGCGCCGAACGCGACGTTGCACGCGCGCTTCGTCATGACGGCCATGTGCTTCGTCGGTCCCGTCACCGCCCAGAACGGCGAGTCGTTCGACTCGTCCTTCCGATCGACGAGCTCGGTCGGCATCTCGCAGCCGATGCACGCGAGCTTGTCGAGGTGACCTAGGCCCGCGTAGTCGCGCACCGTCGAGGAGAAGCGGATCTGGAGGAGGCCGACGACCGGGTCGTTGGCCTGCTGCGCGCCGATCGCGCGCCTGCCGTACGTGTCGACGGCGGTGAGGTTCGCGTCGTAGCTCGACTCCTTCAAGATCGCGGAGACGAGGTGCGCGTAGCAGTGCCTCTTCTCGAATCCGGCGTTCGAAGGCGCGAAGAGCTCGCACGTGCGCAGGATCGCGTCGACGACCTCCGCGCGACCCGTCCCCGTCGGCTTCCCGAACGGCAGGCTGTCGATGTAGCTCTCGACGAGCGCCGCGCCGCCGGGGTCCGCCTGCGTGCCGCCGCAGCCGCTGCCGGGCGCTCCGCTCGACGATGCGTCCGGACCGGGGGTGCCCGACGAGGCGCCGCTCGAGGACGACGTCGAGCCGCTGCTGCTCGCGCCGCCCCCGTCGGCGCCTGCCGTCGTGGTCGGGTCGGGGGACGCGGGGCCCTCGTCCTCGTCCCCCCCACACGCCACGATCCCCACGACGACGGCCGAGCCCAGGACGAGCGCAGACAGACGGAGCGCGTTCACCTCGCCACGGTAGAGCTCTTCGCGCGTCGTGGGAAGTCGCTCAGGACCGTCCGATCAGCATCACGGACGGGACGAGGACCACACCGATCGGGAGCAGCACGAGCCCGAGGGTCGCCGCCGGGATCAGGAGCACCGGGACGAGGACTGCCGCGACGGCGGCGGCGACGATCCAATGAAACCAGGAGATTCGCTCATCCATCGTGTCCTGCCTTTCGTTCTCGTTGCGTGCGCTCGACCTCGTCGCAACCCTCGTGCCCCGCGGTCCGCGCCCGCAAGTGCCGGACGCCACGGCCCGCGGGCGGCGAAGGTCTGCCCACCGGCGGTCGAAAGCTGCCGCCGGCGAGGCTCCGCCATCCTCCTCAGAAGCGGAGCTGCGCGGCGATCGTGCTCCTCACGAGCGCCGCGTCCGCGCGCGCGGAGACGAGGAGATCGGCGTCGAGGTGGACGAGGAGGGTCTCGTGCGGGAGGTGGAGGAGCGTGATGGTCGCTCCGAGCGCGAGGCCTCCCCCGAGCGCGTGGCGGGGCGTCCCCGCGCCGACCGGCTCGAGCGCGAAGTACGCGACGCGAGCGCCCGACGTGAGCTCGGCGAGGGACCGATGGAGGACCGCGTCGGCGCCGAGCCACCGATCGTGGCACCGCCCCGCGCGCGACGTGAACTCGTCATCGCGGTGACCGAGCGACGACGCGAGGCCGCTGTGCTCGTGGAGGACGAAGACGTCGAGGTCCTCCTCGTCGGCTGACGCAGGGCGCGTGGACGCGAGCACGAACGCGGCGGTGGCGATCGCGAAGAGAGCGTGGCGCATGGAGCCTCCCGGGCGCGGGAAGGGAGCAACGCGCGTGCCGCAGGCGCGCCGAAATCGCGCAATTTCCGCGCGTCCGTCGTGGCTATCCGTTTCCCTCCGCTGTGTTAGAACGGCGGCGCTCCTCGACGAGGAAAGGATTCCCCCATGCCCACTCGCAAGAAGATCGGTCTCATCGGCGCAGGCAACATCGGCGGCGAGCTCGCGCGTCTGGTCGCGAACAAGGAGCTCGGTGACGTCGTCCTCTTCGACATCCCCGCGAAGGAGAGCTTCGCGAAGGGCAAGGCGCTCGACCTCGAGCAGAACGGGTCGATCCTCGGCTACGACGCGAGGATCAAGGGCTCGTCGAACTGGGAAGACCTCAGGGGCGCCGACGTCCTCGTCGTCACCGCCGGCATCCCGCGCAAGCCCGGTCAGTCGCGTGACGACCTCGTCGCGACGAACCTCCCGATCATCCGCGACGTCGCGAACAACGCGAAGAAGCACTGCCCCGACGCGTTCGTGATCGTCATCTCGAACCCGCTCGACGCGATGGTCTACGAGTACAAGCGCGTCACGGGCTGCGACAAGTCGAGGATCGTCGGCATGGCCGGCGTGCTCGACTCGGCGCGCTTCCAGCTCTTCCTCGCCCGCGAGGCGAACGTGAGCGTGAAGGACGTGCGCGCGATGGTCCTCGGAGGCCACGGCGACGACATGGTGCCCGTGCTGTCGATGACGACGATCAACGGCGTGCCCGTCACGACGATGATCGCGAAGGACAAGCTCCACGCGATGGTCGAGCGCACCCGCAAGGGCGGCGGCGAGATCGTGGGCCTCATGGGCACGAGCGCCTACTACGCGCCGGCGACGGCGGCGGTCGCGATGGCCGAGGCCTACCTCCTCGATCAGAAGCGCCTCCTCCCCTGCGCGGCCTACCTCGACGGCGAGTACGGCTACAAGGACCTCTTCATGGGCGTCCCCGTCATCATCGGCGGCGGCGGCGTGGAGAAGATCATCGACATCCCGCTCACGGACGAGGAAAAGGGCATGCTCGCGAAGAGCGCCCAGAGCGTCCAGGGCATCGTCGACGTCGTCAAGAAGAGCTGAGCGCTCGCCTCCCGGAGGACGCTCGATGAGGAGGGGCTCGTCGTTCGCGCTCACCGCGCTCCTGGCGGTGAGCGCCGGGTGCTACGACTCGCGATGGGGGCAGGGCGCGGAGACGCAGCGGCAGCACGCGGCGTCGCACGCGCCCACGCTCCGCGGCGAGCGTCAGGCCGCGGAGGCGAAGGAAGGCGCGAGCAGCGAGGCGCCGCCGCGGGCGCGGACGATGCGCGTGCGGGCGTACGTGACGCGCGCGTACGCGTCTCAGATCGTCGACGTCGTCAAGACGCTCCGCGATCTGCTCGACGACGCGAGCGACGTCACGGAGCCGACGCTGCACGTGCGCTTCGAGCTCGAGGGCACCCGGCCGTGGGATCTCGGGGAGACCGACCTCGCCGCGGCGCTCGCCGCGCTCGTGAAGGCGGACGCGGGGCCCGACGTGGACTGGGTCGTCGGCCTCGCCTCTGGGCTCCCGCGCGCGACGCTCTCCTTCCACGACCTCGGGATGGGCGGCGTACCGGGGAGGCACCTCGTCCTCCGCGCGCCCTCGAGCGCGGAGAAGCACGACGAGCTCGACCGGCTCTACCGAGACCTCTCCGAGGAGGAGCGGAGGCGACTCCAGAAGGAGCATCGCCGGCACCGCGCCGCGGCCGTCTTCCTCCACGAGATCGGCCACTCGCTCGGGGCGATCCACGAGCGAAGCGAGTCGAGCCTCATGTTCCCGCAGTACCGGCCGAAGATGACCTCGTTCGGCGAAGGCGCGACGACGGTGATGCGCGTCGGCCTCGCTCGTCGGGACGCGAAGACGACCGAGGAGCAGCGGACGATGGCGCGCGAGATCGGAGGTGCGCTCCGCGCCCTCCCGGCGGCCGCGATCTACGAAGACGAGCGCGCGCGCTTCGTGAAGGAGCTCGACGCGTTCGTCTCGCGCACGGCCCAGGCCGCGCCGCCGCCCGACGCTACGCCGCCGGTAGAGGCTACGCCCGCGGAGCCGACCGACACGGGCTCGATGCCCGCCGAGGACCGCGAGCGCTTCGCGCGGGCTCGAGAGCTCCTCGCCGCCCGCGACCACGTGAAGGCGTGGGAGACGGCGAAGCCGCTCTATGCGCGACACCCGGACGTGCGGTCGCTCCAGGAGTTCCGATGCAACCTCGCGACGAGCGTGTTCCGCTTCGAGGTCGCGCGAAAGGAGTGCGATCGCCTGATGGCGATCGACACGCGCTGATCCCCGCGCGCGGACGCCCCGTGATCCACCTCATGGCGGGCGATGTCGGGCAAGGTCGCGGAGGCAGAAGCGACGAGCGCCGGGCACCGATCCTGCCTCGGCTCGGCGCGGATGCTCCGGACCTCGCGCCTCGTCGCCCTCGCCGCCGTCGCCCTCGCGCTCGCCTGCAGCACCGGGAACGGTGACGCACCTTTGCCAGAGGCGGCCGGGCAGGGGAGCGCGCCCGCGCCGCCGTCCGGATCGGCCGCGGCGCCTCCTCCCGGCGCCGCCCCGGAGGCCGTCATCGGCACGTTCCCGAGAGGCTTCCTCTTCGGCACCGCCGTCGCCGGCTTCCAGGTCGACATGGGCTGTCCGACGCTCTCGGCAGCCTCGTGCGAGGACCGGAGCAGCGACTGGTACCAGTGGATCACGAGCCCGCGCATCCTCGACAACTCCCTCCTCCACATGTCGAAGGATCCGCCGAACACCGGGCCTGGCTTCTACGAGCTCTACGAAGCGGATCTCGAGCGCGCGGCCGGTCGCGGAGAGGGGCAGCTCGGCAACGGCGCGTTCCGCCTCTCGATCGAGTGGAGTCGGATCTTCCCGCGCTCCACCGAAGGCGTCACCGGACGCGAGGCGCTCCGCGCGATCGCGAGCGCCGAGGGCGTCGCCTACTACCACAGGCTCTTCGCCGCGATGCGGGCGCGCAAGCTCGTGCCCTTCGTGACGGTGAACCACTACACGCTCCCGCTCTGGATCCACGACGGCGATCTCTGCAACCAGGATCTCGACCGCTGCATCGCGCGAGGGAGGGGCGGCTGGGCGGATCCGAACCGCGCCCGCATCGTCTCGGAGATCGCGAAGTACGCCGCCTTCGTCGCGGCGGAGTACGGCGCGGAGGTCGACCACTGGGCGTCGCTGAACGAGCCCTTCTCGGCCGTGGTCGTGGCGGGCTACCTCGCGGCGACGGAGATGCGCTCGAACCCGCCGGGCCGGACGTCGGCGTGGATGAGCATCTCGGGCGCGAAGACGGCCGCCTCGGCGATGGTCGAGGCGCACGCGCGGATCTACGACGCGGTGAAGGCGGCGGACGTCGTCGACGCGGACGGGGACGGCTCGGCCGCCGACGTCGGCATCGTCTACCCGTACGCCGAGATCCTCGAGACCGGGACGGACCCCGCCGCGTACGAGGCGGCGGCCAACGCGCGCTGGCTCTTCGAGGACATGTTCATGGACGGCGCCTGTCAGGGCCGTCTCGACGAGAGCTGGAGCTACGGCCCCGGCGGCGCGCCCGTCCGTCCCGAGCTCGCGAACCGCTGCGACTGGATCGGCGTGAACTACTACTTCCGCTTCCCCGCGAGGCCTGGCGGCCTCCTCGGGACGGTGACGAGCGCGCTCGTCTCGCCGTACCTCACGTTCGACCTGCTCGCGCCGTTCGAGGCGAGCCCGAAGGGGCTCTACGCCGCGCTCCGGCGCGCGAGCAAGTACGGAAGGCCGCTCTGGGTGACCGAGACCGGCACGATGCAGGACGACGAGCATCGCGGCGCGGCCTGGGTCGTCGAGACGCTGAGCCAGGTGCGCCGCGCGATGGCCGCGGGCGTCGACGTGCGCGGCTACTTCGCGTGGTCGCTCATGGACAACTACGAGTGGAACATGGGCGCGCACGCGAAGATGGGCCTCTACGCCGTCGATCCCGGGACGAAGGCCCGCACTGTGCGGGAGGCGGGCCGCGTCTTCGGGACGATCGCGAAGACGCGCGATCTGCCGGCGAGCCTCGAGCAGGCCTACGCCGGCGCTTTCGGACCGTGAGCGGTCGAGGTCGAGGTACAAAAGCGAGGCTCGCGCGAACCCCTGGCGCGTCCCGGTGGCTCCCACCGGGGCCATGAAGACGAAGATCCAGCCCTTCTACGACCGCGCCACCTTCACGCTCACCTACGTCGTCCACGACGAGGAGAGCCGCGACGCGGTCGTCATCGATCCCGTCCTCGATTACGACCCGCTGTCCTCGTCCGTCGCGACGCGATCGCTCGACGAGGTCATGGGCTACCTCACGAAGGAGAAGCTCCGCGTCCGGTACGTCCTCGAGACGCATGCGCACGCCGACCACCTCAGCGGTAGCCAGGTGCTCAGGCGCCGCTTCGGCGCCGACATCGGGATCGGGGCGCGCATCCGCGACGTGCAGAAGGTCTTCAAGGGCGTCTTCGACCTGCCGCCGTCGTTCCCCGTGGACGGGAGCCAGTTCGACCGCCTGTTCGAGGACGGCGAGGAGATCGCCGCCGGCACGCTCCGGATCGAGGTGGTCGCCACGCCGGGCCACACGCCTGCGTGCGTCTCCTACGTCATCGGGGACGCCGTCTTCACGGGCGACGCCCTCTTCATCGAGGACTACGGTACGGGGCGGTGCGATTTTCCGAGCGGCAGCGCCGACGCGCTCTACACGTCGGTCCACGACCGGCTCTACGCGCTCCCCGATGCGACGCGCGTCTTCGTCGGGCACGACTACGAGCCGGGCGGACGCGCGCTCCGGTACGAGACGACGATCGGCGCTTCGAAGGCGGCGAACGTCCAGCTCTCGGCGGCCACCTCTCGTGAGGCGTTCGTCGCGGCGCGAACGAAGCGCGACGCGACGCTCGCGGCTCCCCGCCTCCTCTACCCGAGCGTCCAGGTCAACATCGACGCCGGCCAGCTGCCGGCTCCGCACGCCGACGGCCGCAGGTACCTCGTCGTCCCCCTGAAGGGGCTCTACGAGCGATCGGCGGCGAGCGCCGACGGGGTCCGCGACGTCACGCCCGAGCAGGTGGCCGCCGTCGGGGGCACCGCCCGCATCGTCGACGTCCGCGAGCCGGACGAGGTGAACGGCGAGCTCGGGCACATCCGCGGCGCCGAGCTCGTCCCTCTCGCCACGGTGCCCACCGCGGCCGCGCGGTGGCGCGAGGACGAGGAGATCGTCCTCGTCTGTCGGTCGGGCGCACGCTCGGGGCGTGCGGCGGCCGCGCTCGCGTCGGCGGGCTTCCGCCGCGTGATGAACATGGCAGGGGGGATGCTCGCCTGGAACGCGGCGAAGTTGCCGACCTCCGGTGACGAGAGCCGCGCACCGGGCTTGTCGCCGACCGGAAAGGGCGCTCCCATTCGTCCCTGATGGCCGGCGAAGATCTCTCCCCCCTCATCGCCCGTGCCCGAGCGGGCGATCGCGCCGCGCTCGAGGCCGTGCTCGCGTCGGTCGCGCCCGCCGTTCATCGCTTCGGCCTGCGCATGTGCCGGAACGTGCACGACGCGGAGGACGTCCTCCAGGACACGCTGGTCGCGATCACCGCGCATCTCGGCGAGTTCGAGGGGCGCTCGTCGCTCTCGAGCTGGGTCTTCGCGCTCACGCGGAGCGCCTGCGCGCGGCGCCGCCGCGGCCTCGCCAACAAGCCGAAGGCCGACATCGATCGCCTCGAGGAGCCGGTCTTTGCCGGACCGTCGCCCGAGGCGCAGGTCGCGGATCAGGAGCTCGCCTCGGCGCTCTCCGCCGCGCTCGACGGCCTCTCCGACGAGCACCGCGAGGTCATCCTGCTGCGCGACGTCGAGGGCCTGACGGCGCCCGAGGCCGCGTCCGCGATCGGCATCTCGGTCGACGCCCTGAAGAGCCGCCTGCACCGCGCTCGGGAGGCGCTGCGCGCCGAGCTCCGGCCCGTCCTCGAGCCGCGCTTGCCGGCGAGGACGACCTGCCCGGACGTCGTCGCCCTCTGGTCGAAGAAGCTCGAAGGCGATCTCAGCGCGTCCGACTGCTCCGCGATGGAGGAGCACCTCCTCGGGTGCCCGGCGTGCGGCGCCGCGTGTCACGCGCTGAAGCGCGCGCTCCTCGCCTGCCAGCACGTGCAGAGCGGCCCGATCGCGCCCGAGGTGCAGGCGAAGGTGAAGGCCGCGGTCCGTGCGTGGGCGGGGCCCCTCGCGGGCTGATCCGACGACGTCGGAGCCTCACCGGTGGATCGTGGCCGCCCCGGGGGTGAGGTCGGACGGGGGGATCCAACACATCGGGACCACGGTATTTTTCGGGGTTCATGACGGCGCGCGTTGCACGTGCGTCACACAGTGTGCGCGCACGCGGCTTGCTTCAGCCCTTCTCGTGCGCCGCACGCTCCTTCGTTCGTTCGCGTTGGTCTTCCCGCTCGCGGTCGCCGTGGCGACGGGCTGCTCCGCTCTCGATCCGGTCACGGGCGACCCGAGCTCATCGGCGCCCGGCGCCCGCTCGGTCGCCACCGGCGACCCGACCTGCCGCGCCGACTCCGAGTGCGCGGCGGGCGAGCAGTGCACCGACGGCGTCTGCCAGATGCAACGCTGCGTCGCGCCCGACTACGCGTCGACGGCGCCGATGGGACGCCGTCGGACGTTCGCGACGGACCGGGAGATCCTCGTCGTCAGCGACGACGCATCGCGGCGATCCATCGACGGGTACGAGCCGACGGACGGCTCGTTCGCGTTCAGCGAAGGCGCGAGCTTCGCCTTCCAGGGCGCGCGCATCGTGGACGCCGCCGGCGGAAACCTGACCGGCTCGCGTGCCGAGGCCGTGGCGGTCGCGCTCGAGAACGCGCCGAGGATCGCGATCGTCTCGGGTCAGACGCGTGAGGACCTCCAGGTCGGCTTCGTGCCGGTCGCGGTCGCGGCCGGTGACGTCGACGGTGACGGTGTCGACGAGGTCGTCGCGCTCGCCGCGAACGGCGCCCTGTCGATCTGCAAGGCGACCACGAAGACCTGCGAGACACGCTCCATCGCAGGGGTTCTGGGCAAGGACCTCGTGGTCGCGGACGTCGACGGCGACGGCTTCGCCGAGCCGGTCGCGCTCGTCGACGCGGGCGGAAAGTCCACGCTCGTCGTCGTGAACATGGATGCCGCGACGACGAACCAGGCGGCGGAGATCCGCACGACGACGGACAAGGCGCTCGTCCGCCTGTCGGCCGGGCTCTTCGCCGGGAACACGGCCGCGACCGTCGTAGCCCTCGAGGAGGGCGGCTACGCCGACTTCGCCGCGGACGCGCTCCACTTCTTCGCGAACCGCGACGCCAAGCTCACGGCGGTCTCGACGACGAACATCGCGAAGGACGCCGTCGACGTGCTCGTCGCCGACGCCGACGGCGACGACCAGCCCGAGATCCTGGTCCTCGAGAAGTCGGGGGTCGAGACGTACCGCGCGACGGAGACCGGCGCGGCTGTGGGGGGCAAGACGCAGCTCACCGCGTCGCGCAATCCGACGCGGCTCCTGGCCGCCGACGTCGACGGCGACTCTCCCATCGGCGTGCTGACGAAGGACGCCCCGGACCTCGTGCCGGGCCCAGTCGTGCCCGTCTCGGTCTTCGTCTATCCCCCCTACTCGCGGACGTGGAGCTACGGGACCAGCGTGATCTGGCTCGGCTCCGGCGAGTCGAAGGCCGACGAGATCGCGAACACCGTGTCGCTCCGCGCGAACGCGACGGTGGGCTTCAGCGCCGGCATCGCCGGGGTCGCGAAGGCGTCGATCTCGGCGACGGTCGATCGGGGCTGGTCGACCACGAACGCGAACAGCCGCTCGATCAGCGTCGGAGACGCCTTCTTCGTCGAGGCGAAGCCCGAGATCGAAGGGCCCGACAACGGCGTCGCCGTCCTCGCGTGCGCGTGCTTCCACGCGTACACCTACAAGGTCGAGGACCCGAAGGGCCGCCTCGGCGGCGGCCCCATCGACGGTCGGCTGATGAGCGTGTTCGTCCCGGTCGGCGGGCAGACGACGCTCTGGTCCGTGAAGCGGTACAACGCGATGGCGGCGAAGGTCGGGACGCTCCCGACGATCCGCGCGCCGTACATCGTCGGCGACGTCGACTCGTACCCGAAGACGCTCTCCAGGCTCGACGGCTCTCCCGTGCCGCCCGCGGACATGCTCTTCACGACCCCCCGAACCTACCGTACGAGCGACGTCTCGCGCGTCGGCTGGACCCTCGAGGTCCGAGAAGGCAGCTCGCGGACCGAGGCGGAGTCGACCGACGTCTTCCTCAACGGCTCGCTCAACGTCGGGCCCGTCTTCGCCGAGGGGAGCGTCGGACGTGGCACGGCGGAGGCCTACACGGTGAGCGTGGGCAAGAGCGCGACCTTCGGCGGCTGGGTCCCCCCGATCCGGAACGACGTGAAGACGCCGGAGGACGAGCACGAGCTCCACGGTTACGGCTTCGCGCCGATCGTGTACCGGGACCGCTACAAGACGGCGCAGGGCGTCGAAGGCGGCTACTACGTCGTCACGTACACCGTTTCGAAGTGATCGAGTTTCCTGTAGGAGTGTCGGCCGCGTAGACCGATGACCCTGGACGGACGACGACGACCCGCGACGACGGCGCTGCTCGGGGTGACCCTGGCCGCGCTCGCGGGGACCAGCTGCGCCGACTCGCTCGGCGAGGGCACCCTCGGGACGCCGCGTGCGCTCGGCTACGTGCTCGGCGCGCCGCCGAACATGCAGGTGATCGCGCCGATCAGCGATCGCTCCGGCAACGTCTACGTCCTCGCGGGGAGCCGCAAGAGCCCGGAGATCGCGGGCTTCGTCATGGGTCGTGGCGGAGGCGTCACGGCCGGCTGCGACGTGCGCAAGGGCGACCGCGTCGGCCCCATCGGGTGGGTCGGCTTCGCGCAGGATCGCGCGTTCTACTGGTCCGGCTCCGCGCTCGTGCAGCTGCGGAGCTCGGGCGACTGCCGCCGCATCCTCGACCGCGATCCGCTCACGAACACGGAGCTCTTCTTCCGCGCGGTCATCCCGTGGGTCGCCGATCGCCCGTCGAAGACGACGGCCGTGGCGCTGCTCCAGTCGGCGAGCGATCCGAACCCGCTCACCGTCCTTCTCGACCTCGACCAGGATCGGCAGGTCGCGATCTCGCCCCGCGCCTTCGAGCCGACGTCGGCGCGGAACGTCGTCGTGCACGGCGTCGGCGGGAGCGCGAGGCTGCGCGAGGGCTACGTCATCGCGAGCTTCCAGGACGGCGAGGAGACCCGCGTCGAGGCGCGCTTCTACGACGACGAGGGGGCGCTCGTCTCGCGCGTGGGGATCCCGGACCCGGGGGTCATCCCGCCGCTCGGCTTCGTCGGCTTCCTCCAGGCGAACGACGCGGGGCTCGTGGCGGGGCTCACGGAGGACAAGCGCCTCCTCTTGTTCGATCGCGCGGGCGCGCGCTGGGTACAGCCGCGGGGGCTCGATCCGGTCGGCGTCCACGTCTGGAAGGGCCAGCTGTGGCTCGTCGGCGTCGCGCAGAACCAGCCGGCGGTCGCGAGCATCGACGATCGCGGCGCGCTCGGGGGCCCCATCGCGTGGAACTCGAGCTCCGGGATCCTCGGCGCGCTCGGCGCGCCGCTCGAGGTGACGGACGACCGGACGCCGCCGCGCAGGACGACGCGCTTCGACAGGCCTCAGGTGCCGACGGCGCCCTTTCCGCTCGTGACGCCCCACTCGTCGCACCCCTACGCGGTGGACGCGACCCTGACCGTGATCGCGGGGCCGACGATCGGGGAGGGCGCGGGCGCGTTCACGCTCCTCGCGGTCGCGCCCGTCGGAGTGGCCTACCCATGAGAGCGTTCGCGACCGCGGCGTCGGCGATCGCCGTCACGTGCGTCCTCGGGTGGTCGCCGGTCGCGCGCGCAGAGGCGTCGGCGGGCGCCTATGCGGGCGCGCCCCCGGTGTCCGCGCTCCCCGCCGCGGCGACCGCGGGGGCGAAGGCGGACTCTGACGCGAAGCCCGATGGCGAGGCGAAGGCCGTGAGCGCGTCGGCGCCGGCGCACGGGGTCGATGCCACGCGGCAGGCCTCCGGGGAGCCTGCGCCCGTGATGGTCGAGGTGCACGGCTACGTCCAGCCTGCCTTCGGCGCGCGCAACCGACCGCAGGCGCTCCCGCGCGATCGATGGGAGTACGGCGGGCTCTCGAGCCGCGCGGGGCTCATCGTGTCGGGCACGCCCGCGAAGGACTTCGGGTACGTCGTCCACCTGAGCCTCGACGCGCGCGCGCTCCTCGTGCTCACCGAAGTCTCGCTCATCGACACGCAGGCGGACGGGAACGTCGACGGCCTCCGGCTGCTCTATCGCCCCGCGACGGGGACGCTCTTCGAGGAGGTGTCGGTCACGTACAAGCCGTTCTCGTCGTGGGTGTCGCTCCGCATGGGGGCGATGCGCATGCCCTTCACCGTCGCGCTCCGCAGCTCGAACACGGCGCTCATGTTCGTCGGCCGGCCCGGCCCCAACGAGGTGTTCCAGAGCGGCGCGGATCTCGGAGGGCTCGTCCTCGCGGAGCCGCTCGAGGGGCGCATCCGCGCGTCGCTCGGCGCG
Organism: Polyangiaceae bacterium; assembly: GCA_022842465.1. GTDB lineage: Bacteria > Myxococcota_A > Polyangia > Polyangiales > Polyangiaceae > Labilithrix. Next base: position 8,309 of record JALHPN010000083.1, on the reverse strand, counting down.
TTCACGGGGTTCAGCCTGAACCCCGACGAGCTCTCGACGTCGAACACCGCGCGCTTCGCGGCGTCGACGCGCGGTCTCGTGTGGTCGGCCCGCGTCGACGCGAACCCGCTCGGCCAGCTACCGCAGGCGGAGGTCGACTTCGACCACGCGAGCGTGCGCTTCGGCGTCGGCGTCGGCGCGCTCTATCGGAACGGCACGGTGTTCTCGGCCCAGGGGTACGAGCTCATGGAGTACCGGGACGTGCGGCTCAGCGGCTCGGTGCGCTTCGCGGCCGCCGGCTTCTTCGTGCAGGCCGAGGCGCTTCGGCGCCTCGTGACGGACAACCTCAGCGCGCGCCCCAGCCAGTCGAGCGGCGCGTACGCGCAGGCGTCGTACTACGTGCCCGTCACGCGAGGGGTCGGGCTCGCGCCCCTCGCGCGCGTCGGGATCACCGACCAGGAGGAGGCGACGCTCTCGCGGAGGACGACGTTCCTCGAGGGAGGTCTCGCGCTCTTCCCGCGCGCGGATCAGCCGAAGCCCGAGTCGGTGCGCGTGCTCGTGCAGTACCAGGGCGAGCGACGGACGACGGACGACGAGAGCGCCCACGCGGTGCTCAGCCAGGTGCAGATCCTCTTCTGACGGCCGAGATGCGGGTCAGTAGTTGCCCTGCACGACGAGCGACCACTGGGCGAGGCTGCAGCCCGGGGTCTTCTTGCGGATCTCGAAGGCGACGGTGCGCGAATCGTCCGTCGTGTTCGTGATGTACGCCTCGCCCCAGGAGAGCTTCACGACGTCGCTGCGGGAGGCGGGCAGCTCGCTCTTGGCGGTGACGGTCGTGCACTCGGGCGCGTCGGTCTCGGTGTCGACGAGGGCGTAGAGGTCGAAGTCGTCCGGGTTCGGGGAGAGGAGCGTGGCCGTGACGCGCATCGCCTGGGGCAGCGGGTAGGTGTAGTCCTCGGTCACGCGGACCTTCACCCAGTCGCTGCAGTTGCCGGTCGCGACGATCTGGGCCGAGCCCGTGTCGCCGCTGAGCGTCCCGAGGTCGCGCGCAGATCCGCAGGCGCGCGCGGCGCCGGGGTCGGTGGGGGGCGCTGGCGGCGTCGGATCGCCTGGCGCGCCGGGGGTGGGCGTCGTCCCGTCGGGCGTGCTCGGGGTCGCGGCGTTCGGCGCGTCGGGATCGCCCGCCCTGCTCGGCGGCGCGCCCTCGCCCTCGATGCTCTCGTCCTCGAAGCGACCGGCCGTCGGCCCGGTGTCCTCACCGCACGCGACGGTCGCGAGGGCGAGGGCGAGAGCGAGGGACGCCGTGACACGCAGGGGCATGCACACCATGTGTGCAACCCCCGGGCCCGCGCCGAGAGCTCGGAATCGTCGTGGTTTGTCGGGGCCGAGGTGGGGGAGGTGGATCAGGAACGGTCCAAGCCCGACGCGCCGTGATCCGTCCCGGCGACCGACGAGACGGCGGTGACCTCGTCTCTCAGATCCAGGACGGCGCGGGCGAGGCGGAGGACCTGGTCGGCGCGGGCGGGCTCGAGGGGCACCGTCCACATCGCGCGCTCCAGGATGCCGAGGCGCGCTTCCAGGGCGCGCCTCGTCGCGGTCTCGGGGAGATCGAGGAGGCCGTCACGAGCGTCGAGGAGAGCCTGATCGAGCAGCGAATCCATGAACGCGAGCATGGGCCCCCTCGACGTCACGCGCGCGACGTCGACGTCAGATCTCCGTGACGCCCCATCCGGGCGTCCCCCTTGATCTTCCCGCGTCCCCCGAGCGCGTCCGTGCTGCCCGAGCACAGTCGGGCTCCCACGCCTCCGCCTGCTCTGCTAGGGTCCGCGGCTCCGATCCTCCCTGAGAGCGGCCGCGCCGCAACAGAGGTGTCTTCCGTGAAAATCCACGAGTACCAAGGCAAGCAGCTCTTCGCGAAGTACGGCGTCCCGACGCCGAAGGGCATCCCCGCCTTCACGGTCGACGAGGCCGAGGCCGCCGCGAAGAAGCTCATCGCCGAGACCGGTAGCCAGGTGACCGTCGTCAAGGCGCAGATCCACGCCGGAGGCCGCGGCAAGGGCGGCGGCGTGAAGGTCGCGAAGGGGGGCGCCGCGGAGGCGCGCCAGCACGCCGAGAAGATCCTCGGCATGCAGCTCGTCACGCACCAGACCGGCCCCGAGGGGCAGAAGGTGCGGAGGCTCTACGTCGAGCAGGGGCTCGACATGGCGGTCGAGCTCTATCTCGGCGCCGTCGTCGATCGCGATCGTCGTCGCATCGCGTTCATGGCCTCGACCGAAGGCGGCGTCGAGATCGAGAAGGTGGCCGAGGAGTCTCCCGAGAAGATCCTCACCATCCACGTCGATCCGACCGTCGGGCTCGCGTCGTACCAGTCGCGCGAGCTCGCGTTCGGGCTCGGCCTCGAGAAGTTCGGCAAGGAGACCGTCGCGAAGTTCGTTCGCATGATGGCGTCGCTCTACGAGCTCTTCACGAAGGAGGACTGCTCCCTCCTCGAGGTGAACCCGCTCGTCGTCCTCAAGAACGGCGACGTCGTGGCGCTCGACGCGAAGATCAACTTCGACGACAACGCCGAGTTCCGCCACAAGTCCTGGACCGAGCTCCAGGACGCGGACGAGGAGGACCCCGTCGAGCTCCAGGCGAAGGCGGCGGGCCTCAACTACGTCTCGCTCGACGGCAACGTCGGCTGCCTCGTCAACGGCGCCGGTCTCGCGATGGCGACGATGGACATCATCAAGCACGCCGGCGAAAAGCACGGCGTCGCGCCCGCGAACTTCCTCGACGTCGGCGGCGGCGCCACGCAGGAGCAGGTCACGAAGGCGTTCTCGATGATCCTGAAGAGCTCGAAGGTGAAGGCGATCTTCGTCAACATCTTCGGCGGCATCATGAAGTGCGACGTCATCGCCAACGGCGTCGTCGCGGCGGCGAAGGAGCTCGGCCTGAAGGTGCCGGTCGTCGTCCGCCTGGAAGGAACCAACGTCGAGCTCGGTCGGAAGATCCTGAACGAGAGCGGGCTCGCCATCGTCGCCGCCACCACCATGGCGGACGGCGCGCAGAAGATCGTCGAAGCGGTCAGCAAGGGTGGTGCGAAGTGAGCATCCTCGTCGGAAAGAACACGAAGCTCCTCGTCCAGGGCATCACCGGCGGCGCGGGGTCGTTCCACGCGAAGCAGATGATCGAGTACGGCACGCAGGTCGTGTCGGGCGTCACGCCGACGCGTGGCGGCGAGAAATTCGAGGGCAAGGTCCCGGTGTTCGACACCGTCGACCGCGCGGTGAAGGACACGGGCGCGAACGCGTCCGTCATCTTCGTCCCGCCCCCCGGCGCGGCCGACGCGATCCTCGAAGCGTTCGACGCGGGCCTCGAGCTCGTCATCTGCATCACCGAGGGCATCCCGGTCGTCGACATGCTCGGCGTCCGGCGTGTGCTCGAGGCGATGCAGGCCGAAGCGCGCGCGAACGGGAAGCCGATCCCGCGGCTCGTCGGTCCGAACTGCCCCGGCGTCATCACGCCGGGCGCGTGCAAGATCGGCATCATGCCGGGACACATCCACAAGCCCGGCAACATCGGCGTCGTCTCGCGCTCGGGCACGCTCACGTACGAGGCCGTCGGTCAGCTGACGGCGCTCGGCATCGGGCAGTCCACGTGCGTCGGCATCGGCGGCGACCCGGTCTCCGGCATGGACTTCGTCGACGTCCTCGAGCTGTTCCAGGCCGATCCGGACACGCACGGCGTCATCATGATCGGCGAGATCGGCGGCGGCGCGGAAGAGCGCGGCGCGGCGTACATCAAGGAGAAGATGACGAAGCCGGTCGCCTCGTTCATCGCGGGCACGACCGCTCCGCCGGGCAAGCGCATGGGCCACGCGGGCGCGATCATCTCGGGCGGCAAGGGCACGGCCGCCGCGAAGATCGCCGCGCTCGAGGCCGCCGGCGCGAAGGTCGCTCCGACGCCGAGTGACATGGCGTCGACGCTCAAGTCGATGATGAAGTGATCTGACGGACGAGCCCGAGGCTCACGAGAGCCCGCGGTGCCCGCCTCCTCCCGAGGCCGCCGCGGGCTCTTCGTCGTCCCGCTCCCGCGGGCTGTCGCCGCGCACCACCTCTGCTCGTTCCGAGATCGTCGGGATCTCGAATCGAGAAACGGGGTCGGCATCCGATGGCGTAAACTCCCGACGCGTCGAGGCCGCCCCTTGGCACCAACGCTGCTGCAGTGCCCTTGGTCGTCGCTCCGTCTCTGCCACGGCGCTCTCGCCGGGCGCGGCGACGCGACCGGGGGAGCCAGATGAGCGCATCTCGACGCACCGCATGGACACTCGTCGTGCTCGTCGTGGGGACGACGACGTGGATCGCAGGCGTCGGGTGCAAGACGACGCCCGAAGCGAGCCCGTCCGCGACCGCCCCCGAGAGCGAGCCGGAGGTGGGAGACGTCGACCGGGAGACAGGCGAAGGAGAGGACGCCGCCGCGGGCGCGCCGAGGCTCTGTCACACCGGCGGCTATGACTGCAAGGACGGCGTTCCGTGCTGTGGAGGTGGAGTCTGCAGCGCGAGCGGCGTCTGCGAGCCGCCCGACGGCGCGACATGCAAGCGGTTCGGCGACGACTGTTCGTCGTTCCCCTGTTGCCAGGGCACGACGTGCACGAAGCTCGCGGTCGGATCCCGGTGCACGTTGCCGACCGGCTGCACGAAGTCGGGCGCGGCGTGTGCGGACGACGGGAACTGCTGCGGTGGGCTGACCTGTCAGGCTGGCACGTGCAAGCCGACGCCTCGCGTCGGCAAGTGCAAGGTCTACGGCGAGCGATGCGGCGCGGTCGACTGCTGCCCGTCGGACATGGGGTGCTCGAACAGGCGCTGCTGCATGGTGGCGGACTTCGCGAAGACGACCTGCCTCTCGAACGACGACTGCTGCACCGGGCTCTGCAAGGGCGGGCTCTGTGACGTCTCCCCCGCTGGCGGTGCGTGTGAGTACTACGACGATTGCGGCGGCGACGACAGCGGTCGCGTGTGCGAGCAGCGCGTCTGCTGCGGCGAGGAGCGCGCGATCTGCACCAGGCCATCCGACTGCTGCTCGGGCGCGTGCGTCTCGGGCAGATGCGGGTGCCTGCCGAAGGGGTCCTCGTCCGCTTCCAGCGCGAGCTGCTGCAGCAAGCTCCTCGCAGGTGGCGTGTGCCAGTGACCGCCCTCGGCACCTGAGCTCGAGGGGACGGCTGATACGCTCGCGTCGTCGATGCGTTCCCTCCCTGACCGTGCGCGCGAGGCGAGGGCTCGCATCCGCTCGGGCGAGCTCCGCGGGGACGCGCTCCGCGAGCTGCTCCTCGCGCTCCCGCCTCGCGATCGCGACGTCTTCGCCGACGTGATGCTCGCGCTCGAGGAGGCTCCGGCCGAAGACGTCGACCTCCCGCGCGGTTCGGTCGCCTACCTCCCCGCCGGGGTCGACGCCATCCTCGCCGTCGCCGAACTCGTCCCCTTGAGACCCGGCGACGCGTTCGTGGATCTCGGCTCGGGGCTCGGACGTGTCGTCCTCCTCGCGCACCTGCTCTCCGGCGCCTCCGCGCGCGGGATCGAGATCCAGCCGCACCTCGCCCGGGCCGCCCGCGGGGCCGCCGCCCACCTCGGCCTCCCCGACGTCACCTTCGCCCACGCCAACGCCGCCGACACCTCGCTCGAGGGCGACGTGTTCTTCCTCTACGCGCCGTTCAACGGCCCGATGCTCCAGGACGTCCTCCGTCGGCTCGAGGACGTCGCGCGCCGTCACGCCGTCGTCGTCGTCACCCTCGACCTCGGTCTCGACGCCATCCCATGGCTCTCTCGCCGTACGACGAGCGCCGCGCCGCTCGTCGTCTACGACGCCGGTAGCGGCGCCTCCGCGTGGGGCGGCGGGGGCCGTCCTCGCACACCGTGAGGGTCTCGTCTTCGTCCCACGCGCCCGAGGGGCTCTGTTTCCGCCCGATTAGAGCAGAAGCTCTAACTCATGGCTTCGCCTCTCCGCGCCCGCGCTCGCTCCGGCCTCGTGATCTTCCTCGCCGTCGCCTCGGCCACGCTCGCCGCGTGCGGCTCCGAGACGGGACGGCGCGACTTCGACGATGCGGAGACCTCCGGCTCCGGCGCGAAGAAGGGGGACGGCGACGGCACGGCCAGCCTGGGCACCGAGCCCGGCGCGACCAGCGCGACCCCGGCCCCCGAGGCGCGCTGCGCCCCGGACTCGCTCGATCAAACGGGGTGCCCGTGCGGGGCGGCCGGCGCCACGCGTCAGTGCTTCGTCGGACCCAGCGCCGCGCGCGGGGTCGGGATCTGCCGTGACGGCAGCCAGACGTGCATCGCGAAGAACGAGCTCGGCGGGACATGGGGCGCCTGCGAGGGCGGCGTCGCCCCCGCAGAGGAGGAGTGCACCGGCACCGCCGACCGGAACTGTGACGGCAAGATCGGATGCGACGATCCGTCGTGTGCGGGCCACGCGTCCTGCCTCCCCGACTGCAACCCCGGGGACACGAAGCCCTGCTACACGGGCCCGAGCGGCTCCCTGAACAAGGGGATCTGCAAGGCCGGCGTCATCGCGTGCGAGAACGGCAAGTGGGGCACGACGTGCGCGGGTCAGACCCTCCCGCAAGCCGAGTCGTGCGCCGACGGCGTCGACAACGACTGCAACGGCGTCGCCGACTGCAGCGACTCCGCCTGCGCGCCCACGCCGGCCTGCTGCACGCCCAACTCCACGAGCGTCGACGGCACGATCTACGCGAACACGAGCGAGGCGCTCTACCGCGTCGACCCCGTCACCTTTGCCGTCGTGAAGGTCGGCAACTTCAACGCCGGAGACGAGATGACCGACGTGGCGGTCACCCCGGCGGGCGCGCTCTACGGCGTCTCGTTCACCGCGCTCTACTCGATCGACAAGGGCACCGGGAAGGCGACGTTCATCGCGAGCGTCGGCGGGAACGGGAACAACAGCCTGACGTTCCTGCCGAGCGGGCAGCTCCAGGCCGCCGACTCGAACGGCGACGTGAAGCGCATCAATCCGTCGACCGGCGCCGTCACGTTCGTCGGCAACTACGGCGGCAGCATGGGGAGCTCCGGCGACCTCGTCGCGATCGCGAGCGGCCAGATGTACGCGACGGCGACCGGCTCGGCGACCGACCTCCTCGTGAAGGTCGCCGGAAACGGCGTCGCCACGCCGGTCGCCCAGACGGGGAAGTCGAACGTCTGGGGCCTCGCCTACGCGGGCTCGCGCGTCGTCGGCTTCACGACGAGCGGGCAGATCCTCAAGATCGATCCCGTCACCGCGCAGACGACCGTCCTCGCGAGCACCGGGATCTCGTTCTGGGGCGCGGGCCAGTCGCCGCTCGTCATCGCGAACGGCTGCCCCTGACGCTCCCCTGCGGTAGCATCTCCGCGCGATGACCCCGCGCGCGGACCTGAGCGGAACGGTCCTCGGTGGCCGCTACCGACTGCTCCGCCGGATCGGCGCGGGCGGCATGGGCGAGGTCTACGAGGCCGAGCAGACCGACCTCGGCCGGCGCGTCGCGGTGAAGGTCCTCTCGAACGCAACCGGACAGGCGCTCGCGCGGCTCCGGCAGGAGGCCGTGACGGCGGGCTCGCTCCGCAGCCCCCACGTCGTCGCGGTGATCGATTTCCAGGAGCCGCCCGGACAGCCGGCCTTCCTCGTGATGGAGCTCCTCGAGGGGGAGCCCCTCTCGAGCGTGCTCCTCCGCGAGGGCCACCTCGACCCTGCGCGGGCAGCGCGCATCGCGTCCCAGATGCTCGCCGCGCTCGACGCCGCCCACCGAGCGGGGCTCGTCCACCGCGACGTGAAGCCGTCCAACGTGTGGCTCACGCAGACGCTGGCGGGCGAGGTCACGAAGATCCTCGACTTCGGGATCGTGAAGGATCGCGACGCGGTCGTGCAGCACACGACCCTCGGAGCGATCATCGGGACGCCGAGCTACCTCGCGCCCGAGCAGGTGAGGGGAGCACCCTCGGATCACCGGGTCGACATCCACGGCGTAGGGGTCGTGCTCTGGGAGATGCTCCTGGGCGTTCGGATCTGGAACCACGCGAACCTCTTCGCGGACATCGTCGAGCGCGCGCCGCCGTACGTGCACGCGATCGCGCCGAGCGTCCCGCTGCCGCTCAGCGAGGCCGTCGCGCGCGCGCTGGCGAAGGACCCCGACGCTCGGTTCCAGAGCGCCGCGGAGATGTTGGCGGCGATCGCGCCCTTCGCTGGCCCGCCGGGCAGCGGGAACGTCCCGTGGAGCGCGGCGCTGGGCGATCTCGGGGCGCCTCCGCCGATGGGGACGCTCGCGACGACGCCGCCCGCGCCGCCGCCGGCGACCAGCAACGCCG
>JALHPN010000082.1 GCA_022842465.1 Polyangiaceae bacterium | reverse complement strand
CTCGAGCAGCGCGAGCTCGACGGCCGCCGTCGCCGCGACCCCGAGGGCGAGGCTCGGCAGCGCGCGGACGAGCACGGGCCGCACATCGCGGAACGCGTGGATCGCCGTGGCGGCGACCTGCACGTCGAGCATCGCGTGGTAGTAGCGATAGACGAGCACCTGGACGACGAAGACGATCGCGGTCACCACGGCGACGATGGCGGCTCGCCGCCGCGTCGTGGCGACGAGGAGGATCGCCGACCCGATCAGCGCCGAAGCGAGGCGCACCGCGAGATCTCGCCAGGGGTGGCCGCCGTCGGCGTCTCGGGTGACGACGTCGAGCGCGACGAACTGGAGCGCGAACGCCGCGCCGGCGAGGACACGGAGCGCACGGACGACACGCGGCACGGCGGAGGAGGCCTCAGCGCGGCGTGCAGGTCGGGATCGTCCCGCACGCGCGCAGGGTGACGGCCGAGCCGGCGAGGACGCATGCCTGTAGAGTGCACGGAACGCCCGTGCACTCGTCGTCCGCGCCGCAGAGCTGGACCGGGATCGCGCCTCCACAAGGCCCCGCCGCCTGGCAGCTCGCCTGCGCGGACGACGCGCCTCCGCCGAGGTTCACGCAGCAGACGCCCGCGGGAGCGCCGTCGCCCGCGCAGTCGCGCGTCGAGAGGCAGCCGAGCGCGAGGCTCCCGCCGCTGCCGGCGTCGGACCGCGGGGCCGCTTCCGCGGGGCTGGCCTCGTAGCCGTCGGTCCCGTCGAGGATCAGCACGCAGCCGCCCGTCGCGAGGACGACCCCGAGCACGACCGCGCGCATCAGAACGTCCCCCGGAGGCCGAGGCCGGGCCCTGCGCCCGGGGCGCCGAGCGTGAGCGAAGGGGAGCTCGACTCCGCGCGCCGGGCAGGGCGCGCGCGCTCCCGCGCCGGGTGGAGGAGGAGGAGCACCGTGCCGACCGTGAGCCCGGCGCCCGCGACGACGTAGGCTCCGGCGTTCCAGCCCCCGAGCTGCCTCAGGTTCGCGTTCGCGTCGAGCCCCTCCTGGGTGCAGCGTTGCTGCGCATCGCACGCGTCACCGCGGATGCCGTCCTCGTGGAGCATCATCCCCGAAGTGACGAGGGCGACGACCGTCGCCTGGGCGCCGATCGCGAGCGACACCCAGCCGGCGACCCGCTCGACCCGATGGTCGGAGGGTCCCTTGTCCGTCGAAGCGGCCTCGCGCGAGCCCTCGGGCTCGCGGTCGTTCTCCTCCCGCGTCTCCGGCCGCACGTTCGCCGCCGCGGACGGCGTGCCCGCCGTGGTCGTCGTCGTGGCCCCGCGCGCGGCGAGCCCCCCGCCACATCCAGACAGGGTGCCCAGGAACGCGGCGAGCACGACGCTCGGTACGATCGCGCGCGCTCTCTTCGTCGTCATGGCCGAGAACCTTAACGCAAGCGGCCACCCGGCGTGTACATCGGAGATCGCGATGTGGCGTCTTCCAGCGCTCCTCGAGGGCGAGCGGGCGGCGGCGGCCTTCCGGGCGGCCGCGCCGTTTCCGCACGTCGTCGTGGACGACCTCGTCGATCCCGCCCGCCTCGACGAGCTCCTCCTCCGCGTCGACGAGGAGCCGCTCACGGCCCGGCGCGCGGAGCACTACGCGTTCGACGCCTCGGACCCGGAGCCGCGCTCGGAGGCGCTCCGGGCCCTGCGGGCCGGCTTCGAGGCGACGTTCGCGGCCCCCCTCTCGCGTCTCGCCGGTAAGCCCCTCTCGCGGTCTGACATGCGCGCGTACGCCTACGGCCCAGGGGACCATCTCCTCCCGCACACCGATCACCAGGACGCCGTCGGGCGCGTGCTCGCGTATGCGTACTATCTGCCGTCCCCCTCGCCGCCGAGCGGCGGCGAGCTCGAGCTCTTCGCGTGCGAGCTCGGAGGCGAGCCCCTGGCGATCACGTCCGTCGCGTCGGCGCGCACGATCACGCCGGCGCCGAACCGTCTCGTCGTCTTCGAGGTGAGCCCTCGCTCGCTCCACCGGGTGCACGAAGTGCTCGAGGGCGTGCGGATCTCGCTCGCCGGGTGGTTCTACCCGTGAGCGCGTGGTCGTCGTCCCCGCTCCCCGCCGTCCTCGAGGAGGAGGCGACCGATCGCGAGCACCTCGAGGGCTGCGCGGCCACCCTCGAGGCTCTGGCGGGCAAGCGCGAGGTGCTGGGGGACCGCGGGAGCTACGAGGAGATCTGCCTGCCGGAGGCGAGCCGCGTGCTCCCCGGCCTCGTCGCGCGCGTCCGGGCGCGGGCGGAGGCGCTCACGGGACGCTCCCTCGCGCTCGCCTCGGCGCGCGCCTTTCGCTTCTTCCCTGGCGACTACCGCCTCGTCCGCGACGACCGCGTGCACGAGGACCGGCCTGTCGAGGTCATCGTGGATCTCTCGCGGGAGGCCGTGCCGGGGGCCGAGGTCCACTACCGTCACCGGGGGCAGGTCTTCTTCGTCGTTCCGTCGCGGCCGGGCGTCCTGTCCCTCGTCGAGCGCGGACCCACGGTGCTCGCGAACCACACCTACGTCTCGAAGCGTCACCGCGATGCGCGCGTCGTCCGCCTCCTCTTGCTGTTCCGCTCCTGAGCCACGGAGGCGCCGACCTTCGCCAGGATTCGTGCCGGAAGATGTGAGACGTCGAGGCCCGCGCCGCGAAAGCTTCGCGGGCCTCTTCGCGTGACGGCGGTGATGTGCGTCTCGAGCACCGCCGGTCCGGCCTCGCCCCCCCTCTCGCCGCGTGCTCACCCTCCCACGCGTCGAAGAGGAGCATGCCTCGACGAGGCCGGGATCGTGTCGGTCACGAACCGTGACCGTGGACAGCGGCTTCGCGCGGGTCTTCCGCCTCGGCGCCTAGACTAGGGCGCTCAACGGGCGCGGAGGACGACGTCTTGGATCGTCGTGCCGAAGCCGTGCGGTCCAACGCCGAAGCCGATCCGCGTACGCATCTCGGCGGGGAGCGAGAGCGTCACCACGCCCCGGTCCACGGTCAGCGTCTCGGAGTTCGCGAACGACTTGCTTCCGTCAGGGTTGAACGCCTGCAGTGTCTTCTTGCGCTCGGATCGGACGGCGGTGAGAGGGCGGAAGCTCGCCGTCGCCTCGACAGCGAAGGTGCCCGCGGGCGTGTAGCCGCCGAGGGGAATCTGCACGGCCTCGCCCTCGAGCGTGAGCGCGACTCCGGAGCTCGCGATGAGGGCAGGGAGCGAGGGGACCGCCGCGGCCTGGGCGAAGAAGCCGTTCGGGCAGCGCGTGGCGCGGTCCTCGACGAACTGCGAGGTCGGCTCCGAGTCGACCGACTTGGTATCGTCGGCCACGACGGCGCCACGCGCGTTCGTGACCACCGTGCGCACCGTGACGGGGAGAGGCTCCATGAACGCATGGCAGAAGCCGGAGTTGAGGTGGAAGTTCGTCGCGCCCTGGGTCTGCCACGAGATGGCGGAGGACGGATAGGTGTAGGTGACCTTCACGCCGTACGAAGCGCCGCGGACGGCGAAGGTGCCCTCGTACGACTTCGAGAGCGACGTCGCGGCAACCTTCAATTCGGCCTCGTCGACGACGCCCTCGGGGGACTCGTCGTCGGAGGGCGCCGCGCAAGCGACGGCGAGGAGAGCGATGGCGGAGAACGACAGGGCAGCAAGACGGTTCATGGCGAGGGAACTCCTTGTCCGCGGTCGACCGCAGGACGAGCCCCCTTCTGCCATGCGCACACGGTTCAACCAGGGTGAACGTAGGCAAGCATGCTTGCCTAATAGGAAACGATAGCGCACTCGAGTTTCCGGTGCGGACATTAATCCGCAGCGTGCTCCACTACGCGAAGCGGCCCTTCGCGAGGCCGAGGATGAGTCCGCCTTCCCATGTAGACGGGCGCCGTCGCCTCGTGCACGTCGTGATCATGTTGGCGAGGATCGAGCCTGTCCGCCGAAGGTCACGAGGGCATTCTCCTCCGCCTCGTCTTGCTGTTCCTCTCCTGAGCCACCGAGGCGGCAACCTTCGCTGGGATTCGCTCGATCTGAAACGAGCCACGACACGCCGGCGGTCGGTCTACGCTCCGTGGATGGGCGCTTGGAGTTGGGGCATCTTCGACGACGACACCGCATACGACTTCGTCGAGGAGATCAAGGCCGATCCGCTGCGCTTCTTCCGCACCTCGTTCCGCCAGGCGATAGAGGCCGACCGTCTCGATCATGACACGTGTCACGCCGTCACGGTCTCGGCCGCCTATATCGACAACTTGCTCAACGGCACCACCTATCGGACTGACAGTCACGAGGAGGACGACGAGAGCAACGTCAACCGGTTCCAGTCGCTGCGCGGCGGCCTCGAGGTCCATCACCTCCGAGGGCAGGCCGTCGAGGCGCTCGCCAAGGTCATCGGCGCCAATCCGAGCTCGACGAGCTGTGGCGCGACAACGAGGAGCTGTACCCACGCTGGAGAAAGAGCATCGAAGACCTGATCGGGCGACTGACGGACGAGTCAAAGCGAGGGCCGAAGTAGAGAGGCGTCGGGGAGCAAGCTGCACGGACCTGCCCGCCAGCCTGACCTTCGGCGGACCACCTCGGACGGCTTCGGAGCGTGAGCGTGGCGCGATGGGAAAGTCGTCGCCAGCGAGTCGCGCGAGGCTGACGAGGTCCGGGCGTCCTACGATGCAGCCTTCGGTGACGACGATGGAGAGGAGCTCGGCGACGTTCGCCGTCACGCGGCGCGCGCGACGCTCCGGAAAATCGAGTGGTGAAGCGTGGCGTGGCGTGGCGTGGTGGGCAGACCTCGGCGACCCGCGCGGCTCGGAGCCTGGACTCCGCCGCCCCGTACTCGTCGTCCAGGATGATCTCCTCAACGCTTCCGCGCTCCGGACGGTCATGGTCGTCCCGGGGCAGGAGACCGGGCTCGATCGCGAGTCCGTGGCGCTCGTCTGCCAGGTCATGACGCTCGACGAGGACTTCCTCGACGAGCGCGTCGGCACGCTGTCCTCCCGCGTTCGAGCCCGCCTCGATCGCGGGCTCGAGATCGCGCTCGGGCTACGCTGACCGAGCGCGTCGCCTCGTCGTGGTCTTCATCTCCTCTGCCACGGAGGCGCCGACCTTCGCCGCGATCCGCTCGATCTCGGCGAGCGCCCATGCGATCGACGGGTCGTCCGCCTGCGACGCGCGCCAGAGGAGCTCGAGGCCGTTGCCGGCGAAGTCGAAGGGCAGGGCCACCGCGGCGAGCTCCGGACGCTCGACGAGGAGCTGGCGCGCGACGATGACGGGCAGCGTGGCGAGGAGCGGCGTGCCGGACACGACCTTGCCGACGGCGTGGAACGTCGGCACCGAGACGCGGACGTCCCGCTGGACGCCGATCACGTCCTCCACCACGCCGCGGAGATCGCCGTTGTAGGACACGATCACGTGCTTCCGCGCGAGGTAGCGCGCGAGCGTGAGCGAGCGAGGGGCGAGACCGGAGAAGCGTGGATCGTGCACGCACACGAAGCCGCCGCGGAAGATCTCCTTGCGGAGGATGCCGGCAGGCAGCTCGTCCGCGACGGTGACGGCGAGATCGATCGCGCTCGTCGCGAAGGCGTGCGAGACCGTGCGGAACTGGACGGGGAGGACGACGAGACGGAGGCGGGGGGCCTCGCGCTCGACGGTGCGGAGGAGCGGCGGGAGGAGCCAGCCCTCGTTGACGTCGGAGAGCCCGACGCGGATCGTCCGCGTGCTCTCCTTCAGATCGAAGACGTCTCCCGCATGAGCCGCGGCGACGAGGGCCTCGAGGTGCGGCCGCGCGGTGTCGAGGAGTCGCTGCCCCCGAGCGGTGAGGACGAGCCCGCGGCCCTGCCGGGCGAAGAGCTTGGCCCCGACGGAGGCCGTGAGCCGCTTCACCGCCGCGCTGACGGCCGGCTGGGTGAGGTAGAGGCGGCTCGCCGCGGCGGTGACGCTCCCGGCCTCGGCGACGACGACGAAGACCCGGAGCAGGTTGAGATCGAGATCGCGCGCGTAGGCCGTCATCGCTTCTCGACGCATAACCTGGGTTGATGTGTCGCATCTATCCTATTCGCTGGTTGGAAGCGCCGTCCGGGCTCACGCTGCTCTCGTGGAAAGCGAGGCGAACATGACGACGACGATGCGTGAGACGGAGCTCGGCAGGGGCGGTCCGAAGGTGTCCGCGATCGGGCTCGGCTGCATGGGCATGTCGGGGATGTACGGCGCGTCGGACGACGCCGAGAGCGTCCGCACGATCCACGCGGCGATCGAGCGCGGCGTGACGCTCCTCGACACCGGCGACTTCTATGGCATGGGTCACAACGAGATGCTGATCGGCCGCGCCATCCAGGGGCGCCGCGACCAGGTGAAGCTCTCGGTGAAGTTCGGCGCGCTCCGCGGGCCGGACGGGAGCTGGCTCGGGGGCGACGCGCGACCCGTCGCCGTCCAGAACTTCGCGGCTTACTCCTTGAAGCGGCTCGGGGTCGAGGTGATCGACGTCTACCGGCCAGCGCGGCTCGACCCGAAGGTGCCCATCGAAGACACGATCGGCGCGATCGCAGATCTCGTGAAGAAGGGCTACGTCCGCCACATTGGCTTGTCGGAGGTCGGGGCGGAGACGATCCGGCGCGCGCACGCGGTGCACCCGATCGTGGACCTGCAGATCGAGTACTCGATCGCGAGCCGCGCACCCGAGGCGAAGCTCTTTCCCGTCCTCCACGAGCTCGGCATCTCCGCGACCCTCTACGGCGTCCTCTCGCGCGGCCTCCTCACGGGGAGCAAGCCGCAGGGGGCCGGGGACTTCCGGCAGTTCCTCCCTCGCTTCGCCGGCGACGACGCGAAGGCGAACGCCGCCGCGGTGGAGGCCTTCGCGCGCTTCGCGAAGGGCAGGGAGATGACGCCCGCAGAGCTCGCCGTCGCCTGGGTGCTCGCGAAGGAGCCCGCCTTCGTGCCCGTCGTCGGCGCGCGCAAGGTCGCCCAGCTCGACGACGCGCTGTCGGCGCTCTCGACGAGGCTCACGGGCGACGACCTCGCGGAGCTCGAACGCACGGTCCCCGCGAGCGCTTTCGCCGGCTCGCGCTACGCGCCGGACCAGATGAAGCACCTCGACAGCGAGCGCTAGGTCTCAGGCGTAGAGGACGCGGATCGTCTCGACGGTCGTCTTCAGCAGGGAGACGACCTTCGCGGTGCTCTCGCTCCGGAGGACGACGTAGCCGTCGCCCTCGTAGCTGTCGTTCTTCGGCGCGCCGAGCTCCGGGAGCTTCGCCTCGACGAGGGCGTCGCCGATCGCCGCGTGCGTCTCGCGGACGCCGCGGACGCCGGCGACCCGACCGTGGCCCGTGCCGCGGACGTAGGCGCAGCCGGCCGCGAACGTGCGCTTCCACGGCGCGTCGAGCTCGCCGTCGACGACGGCGCGGACCCACGCGCGGTAGATGTCGATGCCGTTCACGACGCCGGTCATCTGGCAGAGCTGTGGGCCGGGCGGCCGCTGGGCGATCTCGCCGATCGCGAGCGTGCCGTCCTCACGCTCGAAGAACTCCATGTGGGTCATGCCGTCCCGGAGGCCGAGGGCGCGGATCGCCGCGACGCCGAGGTCGCGAGCGCGATCGTGAAACGGCGTGTCGATCTCGCGTGGGAGGAGCACGGCCCACTGCATCCACGGGTTCTCGAGCACCTCGAGGCACCCGGGGAGGTAGCGCGAGAAGGACCACGCGCGCACCTCGCCGCCCGTCGTGATCGTCTCGAAGCTGTGCTCCTTGCCGCGGAGCATCTCCTCCGCGAGGACGGGCGCGGAGCCGGAGGCGCGGAGGCCGGCGATCGCGCGCGCGAGGTCCGCGTCGTCCACGATCCGGAACGTCGCCTTCGCTCCCATGCCCGCCGGCGGCTTGAGGATGATCGGGTAGCCCACCTCGTCCGCGAAGGCGCGCGCCTCGCCGAGCGACGCGACGAGCGCATGGCTGGCGACGGGGAGACCGGCGGCGCGGAGGGCGTCCTTCATCCGCGCCTTCTCGCGGAAGAGGATGGCGGTCTCGACGGAGGTGCCGAGGACCCCGAAGTGCGCGCGCACCTCCGCGAGCATGACCTGCATCGCCTCGAGCGTGCCGAGGATGCGGAAGGGTGCGCCGTGCCGCCGGCGGAGGAGATCGATCGCCGCGATGGTCTCCTTGGCGTCCGTCGGATCGTCGACGTGCACCGCGTCGTCGTAGAGGCGTCGATCTTCGCCGATCGGCATCGCGTGGACGACGCCGAGCAGCTTCACGTCCGCGACGCGCGCGGCGGCGCGCACGAAGCGCATGCTCGCCTCGGAGGGGAACGGCTGGACGAAGACGACGTTGCGCGCCATCAGGAGCCCCGCCGGAGGCCCGAGGTCCGCACGATTTGCTCGAGATCGGCGAAGCGCTGCGCGAGAGCGCGGACGAGGGCGCCCGTCCAGCCGGAGAGGCCGAGGCCCTCGTTCATCGTCGCCTGATCGAGGACGTGAACGGTGACCTGGTCGACGGCTACGACGGTCGCGGCGCGCGGCTCGAAGAGGATGAGCGCCATCTCGCCGAACGCCTCACCCGGCTCGATCATCGAGAGCGTCTCCTCCTGGCCGCTCACCGTGCGGTAGGCGCGGCAGCGGCCGGAGACGATCATGTACGCGGCGTCGCCCTTGTCGCCCTCACGGAAGACGATCTCGCCGGGCGCGAACGTCTTCGTCGGGAGGTGCATGCCGCCGTGGAGGAACGCGCGCATCGCGTCCTTCATCTCCGTGACGTTCGGGTAGCGGAGCGCAGGGTCGGGGTTCGTCGCGCGCTCGACGACGGCACGGATCCGGCGCGAGACGGCGATCGCCTTGCAGGCCTCGTCGATCGACCCGACCTGGCCGGCCTTCGCGCGCGCGAGGATGACGCCGCCGTCGGGGTGACGGCCGTAGGGGCCTTGCCCGGCGAGCACCTCGAAGAGGAGGGCGCCCATGCCGAAGACGTCGGCGCGCTCGTCGACGTCCTTCGGGACGCCGCGCGCCTGCTCCGGCGCCATGTAGTCGGGCGTGCCGACGGGGCCGCGCGCGTTCATCAGCGCGCCGGCCCCCGAGGCGGGCTGGCCGCGCGTGAGCTTCGCGAGACCCCAGTCCATCAGGTAGACCTGACCGAAGTCGCCGACCATGATGTTCGCGGGCTTGAGATCGCGGTGGATGACGCCGCGGTGGTGCGCGTAGGCGAGCGCGTCGCAGACCTTGAGCAAGATCTCGATGCCGCCCTCGATCCGCTCGATCGTGCCGGGCTGACGTCGCCGGAGCCACGCGTCGAAGGAGACGCCCTGGACGAGCTTCATCGTGAAGAAGGGGATCCCCCGCTCGTCGATGGAGAGCTCGTGGACGGGCACGATGTTCGGGTGCTCGAGCTGCCCGGTCATCTGCGCCTCGGCGACGAACCCGTCGCGATAGAAGGGCTGCGACGCGTAGTCCTTGTCGAGCCGCTTCATCGCCACGGGCCGGAGGAGGTTCCGGTCGGTGGCCGGGTGGACGTGGCCCATGCCCCCGCGCGCGAGCTCCGGTCCGATGACGAGGTGGGCGGGCGTCGGGATCTTCTCCCTCGCGATCTCCTCGGGCCGGAGCGGGGAGGTGCCGTCGACGGGGATCGCCTCGATCACGCGGACGGGGGGGACGTCATCGTCGAGAAAGGGATTCGCCACGCGGCGAGCATACCTCCGTGCGCTGGCCCGGGGCCGGCCGGAATGGCCGGGGCCAGGGACGGAGGGGCGCAAGGTGGCGGAAGCCCTCGACCGGTGACACGGCACCGGGCGTGCTAGACGGGCCCGCAGGTGACCTCGCCGACGCTGCGTCCCTACCAGAGCGAAGCCGTGCGCGCGGTCGTGGCCGCGCGGAGGGAGGGCGTGCGCCGGATGCTCGTCGCGCTGCCGACGGGGGCAGGGAAGACCGTGATCTTCTCGGAGCTCGCGCGGCTCGCGCGGCGGGACGTCCTCGTCCTCGCGCACCGCGAGGAGCTCGTGAGCCAGGCGCGGGAGAAGCTCGAGCGCGCGCTCTCTGGAACGGCGCGGGTCGTCGGGGTGGAGAAGGGGGGCGAGCGCGCCGCGCCGGACGCCCGCGTCGTCGTCTGCTCGATTCGATCGCTGCGAGAGGAGCGACTCGCGCGGCTCGTTCTCGGGAGGGACGTGGGGCTCGTCGTGTACGACGAGTGCCATCACGCGGCGGCGGACGACAACCTGCGCGTCCTCCGCGCGCTCGGGGCGTTCGATCCGGGCTGGACGGGCACCCTCCTCGGCTTCACGGCCACGACGCAACGCGGAGACGGGCAGGGGCTCGACGAGGTGTTCGAGCGCATCGTCTACGCCCGCACGCTGCCGGAGATGATCGGCGACGGATACCTCTGCCGGCTCCGCGGCTTCCGGATCGAGACGAGCGCGGATCTCACGCGGCTCTCGCCGGGCGGAATCGACTTCGTGGAGGAGGAGCTCGCCGAGGCGGTCGACATCGAGGACCGCAACGCGCTCGTCGCGCGTTCGATCCAGGAGCTCGCGCGCGACCGGCGCACGATCGCCTTCTGCGTGACGGTGCGGCACGCGAAGAACCTCGCCCGGGCGCTGAACCTCCTCGGCGTCCCCGCCGGCGTCGTCCACGGCATGATGCCGGCCGACGTCCGCGCGCGGGAGCTCGCCGCCTTCCGCGAGGGCAAGACGCGCGTGCTCACGAACGTCGCCGTCCTCACGGAGGGCTTCGACGACCCGGGTGTGTCCTGCATCGCGATGGCGAGGCCCACGCGATCGGAGGGGCTCTACGCGCAGTGCGTCGGGCGCGGCACGCGCCTCCACCCGGACAAGACGGACTGCCTCGTCCTCGACTTCGCGGACGTCTCCTCGCTCGACCTCTGCACCTTGCCTTCGCTCTTCGGGGCGCCGCGCGAGCTCGATCTGCGCGGGGACGACGTGAGCGACGCGAAGCGGGCGTGGGACGACCTCGCGCTCGACAAGCCGGGCTTCGAGCTCGAGGCCGGCGCGCTGACCCTGCGGGAGATCCAGGAGCGCGCCTCCGCGTTCGACCCGCTCACGCTCGCGGTCGATCCGGAGGTGTTCGCGATCTCGCCGAACGCCTGGTTCTCCCTGGGGCGGTACGGCCTCGGGCTCCACTTCGAGCGAGCGCGCGGGCGCGTGAGCGAGGTGGTCGTCGTGCGCGCGCCCGCGTCGGTCGGGCCCCGGGGCCGGGCGCGTCGCGGCAAGGGCTGGGAGGTGCGCATCGACGATCGCGCGATGGATCGGTACTCGGTGATCGAGGAGGCGGTGCAGGCCGTCGATTTCGAGATCGAGCGGATGGGACGCCTCACCGCGGCCTCGGCGCGGCCGGAGGCCCCCTGGAGGAGGGAGCGGCGCGGCACGTCGGCCGAGCCGGCCTCGGAGGCGATGCAGCGGGCGACCTTCGAGCGCGTCGTACGCGGCGCGCGTGGTAAGTCCCCCCCATGACGCTCGATCTCGCGTGCCTGGTCATGAACGCGCTGTGGGGGTTCGGCCTCGTGCTCCTCGAGATCGGCGGGAAGACGCGCGCGGGAGGGATCGCCTGGAACGCGGGGAACCGCGACAGGGCGCCCGACGTGCCGGCGTGGGTCGAGCGGGCGGGCCGCGCGCTCGGAAACCACAAGGAGAACTTCCCGCTCTTCGCGACGGCGGTGCTCGTCGTGCATCTCGCGGGCCGCGCCGACAGGGTCACGGGGATCGCCGCGGTCGTGTACGTGGTCGCGCGGATGGCCCACGCGCTCGTGTACGTCGCCGGGATCACGGGCGTCCGGAGCGCGGCGTTCACGGTGGGCGCGCTGGCTTCGCTGGTCCTCTACGCGAAGCTCTGGTTCTGACGCGAGAGCGCTCGCGCCTCTGGGAACTTCTGCCGAAGCGGCCTGTCTGTCTCTTCGATGCGCACCTCCGCGAAGGCTCTCCTCGTCGTCCTCTCCTCGTTCCTCGCGGTCGCGACGGCCGCCTCGACGTCGTCCCCTGCCGAGGCGGCCGAGTCCGTCGACGAGTGTGTGCGGCTCGCCTCCGTGCCCGTCTCGTCGGGGATCTCGCTCGAGGTCGACAACCACTGCGATCGTTCCCTCGCGTGCCGGCTCTCGTGGACCGTCACGTGCGAGTCGGCGAGCGGCAAGGTCGTCCGCACGAAGAGCGGCGCGGCGCAGCTCACCCTCGCGTCGTCCGCGACCGGGAAGGCGCTCGCTTCGACGAGCGAATGCGCCGACGGCTGGCGCGTCGACGACGTGCGGTGGGCGTGCAATCCGGTCAAGTGAGCCGCGGGTGACTACCGCTGGAGCGACATCCAGCAGAGCCTCGGCGCGCCGTCGCAGTACTCCGTGATGCAGTGGATCATGCGAGCCTGGACGCTCGGCTTCGTCACGCTCAGCACGCCCTGACACTGCTCCATCGTCAGCGTCCCCGATCCCGCGTGCACGCTCCTGCCCGGACCGCGGCACGCGGCGACGATCGTCTTGCACTTCGCCGCCGTCGAGGCGTCGAGCTGCGGGGGCTCCGACCAGCCCTCGAGGCACTGCCCGGGGTCATCGCCGAACCGCGGCGCGTCGCACGGGCCGCCGCCGGGCCCGCTCTGGGTGAGGCACGCCATCGCTCGCTGGAAGACCTCCGGCCGGAGGCCGACCTCGAGCGCCTTGCACTCGCGGGCCACGACCGGACGCATCTCGTCGTACGGGGCGCCGGCGGGGCACTTGAGCGCGGCGCACGTCCTCGGCGGATCGAGGGGGGGGAAGCCCCAGAGGCCCTTCGACCGCATCGCCGCGGGCTCTGGCGCGCTCGACGTCACGCCGCTCGCGGACGGCATCGGCGAGGTCGTCATCGTCATCGGCGGGATCTCGATCGAGGTGGCCGTCCCGCTTGGCTGCGCGGGCACGGCGACGGGCGCGCTCGCGTCCGGCCCTCCGGTCGTGGCGCATGCCCCGGCCGTCGTCGTGCTCGCTGCGATGGCCGAGGCGAGGAAGAGGAAGCGCCCGCGGTCGATCTCCATGCCCCCATGCTAGAGGGGAAAGCCCATGAGCACCTTCCCGAAGACGGCCGACCTCGTCGACGCGCACGATGCCGAGGTGAGCTTCTGTCACCTCCCGTTCCGCCGCTTCGGCAGACTCCGTCGCATCGCCGGGGTGATCCGTACGGTGCGGACGTTCGAGGACAACACGCTCGTCCGGAGGTGCCTGGAGGAGGACGGGGAGGGGAAGGTCCTCGTCGTCGACGGCGCCGGCTCGACCCGCGTCGCGCTCGTCGGCGACGTGCTCGCCGCGCTCGCGCGCGACCATGGTTGGGCCGGCATCGTCGTGAACGGCGCGATCCGCGACTCGGCCGAGATCGACGCGATGGACGTCGGCGTCTTCGCGCTCGGCACCTCGCCGAAGAAGAGCGCGAAGACGGGGGCCGGCGAAGTGGACGTCCACGTCCGGTTCGGCGGCGTCGATCTCGCGCCCGGCCACGTCCTCTACGCCGACGACGACGGCGTGCTCGTCGCAGCGCGCGCCCTCCACGCGTGACCGCTCAGTCCACCGAGGGCGTCCACCGATCGAGCAGGCGGAAGCGCGCGCCGAACATCGCGCGGACCTCCGCGCCGCCGGGGCGCGCGCGCATCGCGACGTACACGGCGGCGGTCTCCGCGAGATCCTCCCGGGCGTGGGTCGCGGCGTAGGTCGACACCTCGTGCCCGTCCTCGCGCTCGGCCTCCTCCCATGCGCGCCAGCCCTCCTCGTCGAGATCGCGGAGGCTCCAGACGTGCGCGACCTCGTGGAGGAGCATGTCGACGGGATCGACGCTGGCGCGGACGCGGGGGAAGACGAGGACCTTCCCCGACGACCGGCCCTCCATGAAGGTGCGGAACCCCGGCATCCCGAGATCCTTCGCGTACGCGTCGTCGCGCGGGTTCTTGAAGGGGACGAGCACCATCGCCTCGAGCTGATCGCGTGCCCCACGCGGCAGCCCGGCGATCGAGCGGGCCGCGTCGTCGGGGGAGAGGAGCGTGCCGTCCGACGTGTCCGTGCGGGCGCCGGCCGGAGCGTCGATGTGCACCGTCCGTCCGTCGACGACCAGGACGTGACGCTCGAGCGCGGTCGCCACACCCTCGAGCTCCACCGTGCCGAGCGGGGCCGCGGGACGAAGCGTGTATGGTGCATGCGTCGCGCGACTGAGCCCGAGCGTGGCGACGCTGCGCGGCCGGACCCGCGCGTCGCGCCACAGCCCGTCGAGGAGGGCGGCCTGCGCCGCGGCGCCGCCCGACCAGCGCGCGTCCTCCACGAGATCCCGGACCGCCTCACGGGCGCCGAGCGACCACGGGTTGTCCTGCCCCGAGAGGAGGACGTCGAGCGCGCGGCGCTGCGCGTCCGGGAGCGCGGTCCAGCCGGGGGAGACCTTCACCGCGGCGATCGCCGCGCGCGTCGCCTGCTCGTCGTCCTCGTCCGCCCTGCCTCCGCATCCCGTTGCGAGCCCCGAGAGGAGGAGCGCCGCCGCACAGGCCGCGCGCCGCCACGAACCCGACTGCCAACGCACCGACATGACCGACGACCGAGACCTCCGGAGGGCGTCGACTGCAGCGCGCGTGCCTCCGCCGAGGGCGCGGCCCCGCGCCTCGCGCCAGGTCCGCCCGCACGCTTCCGAGCGGTCGAGGGCGCCGAGCCTCGGTCCTGGCGTCGGCGTGCTGACACCGAGGTGCGGCATCCGCGGAGCGAGCGCACGCGGAGTTTGATCCGCGATCGAGCGGCGCGTTACGGTTCGACGTGATGCGCACCACTCCCTTCACGAACAAGCGTCTCGTCCTTGCCCTCGGGATCCTCTCGGCCGTGGGGGGGCTTCTCGCCTACGGCTGCTCGGACGACGACGTCGCCGCGACCGATGAACCCCGCGCCGACGGGGGCGGCGGCGGCAACGACGCGCAGGGCGGCGACACCGGAACCGCGCCGGCAGACTCGGGTCCCGCCCCGAAGAACGCGCGCGCCGTCATCCGTCCGACGGCCGACGGCGGGACGGTCAACGGGACCGCGACCTTCGAGCCCAACGCCCCGACCGGCGTGAAGCTGACGATCGCCATTTCCGGCGCGACCCCGGGCAAGCACGGCATGCACATCCACCAGGTCGGAGACTGCGGCGCAGCGCCGGACGGCGGCGCGCCCGGCTCGGCGGCCGGCGGCCACTGGAACGCCGGCGACGCGGGGCACGGCCTCCCCTCGGGCGGCGCTCACCACACCGGCGACATCGGCAACATCACGATCGGCGCCAACGGCACCGGGAGCTACGTCTTCACGAACACGGAGTGGACGATCGCCCCCGGCACCTACTCCGTCGTCGGCCGCTCCGTCATCTTCCACGCCGGCGAAGACGATGGCGTCTCGCAGCCGACGGGCGACGCGGGCGCGCGCCCCGGCTGCGGCGTCATCGTCCTCGATCCCTGAGACAGGCGTCGATCCCCGCCACGGTCGCGGCGTCGAACGACGAGAGCTTCGGCATCGTCATCGTGTCCGCGCCGAGGCGGGACGCATCCGCCGTCAGCCAGAGGAGGGAGGCCCGGCCGATCACGAGGTCGGGCCGCACGGTGCCGCCCTGACCCGCGAACCACCTCCGCGAGTCGTGGGCGTTGTTGCGGTTGTCGCCGAGGACGAAGACGTTCCCCGGCGGCACGGTCCACTCCCGTTCGTCGTCCGACGGGTACGTCGCGGCGTCGAGGAAGACGAGGTAGGGCCCTGCGTCGAGCCACTCCACGTGGAGCTCGCCCTGGTGGTCGCCGCCCATCGCCTCCGCGTACGTCCACGTCCCCGCGCGGCAGTGCTTCGCCTCGGCGCCGTTCAAAACCGGGAAGCCGCCCTTCATCCGGACCTTGTCCCCGCCGACGCCGACGACGCGCTTCACGAACGCCTGCCGCTCGTTCTCCGGGTAGCGGAAGACGATGACCTCTCCGCGAGCCGGGGTACGCGCGCGCTTGTTCACGAAGAGGTGATCGCCGACGAGCAAGGCCGGCATCATCGACCCCGACGGGATCTCGAAGGCCTCGAAGAAGAAGAAGCGGAGGACGGCGGGGCTCGCGGCGAAGGCGACGAGGAGCCCCACGAGGATCGTCGCGCGCCCCGCCGACGGCTTCTTCTTCGGCTGGTCCGCGCTCGCCATGCGGCGGGAGCGTAGGCGCGTCGCGTGATAACGTCGACGACGTGATCGGCGAGCGTGCCCGGACCGTCGTCCTCGTCGCGTCGCTCGGCCTGGCCGGGTGTCCGGGCGGGGCCGGCCCTGCAGCGCCGTCCGTCGTGACCGTACCGGTCCAGCCACCGCCGCAGGTCGCCGCGGCGCCCGAGAGGCTCTCCGCGACGGACGCCGAGCCGCCCTCGGTCCCGGTCGCCGCGGACGCCGGAGGCGAGCCGCGCCCGTTCGTGTCGCCGGTCCTCCGCGCGCGCGCGACGCCGCCCACGCCGAAGGTCGTGGCCGTCGCTCCGCGCACGCTCACGAAGGTCTGGAGCGCGAGGATCGGGAAGACGACGTTCCGCACGACGATGGCGCTCGACGGCGCGACCGTCGTCGTCGGGACGCACGGCGACACGCTCGATCGACGAAACGAGCCGAGCGACGGCGTCTACGTGGTGGACGCGCGGACGGGGAAGGTCGTCCGCAGGATCCCGACCCCCGGGCAGGGCGACCGCGACGTCTCCGGCGTCGCGATCGACGGGGGGAGCGTCGTGTTCGCCACCGACAACGGTCAGGTCGTGAAGGCGCGCCTCGCCGACGGCGCGCTCGTGTGGACCGCGAAGGTGAGCGGCAAGGCGCGGCCCGCGCCCGCGCTCGCCGATCTCGACGGAAAGGGCGCCCTCGACGTCGTCGTCGGCGACGAGGCGGGGACCCTCCACGCCCTCGACGGCGACAAGGGCACGACGCTCTGGTCGAAGAAGACGGACAAGAACGAGTACGACGCGCGCGGGTTCGTCGCCGCCGCGGCCGTCACCGACGTCGACGGCGACGGCAAGGACGACGTGATCGCCGGCGCGCGCGACGGGAACCTCGTCGCCTACCGCGGATCCTCGGGCGACGTCCTCTGGTCGGAGCGCGGCGGCTCCGGGATCCATGCGTCGCCGTCCCTGGTCGACATGGACGGCGACGGTCGGCTCGAGGTCCTCTCCGCGTGGTCCTACAGCCAGTTCATGATCCTCGACGCGAAGACGGGCGAGGTCCGCTACCACCAGGACGTCGAGCTCGACGGCGGCGGCATCGACGGCCTCTTCGCGAGCCCGGTGCCGCTCCCCGTCAAGAGCGGCCCCGGCCTCTTCGTCCAGGGCACGGCGTGGTGGAGCCCGAGGAACGCGGCGGCGCCGAAGGGCAACGACGGGATCGTGCTCCTCGCGCAGAAGAAGCGCGCCTACCGGAGCGAGGAGGGGCGCGTCACGGCCACGCCGGTCGTCCTCGACCTCGGCGACGACGGCCTCTGGGACGCCGTCGTGGGGACCGAGGTCGGAGAGCTCCTCGCCGTCCGCGGAGACGGGACCAAGTCGCTCCTCGCGAAGCTCGGCGGCGGCATCGAGGCCTCGGCCCTCGTGGCCGACGTCGACGCCGACGGCACGTACGAGCTCCTCGTCGCGAGCAACGACGGTCTCCTCACGTGCTTCGCCACCGGCTCGAAGACGAGGCCGCTCGTGCCGCGCTTCCGTGGCGCGACGCCGGACAACCGCGGCTCGCTCGGGGCCATCCCGCTCGGCTGGGCCGTGTCGGCGCCGTCGCCTTGATCAGTCCACGTCGTCGAGCTTCTCGACCGCCTTCTCGAGGGCGTCGAGCTGCTGGCTCGTGCGGTCGCGCCACGTCGGCCAGTCCGGGTCGCGCGAGCCCTGGAGCGCCTGGATCGCGCCCTGCGCGTGCCGCCGCTCGTCGAGGTAGGCGAGCCAGTGACGCTCGAACTCGCTCTTCTTCACGGGGTCGAGACGCTCGCTCTTCGCGCGGAGCTCGTGCGCTCTCATGTCGAGCTGGGAGAAGCGCCGCTCGACCTTGTCGTTGTTCTCCATGCGCTCCTTCGAGAGCTCACGGTTCGCTTCGGCTGCGTCGCTCGTCGCGCCTGCGACGTCCTTCCGCGTGTCCGCGTCGACCTCGGCCGCCTCGCGCTGGTGCTTCGCCCGGAGCTCCGCCATCTCGCCGGGGCTCGCGCCACGCTTCTCTGCCTCGTGCTGCTCCTGACTGTGCTTCGCGCGGAGCTCCTCGCGCGCCCGCGTGCGATCCTGTCGCGCGCTCGTGATTTCCGTCTGCGCCTCGCGCACGTCGCGGGCCGGGCGATCCGCGCACCCCGGGAGCGCCCAAGCGAGCGCGAGCGTCAGCGCCAGCGTCGTCGTCGTCGTCCTGTCCATGTTCCACGTCCTCCTGCTGCGGGGGGGACGCACGACTCGTGCCGCCGGGCCATGCTCGCGTCGAGGTCGGCCTCAGATCTCGAACGTGTCTCCGGGGCTCAGGTGCTCGACCCACTTGGGATCGAGGGCCGCGACGGTGAGGTGCATGAGGCCCCGCCGCGCGTCGTACTCGGCCTGGTACGCGTAGTCCTCTTCGGCCGAGCCTCGCGCCAGCCCTCGCGCCGCGAGGAGCGCCGCGATCTCGTCCGTGTCCGCGCGTACCCGGACGACGTCCGCCTCGACCAGCGTGAAGTACTTCTCGAAGAGCTCGGGGGTCGACTGCTCGAACAGCACCTCGTCGCTGCCGAGCTCGTGGCCGAGCGGTGACGTCGGCACCGGCGCGTAGGCTTCGTTCAGCCCGAAGGCCTTGCTCGCGACGACCTTCAGGAGGTCTTCTTGCAGCACGACGTCCATCCCCACGGCGTCGGGGTGTCGCTGCGTGACGGTCAAGCGAACCCGGAGACCCTCGACCGCCACGATCTCTACCTGATTCATGCGAAGCCCTCGGTGCACCGCACGTGCCGGTGCGGCCTCGCGCCGGGTCACACCCCCCCGCCGACGCGCGGAGCGGTGCGCGCGCCGCCCTTCCCAGGCGGCTCTCCGCGGGCGGTGCCCCTCGAGCGCGGCGTGGTCACGAGACGTGGGTCCCATGGCGATGTCACGGGGAAGACGTCCACGCTACGAATCGGCGCGGAGCCGCGCCCCGTACCTCTACGTGCGCGAAGCGCTCCCCTTCGCGGTGGCCTGGAGGTACGCGGCGGTGATCTCGGCCTCGTCGACGACGCCGACGACGTAGCCCGCGTGATCGACGACGAGCAGCTCCCGCATGCCGTGGGCGAGCATGACCTCGAGCGCGACGTGGAGGTCATCCGTCTTCGAGACCGCCACGGGCGCGGCCATGATGTCCTCCGCGATCGCGAGCTCGACCGCCTCGGGCTCGACCGCCGCGACGCGGAGGATCTCCGTCGTCACGACCCCCACGAGCTTCTTCGTCTCGTCGAGGACGGGGAAGGAGTCCTGCCAGTCGGACGTCGCGATGCCCCGAAGCACGTCCCGCGCCGGCGTCTTCCGCTCGAAGGAGACGACCTCGCGCCCGGCCACGAGCACCGTGCCGACGCGGATCTCCTTCAAGAGGTCGACGATGAGGTCGTCGCGATGGGCGGGGGAGTCCCGCTTCGTCGGGACCTGCGCGTGGTAGAGCGAGCGGTTCCGGAGCGCGACGAACGCGATGCCCTCCGCGAGCATGAGCGGGACGAGCAGATCGTAGCTGCCGGCGAGCTCGCACGTCATGACGAGCGATCCGATGGGCACGTGGGCCAGCCCGCCGTAGAACGTGCCCATCCCGACGAGCGCGAAGGCCCCCGGATCGATGCGGGGATCATGCAGCAAGAGCTGGGCCGCTCGGCCGAACGCGCCCCCGAAGATGCCGCCGAGGACCATCGACGGACCGAAGTCGCCGGCGCTCCCGCCGGAGCCGACCGTCAGCGACGTCGCCAGGATCTTCAGCACCCCGAGCACGAGGAGCACCTGCACCGCGCTCCAGCCGTCGGGGAGCCAGCTCGCGCCGGTGATCGCCGCCTGCGCGGCGCCGTAGCCGCCGCCGAGGAGACCGAGGCCCTGGCCCTCGCCCATTCGTCGGCCGAGCAGCCAGATGACCGGCGTGACGAGGGCGCCGAGCGCGAGGCCGCCGAGGGCAGGCTTGGACCACGCGGGGACGGCCAGCCGCGCCGCCAGCCGCTTCACCGACTCGAGCGTGGCGACGAAGGCCGCGGCGGCGAGGCTGATGACGACCGCGAGGATGGCGTAGAGCCAGAGGTGACCCGGCACGAACGGGTACTTCGGCGCGTGGGCGAAGAGGGCGTCCATCGCGGAGGTGCCGTCCGCGGCGCCGAACGTCGCGACGAAGACCGAGTAGGAGACGACGCTGGCGAGGACGGACGGGACGAGCGCATCCGACTCGAAGTCGTTCGAGTGGAGGACCTCGACGGCGAGGAGCGCGGCGCCGAGCGGGGTACGGAAGACGGCGGCCATGCCGGCGGCCGTGCCCGCGACGAGGAGGATCCGCCGCTCGCGGGGCGTGACGCCGAGCGCGTTGCCGACGAGCGAGCCGATCGATCCGCCGATCTGCATCGTCGGCCCCTCGCGTCCGCCCGATCCGCCGAACCCGAGCGTGAAGACCGAGGCGATCACCTTCACGAACGGGACGCGCCGGCGGACAGCGCCGCCGTCGTTGTGGAAGGCGGAGATGATCGCGTCGGCGCCGCCCCCACGCGTCTCCGGGGCCAGCGTCGTGACGAGGCCGGCCAGGAGCGCGCCCAGCCCCGGGAGGAAGAGGAGGAGCCAGGGGCGGAAGACGACGCCGTCGCGGGGGAGCGGGAGCCCCTCGCCGGCCGCGCGGAGCGGGATGTAGCCCGCGAGGCGCTCGAGCAGGAGGTGCTGCGTGAGATCGAGGGCCTGGACGAAGAGCACGCCGACCACGCCGACCGCGGCCCCGACCGCGGCCGCCTGGAGGAGGAGCCGCCCGAGCAGCTGCAGGGTGAGGGGCGCCCGCGAGGCGAGGCTCCCGTCGAAGAGGGCCGTCAGCCGCCGCACCACGGGCGCGGGCAGGGCGCCACGCCGATGGGTGGAAGGTGGGGGTGTGCTCGTCTCGGATGGCACGACGGGAGGCCCGCCTCTTAGCACTCGGACTGTTGGGCCTCCAACGAAGACGGGAACCGCCCACGAAAGACGCGTCGACGTAGCGTAGTTCCCCGACTCGCGAGACAATCGCCGTTCCCCATGGGCTTCGACGTCCGTACCGACTGTACCGCGTGCCGCGTCGAGAGCGCGCGCGTCGAGACCTGGGACACGGCCCACCCCGCCTGTCGACTCGGGCTCCCGTACGCCGTCCGGTGCTCGCTCTGCGCCCACGCCGCCGAGGCGCACCTCGCGGATCTCGGGGGCGCGTTCCCGGGCGAGGGGTGCCCGAAGTGTGGCGCGACGCTCGACGAGGCGAGCCTCGACGCGCACCGTTGCCCGCACTGCGGGACGCATGCGTCGCTCGCGGACACGAGCGTGGGCGCTCGGTTCGGGACCGAGGCCGAGCTGGAGCTCGCCCTCCTCTCCTGGGCGAAGGAGGAGGGGCTCGCCACGAGCGCGGATCTCCTCGAGGCCTACTTCGTCCTCGCGTCGGCGCCCGAGGTCCTCGCCTCCCTCGCCCGCGGCGACCGCGTGGAGACGACCTTCGACGTCGCCGATTACCTCTTCTCGTCGGGCGGCACGTCCGCAGGCGGCGCAGGCGGCGCGGAGCCGATCGTGCTCCGCGCGTCGATCCCGCCTGCTCCCGTGACGACGCGCATGTCCCAGCCCGTCTCCATCCGCCCGACCGGCGGCGCGCGCGAGGAGCTCTTGGCCCTCGCCTCGGTCGCCGCCGCCGACGGGGAGGCGAGCCTCGAGGACCAGCAGGGCCTCCTCCGCGCCGCCGAGAAGCGCGGGATGCCTCCTCTTCCCCCGTTCGACGTGCGCGTGTGGCGTCCGAACGAGATCCCTGCGCCTGGCACGCTCGTCGATCGCGAGCGCGTGCTCGAGGAGATGCTCCAGCTCGCGTGGTCCGACGGCCAGCTCGATGCGAGCGAGCTCCGCGTCATCAAGGACTTCGCGCGCGCGTGGGGGATCGATCCGCAGCGTGTCCGCGACTGGATCGACGCCTACGACTTCGGTGCCTCCGGCCCGCTCGAGCGGTGGCTCCGCCGATTCGCCTTCTTCCTGTTCCCCGCGAGGTGACCGTTCGTCATGCATGAGCCCCCGCCGTACGCTCCTACCCAGGCCTCCCCCGGGGCACCCGGTCCTCCCGTCGTCCTCCCGCCGCAGGCTCCGCCCGGCGTGATCCCGAACGCGCCTCCGGGCCCGCAGGGGGCACCCGGCCAGCGCGAGCGCATCGCGCAGGTCGGCAACCAGTTCCGCGCGGTCATGCAGAACGTCGAGCGCGTCATCCTCGGCAAGGCCGACGTCATCGCGCGCGTGCTCGCCGCGATGTGCGCGGGCGGTCACGTGCTCCTGCTCGACGTGCCCGGCGTCGGAAAGACGATGCTCGCGCGATCGATCGCGGCGTCGATCCACTGCTCCTTCAAGCGCATCCAGTTCACGCCCGACCTCCTGCCGCTCGACATCACCGGCAACAACGTCTTCAACCTCCGGAAGAAGGCGTTCGAGTTCGTCCCCGGCCCCGTGTTCGCGAACCTCGTGCTCGCCGACGAGATCAACCGCGCGACCCCGAAGACGCAGGCGGCGCTCCTCGAGGTCATGGCCGAGGGGCAGGTCACCGTCGACGGGACGACCCACGTCCTCCCCCAGCCGTTCCTCGTCATCGCGACGATGAACCCGCTCGAGCACGACGGCACCTTCCCCTTGCCGGCCGCGCAGCTCGATCGCTTCTCGATCCGCGTCTCGATGGGCTTCCCGCCGCCGGACGCCGAGATGCGGATGCTCGACGTCCACATGGGCAAGGACGTCGCCATCGGGGCGCTCTCGCCCGTGCTCGGCACCGACGAGTTCCTCGCCTGGCAGCGCCTGCTCCCGACGATCTACGTCGCCGAGAGCGTGAAGCGCTACGCGGTCAACGTCGTGACGGCGATGCGAAGCGACTCGGCGTGTCTCACGCCGCCCTCGCCACGTGCCACACTGATGTGGCTCCGGATGGCGATGGCGATGGCGATGCTCCAGGGACGCGACCACGTGCTGCCGAGCGATCTGCAGGCGTGCGCGGTGGACGTCCTCGCGCATCGCGTCGTCGTCTCCGGCCAGCGCAACGGCGGGGCGTACGTCGACTACGTCGTGAAGCAGGTCCCCGTCGAGCGCTGACGAAGGTGCAGTCGAGCGTCCGCCCCCGCCGCCACCAGCCGACCTCGCGCATCGCGAAGGAGAGCGTCCTCGTGGCGTGGCTCCTCCTCGGGGCGTTCGGCGGGCATCGCTTCGTGCTCGGCGGCTACACCGTGGGCGGCATCTACACCGTGCTCACGCTCTCGACCTGCTTTCTCGGAGGCATCGTCGGGTACGTCGACGGCTTCTTCCAGATCATCGGGACGCCGAAGGACCAGCACGGCCTCCCGGTCGTCTGGTCGTGGAAGCGCGGGAAGCTCACGATCGATCCGCTCGAGGAGGGCACGTTCACGCCCGCCGAGTCGCTCCTGCGGATCCTCGGCAACATCTTCCTCCTCTTCTTCCTCCCCTACGTCGTCGTCACGGCGGGGCTCACCCTCTTCGAGACGAGAGAGGTCCAGGAGACGGCGTCGCGCTTCGGGCTCTTCACGTCCCTCTTCCTCGCGCCGCTCTTCCTCGTCCAGCTGCTCGGCACGGTGCGGAAGGCGCGCCTGCAGATCGGGATGCTCGAGAAGGCGAATGCATCGACGCGGCGGACGCGCCTCGACGCGATCGCGCGGGCGGCGAGCATGCTCACGCCGCGCGGCACGCTCGTCCTCCTGACCGGCCTCGCGTTCCTCGTCCTCGCGCTCGCGTACCACTGGGCGCAGCTCGGCGTCATCGCCGTCCTCGCGCTGACGGCGTTCTACCTCGTCACGTCGGCCTCCGCGCTCCTCTCCTCCTTCATCGTCGGCCGCTTCTCGAACAACCTCCTCGAGCGGGGCGCGGTCGTCCATCGGCAGTACACGCCGAACGTGGCGCGCGCCGGTGATCCGGTGAAGGACGTCCTCGACGTGAAGGGGGTGCCGGTTCCTCCCGGGTTCTTCCTCACCGTCGCCGGCACGCTCCCGACACGGCTCGCGACCGAAGTCCGCCACGTCCTCTTGCCGAAGTCGCGCGAGGAGCGCCTCTCGCTCGCGGTGCACCTCGAGCGCACGCCACGCGGGACGTACGACGCGCCGCCGCTCCGGATCGCCTTCACCGATCTCCTCGGCCTCACGAGCTCCAACGTCGCGTCTCTCGCGACGGCACGCCTGCGTGTGCTCCCCGCCGTGCGGCCCGCCGAGGTCGTCGCCCCGCCGCCCACGAGCACGGAGGAGCCGGACATCCTCTCGCGGCCGCACCGCTTCCCGACCGAGGACCTCTTCCGCTTCCGGGAGTACGTCGCGGGCGACGACACGCGGCGCATCCACTGGGAGATGTCCCTCCGCGCGGGCCGCATGATCGTCCGGACACCGGACAGCCGCGAGAGCTCGTCGAAGCGCGTCGTCGTCGCGCTCGACACCTGGGTTCCGCCCGACTGGCTCGATCACACCGGCGTCATCGACGACGCCCTCGACTCCTGCGTCGAGGCCTGGCTCGCGGTCGGCCAGCGCCTCGTCGAGCAGGGCGAGAAGGTGACGCTCCTCCTCGTCAACCGAGCGGAGGACGGCACGCTGCGCCCCGAGATCGTGGCGGCGAGCAGCAATCATGCGCACGCGCTCGACGCAGGCGCGCGCGCCGAGTGGCAGTCGACCTTCCGGATCGAGGACGTCCTCGACTACGGCGTGCGCGGCCTCGCCCAGGACCGCGCCGCGCCGCGCGAGGACGTCTCCTTCGACAACGCGATCGTCGTCACGATGCGGCTCATGCCGCCGAACATGCCGCGGGTCGCACGCGAGACGACGTGGGTCGTCTACGACCCGAACGACGCGCTCGGGCCGCCGCCGCGGACGCCGATGGAGCTGTGGGTCGACTACGACGACACCGGCCGCACGCTCTCCTTCAAGGAGGTCATGAAGCGGATGTTCCTCCTCCCGTTCCCCGTCGGCGCGGAGGAGAACGGCGTCCTCTCCCGGATGAAGCGTCTCGAGGGACGGATGGAGGACCGCGCCCATCGCCTCGCGCTCCGCCAGAGCGCCGTGTGGGCCGGGAGGCAGGCGCTGAATGCGATGCTCGCCCAGCCCGACGCCGTCTACCGCCTCGAGCCTCTGGGTGGCCGCCTCCGCCTCGTCGGGATGAAGGGATCCGCCCGCGCCGCGCGCCAGGTGGACGTCCACCAGGGCCAGCGCGCCGTCGGTAACGCCGCGAGGTACGCGTGAGCGTGCGCGCGACGCTCCGGCGGACGTGGCCCGTCCTCCTCTCCTACGGGCTCTTCTCCGCCTGGGGCCTCTCGTGCTTCGTCGCGAGCCTCGTCATCTCGAGCGAGGGCCTGACGACGGCGAGCCCCGAGGCGGGCGGCATGCTCGTCGGCATCCTCGTCGCGACGGCGATCGGGCACGTCGTCGGGAACGTGCTCGGCCTCGCAGGCCTCCGCCTCGCGCCGGTCGTCGTCGTCTTCGGTCTCCTCGTCACCGCGGCCGTCATCGCGGTCCCTGCCCTCGGCCCCTTCGCGCTCTTCCTCTTCGTGTTCGTGCTCGCCGCCGTGGGCGGCTACCTCGGGATCGCGAGCCGGCTCGACGTCGTGGCGTCCTGGTATCCGCTCTCCTTCGCGGTCGGCGCCGCCGTGTTCTGGATGAACACGCATGGCAAGGCGAAGACGTTCGTCCAGGGCGAGAAATACGCGGTCTGGGACTGGTTCTCGCTCCTCTGCCTCGCCGGTGCGGTCTTCCTCATGCTCGTCTTCCTCGCGACGCGCCAGTCGCTCGGGCTCACGGTCTGGCAGGAGGTCGGACGGCGGAGGGGCGGGGACGCGGCGAACGTCGCGGTCGCGCGTCCCGGGAGAGGGAGTCTGCTCGTCCTCCTCCTCTTCACCGTCGCGGTCCTCGGCGCGACGGCGCTGGTCTCGCCCTACCTCTTCCGCACGCACCAAGGCGAGAAGGGCGATGCGTCGTCGGAGGGCGCCGACGGAGACGACGACGGCAAGGACGCCGCGAAGAAGAAGGGCAAGGGCAAGCGCTCGGGGAGGGGCAACCGCGGGCACGGCGAGGCCACGCAGGGGGAAGGCGAGGGCGGCAAGGAGGAGGGGGACGGCGACGGCGACGGCGACGGCAAGCCCGACCCCGACGGAGCCAAGAGGGCGGCGGCGGAGGCGATGGCGGGGGCGCTCCAGCTCTTCGCGTGGATCCTCGCGCTCGTCCTCTTGCTGCTCCTGCTCCTCCTCGTGCTCTTCCCTCCGCTCCGGCGCGTGTTCCTGATCCGCCATCTCGAGAAGCCGCTCTGGCCGGTTCCGCCCACGTCACGCGTGATGAACCTCTGGCGGCGCGCGCTCGCGGCGCTCGCCGTGGTGGACATCGTCCCGACCCCCGGCGAGTCGCCGCGTGACTTCGCGGCGCGAGCCGAGCGCGAGGTCGGGCGCGAGCTCGGGGCCGACGCGGGGGCGCTCAAGGACGCCGCCGCCGTCGTCGAGAAGATCGACTACGCCGGCCGCGGCCTCGGCGCGGAGGACGAAGCGCGGATGCGCGAGATCGTGACCCGCCTCGTCCAGGCCGTGGAGCCGCGGACGACGTGGAAGAAGCGACTCGCCGCTGCCTGGGGACGCGCGCCCGACGTCGAGTGACTGACGGCGGAGCGTTCGAATTGCGCACGCTCGCGGAGCCGTAGACCGAGGGTCACGGCACGAAGCCTCGTGTTTCCGCGCGGGCGTACCGGCGTGCGCGCGATGACGGAGGGACGGTACGGATCCTGCTCGAGCGTCGGCCCGATGCTCCGTCGTCCCCTCGCTCCGGCGCTCGCCTTGATGGCCGCGGGCCTCGCCCTTCCCGTCGTCGTACACGAGTCCGCGGCCGACGCCGGACCACGCTCGATCGCGGACGTCGTCGCGACGTCCACGACGCGCGGGACGATGACGCGCATCGACGGGTCGCTGCGGATGCGTCTCCGCACGAGCGCGAAGGGGTTCGTCTGGTCGCGGGACCAGGCGCGCGGCGTCCTCCGTGACGTGCCGGCCGTCGTCCGGTTCGAGGCGGTTCCGTCCGCGGCTCGCCTCGCCGAGCTCGAAGCGCGCGGGGTCCACTTCGCGAGCACGGCGCCGACGATCTCGGGCGCCTTCCGCGCGCGCCTCGACGAGCACGCGATCGACGTCCTCGAGAGCGCCCCGGACGTCGTCCGGGTCTCCTCCGATTCCTTCGTCCCGAGCCCGCGCCCCGCCGATCGCGAGACGGCGCTCGGCACGATCCGCGCGGTCGCGTCCATCCAGGCCCTCCGCGCGAAGGACGGCACCGAGCTCGACGGTCGTGGAACGATCATCGGCGATCTCGACTCCGACGTCTTCGTGTTCCACCCCGCCTTCTTCCGTCCGGACGGCGGCCATCACGCCTTCGTCGACGTCGACGGGGACGGCGAGCTCACGATCGACACCGACGGCGTCGATCTCGACGGCGACGGCGCGATCTCGCCGGGGGAGGTCCTCCACCGCGAGAAGCAGGGACTCCTCGACGATACCGGCCTGAAGAAGGTCCTCTGGTCCGACGTCGCGCCCGAGCGCGACGTGCTCTACCTGGATGCGAACGGCAACGGGAAGCGCGACTACGGCGCGGCCTTCCCCGAGAGCACGCCCGGCTACGGCGAACCCATGTTCGTGGCCGACGACGCGGACCGCGACGGCGTCGTCCGAACGACCGAGAAGCTCGCGCGCCTCGGTACGAGCAAGGTGAAGGGCGTCCTCTCCGAGACCGGCGAGCACCTCCGCGGCGATGCGCGAAAGCCCCTCTCGAAGTACCTCCCGGACGTGGGCGCTGGCAGCGCGGCGGAGTGGATGGCCGCAGCCGGTCACGGGACGGCGACGACGGGGGTCCTCGTCGGCGGAACGACGAGCCAGTCCCTCCGCGGCGTGGCCCCCGGCGCGGAGGTCCTCGTCGCGACCTCGGGGGGAGGCGAGGTGGTCTCCGGCATGCAGTGGCTCGTCGATCACGGCGCGAACGTGCTCCTCACCGAGTACGCGCCCTGGGTCGACGTGAGCCTCGACGGATCGTCGGAGCTCGAGGCCTTCCTCGACGCGGCGAAGGCGAGAGGGATCCTCACCGCCAGCCCCGCCGGCAATCTCGGCGGGAGCCAGAAGCACGTGACGATCGCGGCGAAGGCGGGCTCGAACGTCGTGGAGGTCCAGACGGACCACCTCTTCGCGCGCTCCCGCGGGCTCTACTTCTCGTTCCACCACACGGGCGGCGCCCGCAAGGTCACCCCGCGCGTCCGCTGGGCAGGCGCGGAGTGGACGGCGGTCCCCGTCGATCCGGACGGGGTGAATCTCGGCAACGGCATCATCGGCGTCGCGACGGAGAACGTCTCGCCGCGCGGCACGCACGAGCTCCACGTCTTCTTCGGCAAGCAGTCGAGCCCGCTTCCCCCCACGGGCTGGGAGATCGACCTCGCGCTCGACGACGGCCCGCCCCTCCGGATCGAGGGGTACGTCAGCGACCCCATGTCCGGATGGAGGGGCGGCGCGTGGTTCGCAGAGGGCACGGACGCGTACACGATCTGCAACCCCGCCACGGCCGACTCCGCGATCCGCATCGGCGCTTTCGCGCTCAACGACAACCCCAGGGCGGAGACGCGCGCGGGGGACATCCTCACGTACTCCTCCCGCGGTCCCTTGCTCCGAGGGGGGGACGGCATCGATCTCGGCGCGCCCTCCTACGCGCTCTCGACCGTGACGCCGCTCGACGAGGGCGTGACGGGATGGATGCCCTACGGCGGCACGTCGGGAGCGGGCCCCCATGTCGCGGGGACGATCGCGCTCATGCGGCAAGCGTTCCCGAACGCGAGCGCGGACGAGCTCTTGGCGAAGCTCCTCGCCGGCGCCACGTCCGACGCGATGGTCGCGAAGGCGGGACCGACCGCCTTCGGTCGCGGACGGCTCGACGTCGCCGGGGCGCTCGGGATCGAGCCGCAGGCGGGCACGGCCCCGACGGTCATCGTCGTGACCGAGAACGGGGGGACGTCGCGGCCCACGCTCCACGTGGAGATCACCGACGACGAGCCCGCCGAGACGATGCGCGTCCGCTGGGACCTCGACTACGACGGGGTGCCGGACACGGAGTGGGAGGCCCTGTCCCCCCGGTCGTTCGAGGGCGCGACCGTCGGCTCGCAGTGGGTGAGGCTCGAGGTGCTCGATCGCCAGGGGCACGTCGCGAGCACGACGGCCGTGTTCGAGGTCGGGACGATCCCCCCGCCTGGTGACGCTCGCGCGACATCGTCCGACGCCGACGCGGGCTGCGGATGCCGCGCGGCGCCCGCCGGACCAGGGACGGGGGAGGGGGGCCTCGCCCTCGCGGCGGTGGCCTCGCTGGTCGCACGGCGCAGGCGTCGCGCGCAGAAAGCGGGTACCGTCGTCTCGTCATGGTCCCCACGACCTGGTTCCTCGACGAGGCGGAGCGCGAGCTCGTCGCCGAGGTCCTCGAGCTAGTCGGTCACGTCGAGCCAGCCCGCAGAGCGGCGCTCGGCGACATGCTCGGACGCCTCGCGCGCCTCGCCGAGGTCGTCCGCGACTGCCCCGCGCTCGCCGCCTCGGCGGCGTGGTGGGGGGGGCAGCCTTCGCTCGAGTTCACCGCCGCGAGCCTCGCGGAGCAGCTCTGTCGCGTCCATGACTACGACCTCGAGCTCCACATGCCGACGAAGGCCGTCCTCGGACAGGCCTTCCTCGTCGCGAAGATCAACATGCTCAAGGCCCTCGGCTATTCGCTCGGCGCGGCCAAGGGACCCCAGGCGCTCGTCGTACGCGTCGAGCGCGAGGTCGCGCAGTCGATCTACACGAAGCTCGCCGAGGAGCTCTTCGAGTCGATCGTGACCGACGAGCGATGCGAGCCGCGCGTCCGGAAGAACGCCGCCCGGCACTTGATGCGGATCTGGGAGGAGCGGCTCGTCATCGAGGTCGACGACTTCGCGCCGCTCCTCGAGTCGGCCTGGGAGGCGCGCACGCGCGTCGTGCCCGTGCTCGGGACGCTCCTCGGCACCCACGAGGTGTTCCGCTTGTTCCAGGAGGCGCGGAACAAGGAGCTCTTCGACTTCTTCGGGGAGGACCACGTCGGAGAGGGGGAGCTCCTCGCCTTCGAGGAGTTCCTCTTCGGTCTCTCCTACGAGGAGCTCGGCAAGCTCCGCGCGCACATGGCCCTGGAAGGCCGCCCCGTCATCTCCCTCGAGGCCGCGCGGAAGCTCCTCGGTGACGCCAGCGGCCTCGGTCCGACGTCGAGCGCCGCCCAGGCGCTCTACTCCAGCTACAAGAAGCGCAAGGTGAACGCCGTCCACCGCGCGCTGACGGGCGCACCCGGCCCGCAGCGCACGGCGGAGGAGTGGGTGATGCTGGCGGTGGTCGCGAAGGAGAGGGACTAGTCACTCGAGATCGAACGAGTCGAGGAAGGTGTAGGCCTTCGTCTTGTCGTTCTTGGTGCCGGCGGCGATCTTGTAGAGGCGCTTGTCGACGGCGACGAAGCGGAGCCACATCGTCGCGTTCGCGCTGATCTTCATCTCGAGCTCGCGCCCCGGCTTGTCGCCGACGGTGACGGGCGTGTCGCTCGTGATCTCGCGCTTCATCGTCGTCGCGAAGGTGTCGACGTACGCGAGGGCGGCCTTGTTCGAAGGGAAGTCCGTGTAGCCGACCGTGTACGCGCCGATGGCCGACTTCGCCTCCGTCCAGCGGATCCCCTTCGCATCGGTGACGACCTTCTCGTCGGGCGTACCGAACGGGAACATGGCGGTGTATCGGCCGGCGGACGACGTGAAGGCCGGCTTCGGCGCAGCTTTCGGCGCCGGCGCCGGCGCCGCGGCGTTGGTGATCGTCGCCGCGCCCGCCGGACCTCCGAGCTCCTTCGTCTTGAAGGAGAGGAGGCAGCCCATCATGCGCTGCTTGCTCTTCCTGCCGTCCTCGCTGAGCTTGCCGCCGAGCTTGTCGAGGAGCTTCAGGCGCTTGTTCGTGCCGCCCTCGAGGACCTTCATCCCGCAGTCGAACGAGTCGCATCCGCACACGTCGTCCGCCTGCTTCGCGAGCATGGCGTCGGGGCTGCAGCCCGTGGTCCCCAGGAGGACGAAGGCGGAGCCGATGGCTGGAAGGAGACGCGGAGCGAGGCGCAGGAACGAGCTCATGACGCCCGTCTACGCGTCTCCCGGCGGCGACCTTCCTTCAGGGGGCGGCGGGCGCGGCGCAGGGGCCGAGCGTGTCGACCGACACGCCCGCGCCGGCGGCGCTGCACGCGTTGCCGTACGTCATGCCGTCGCAGCCGCAGACGGGCGCGTAGTGCTCGGTGCAGAACGAAGGCTTGTAGGTGCAGGTCCCGGGCGCGTCCGCGCGTCCGCAGATGGCGGCCGGCGTCGTCTGGCAGAACTGACCGGCGTTGCAGCCTCCGAGGCCGCGGCTCCCACAGGCCTTCCCTTCGCGCGGGGTCATGCGGGTGTAGAGCTCCGTCGCGACGACCTTCGGTCCGCAGTCCGGCGTCATCGCGCGGCACTTCGGGAGGAGGATCCCGCCCGCGACGAGGATCCCTTCCTGCGTCGAGACGGCCGTCTGCGCGCGGCGGAGGGCGTCCGGGTCGGCCGGCGTCGCCGTCTGGTCGAGGACGACGTCGATGACCGCGTGCGAGTCCTTGCCGTTGAGCTCGAACGCCGACACGGAGGGGCAGGGGGTCGTGATGCAGCGCACGCCGTTGTCGGCCGCGCGGTAGAACGTGCCGTCCGGCGTGCTGCCGGTCACGCCGAGCCACACCTCGTTGCCCTTGAGCGTGCCGAGTGTGATGCCGTTGAAGCGCGTCTTGTACGTGCGCGCCTTCACGAGCGCCTTGCCCGACTCGATCTGGGCGATCGCCTCCGCCTGCTCGAGCGCGGAGAGGCCGGTGCCCCCGAGCGTGATCTTCGACACGTAACACTCCGGCTGCATCGAGCCGTCCGCGCAGCGGGTCGTCGCGTCGTTCACGCGCTTCACGTAGACGCCGCCGCAGAGGGGAGAAATGCACTTGCGGAAGTCGCGGCGGGTGACGACGAAGTAGCCGGTGTTCGCGGCGGCGGAGAGCTCGTCCTCCGCCTCGCCCACCTCCGTCTCCGCGCCGTCGTCCTCGGCGGGGTTCGCGGCGCAGCCGGCGACGGAGACGAGACCGAGCGCGGCGAGCGCGGCGAGCGCGGCGAGCGCGAGAAGCGAAGCGACGGAGGAGGACCGAGCTGAATCGTGGTTCATGACGAGCGGTGCGCTAGCACCGGCCGAAAGGCGGTCAAGGCGTTCGTCGGGGCGCGCGAGGATTGATTTCCCGTCTCACCCCTGCGAGGGAAGGTCTCCCGATGCGCCGCGTACTCGTTCGATCCGCTGGCGGCTACGAGAAGCTCGAGATCGTCGAGGAGCCCGATCTGGTTCCGCGCGAGGGCGAGGAGCTCGTGAACGTGCAGGCGATCGGGGTCAACTACGCCGACTGCATCGTCCGCATGGGGCTCTACGAGTCGGCGAAGGCCTACGTCGGCTGGCCGATCACGCCCGGCTTCGAGGTGGCGGGCACGACGGAGGACGGGCGGCGCGTGGTCGCGCTGACCCGCTTCGGCGGCTACGCGTCGCAGGTCGTCGTGCCAAAGGCGCAGGTCTTCCCGCTCCCGCGCGCGTTTTCGATGAGCCAGGCGGCGGCCTTTCCCGTGGTGAACCTCACGGCGTACTACGCCCTCCACGATCTCTGCCGGCTCCGCCCCGACATGACGCTCCTCGTGCACTCTGCCGCCGGCGGTGTCGGCTCCGCCCTCGTCACGATGGGCAAGCTCCAAGGCTGCCGCGTCGTCGGGGTCGTCGGCTCCGCTCACAAGGTCCAGCACGTCAAGGACCTCGGCGCCGATCACGTGATCGACAAGTCGTCTCACGATCTCTGGGGCGCGGCCGAGCGCATCTCGCCGCGGGGATACGACGTCATCCTCGATGCGAACGGCGTCGAGACGCTGGGCAAGAGCTTCGCGCACCTCGCGCCCACGGGCCGGCTCGTCGTGTACGGCTTCGCCAGCATGCTCCCGCGGGGGCGCGGCAAGCCCGCGTGGCCGAAGCTCGCCGTCGACTGGGTGCGCACGCCCCGTTTCGACCCGCTCACGATGACGAACGAGAACAAGAGCGTCATGGCCTTCAACCTCTCCTACCTCTTCGAGCGGCAGGATCTCCTCGCCGAGTCGATGACGGCGCTCATGGCGTGGGTCGACGCCGGGAAGCTCCCGCCCCCGCCCGTCACCACCTTCTCCTTGGCCGACGTCGCGGAGGCGCAACGGCTCCTCGAGCAGGGGAAGACCATCGGCAAGCTCGTGCTCGTCGTCTGATGCCCGCGCCGCTCGACCCCCGCGCGCGCTGGATGCGCATCGACGGCGATCGCCACGTCGCCGTGACACGCTTCGGCGAGGACGTCCCGACGCCGAAGGAGCCCGTCCTCGCCTTCGACTTCGTCGAGCCGGGCCGGATGCGCGCCGTGGAGGAGGAGACCGGCTGCACGTGGCTCGGCGACGTCCCTCGTCTCGTTCGCCCGCTCCGCGTCGCCGGAGTCGGCCCGCTCGTGGCTCCTGCGTTCCTCGGCGGCGCCGCGACGAGGCAGGCAGGCGTCCGAGAGATCACGGCGTTCGAGCCGCGGATGACGCGCCTCTGGGAGCGGTTCTCCGTGGACGTGAGCGTCGCCGTCGAGCGCAGCGCCGCCTATCTCGCAGCGAGGGCGTTCGAGCGACCGCGTCCGCACCGGGTGCTCGTGCTCGAGGACGGTGACCGCTACGCGATGCGTGCGCTCTGCATGTTCACGGCCGAGCCGACCGATGGGGTGAGCACCGTCCTCGAGCTCCTCCACGATCGGAGCGTGACCGGGCTCCGCGCCGCCTCGCATCTCCTCGGGCTCGCCGTCCGCGCGATGGCGGCGTCGGGCGCACGCACGCTCGAGGCCGTGTCGCTCGTCCATTCGGGCAGCTTCCCGATGCTCCTCCGTCACGCCTTCGTGCCCGCGCCGCGCTCGTCGCCGCGCCGGCTCGTCTTCGGCGTCGCGCCGCTCGAGCCGGAGCTCGCACCCCTCGTCCTCCGCCGCGAGCGCTGGTACTTGAGCTCCCTCGACCTGGAGCGATGACGCTTCGTGGCATGCGCGCTGCACGAGCGTCCTCCTGCACGAAGGAGGACCCCATGCAGACGCAGACCTTCGGCTCTTCGGAGCCCGCGAACCTCGAAGCGTACGACGTCGACGACCTCGAGGAGGTCGAGACACTCGACATGTCCGTACCTGACACCGTCCAGGTACGCGACAAGCTCTCGCGCGGGGTGCCCTCGCGCCCGCTCCTCGGCGTGCTGCCGATCGCGCGCATCATCCCCCAGGACGTCCATTCCATGGCGGACTACGCGAGCGGCCTCGCGACGGGCGCGGGCTTC
Source organism: Polyangiaceae bacterium (assembly GCA_022842465.1). Classification (GTDB taxonomy): domain Bacteria; phylum Myxococcota_A; class Polyangia; order Polyangiales; family Polyangiaceae; genus Labilithrix. The sequence continues at coordinate 646 of JALHPN010000082.1, read as the reverse complement.
TTCGTCGCGCGCGATCCCCCCGCCCGGGTCGCGAGCGCGCTCCTCGGGGCGTCGGCCCTCGGCGTCTCGCTCACCACTGACTACCGGCTGAGCGCCGTCAAGCTCGTTCCGATCGAGGTCCACGAAGCGATCGACCACATCTGGGGCATCTCGGCGATCGCTGCGCCCTTCCTGCTCGGCTACTGGAAGACCTCGCCCAAGGTCGCGCTCTCCCACATCGTCGCGGGGGCGAGCACGATCCTCGCGTCGCTCTTCACCGACTACCGATCGGTGAAGCGGGTCGCGTAGCATCGTCGTGTGGCAGGAACCGACGATCGTCGCGCGCATCCGCGGACCCAGTCCGTCACCCGCATCCTCTGGTCCGTCGTCGGGAGGCACGATCTCCAGGTCGACCGCCTCCGCGACGTGAGCCTCTCCGGCGCGCTCGTCGCGACCGAGTCGCTCGCGCGCGTCGGCGAGGAGATCCGCTTCGATCTCCTCGACGACGCCGGGGAGAAGATTTCCACGGGCCTCGCCCGCGTCGTCTGGGTGAACCCGGCGAAGGGGATGGGGATCTCCTTCCTCGCGCTCGGCATCGACGCGACCCTCATCGCGTCGCTCGCCGACGAGCCCACGCCGAAGCGGCCACCGCCGATCCCCGGCGCTC
>JALHPN010000081.1 GCA_022842465.1 Polyangiaceae bacterium | reverse complement strand
GAGCGCGGCGAAGGCCGCGGCGGCGCCGAAGGACGCGGGCGCCGCCCTGCCCGAGGACCGCGCGAACGCCCGGAGCGAGCTCCCCGGCGCCTTGTGCGAAGACCGCTGCAAGAGCGCGTTCGCCACGTGCAAGGACGGCGCGAAGCCCGACGCGGGCGACCCCGCGAGGAGCTGCGAGCCCGCCTACAAGAAGTGCATGCGCGGCTGCTTCCGCTGAGTCAGGTCGGCTTCGGCGCGGGCATGCGGACGAGCGTGGGCGTGCGCTGGGGGAGGATCTGCGTCTGGTACCCGGCGATCCCCGCGCGTATCGCGCGCGCGGCCTCGAAGGGACCCTGCATCTCGTCGACGACGACCTGCTTGTTCTCGAGGGCCTTGTAGTCCTCGAAGAAGCGCCGGAGCTCGAGGATCGTGTGCCTCGGCACCTCGCGGATGTGCGTGATGTGATTCCACGAGGGGTCGTCGAGGTGCACGGCGATGATCTTGTCGTCGAGCCCCTTCTCGTCCCGCATCTGCATCATCCCGATCGCGCGCGCGCGCATGATGCACATGGGCACGACCTCCTCGCCTCCGAGGACGAGCACGTCGAGCGCGTCACCGTCGTCGCAGTACGTCTGGGGGACGAAACCGTAGTTCGCGGGGTAGTGCACCGCGCTGTGGAGGACGCGGTCCACCATGAGGAGACCGGTGGGCTTGTCGAGCTCGTACTTCACCTTCGAGCCCTTGGGGATCTCGATGAACGCCGGGAAGAACTCGTCGACCGGCTCGCGGAGCTCGATGTCGTGCCAGGGATGCATGGTTGCCTTCTCTCAGTCGTTGCTCGCGTCACGGATGCCAGCGTCGGGATCGCTGCCGGCGTCGCCACCGTCGCCGCCGTCGGCGCCGCCGTCGTCGTCGTCGCCGGGCAGCACCTCCAGCTGGACGCGGAGGAAGTAGTCGGCGCACGTCGTGTTCTGGACCCAGAACTCGCCGTTGGGGAAGGGGACGATGACGGTGCCGTTGCCGGACCCCACCGTGAAGTTCGCCCCTGCGTCGAGCGGCGCCGCCGACCCGCTCACGTACGGCAGGATGTAGCGGTGCCGCCGGTTCAGGACGATGGGCGGCTTGATCACCCAGATCCGGTTGCCGGGGAGCGGGAGCCACCCCCCCTCGACGGGGTTCGACTGCCAGGTGACGTCGTCGATCATCTGGCCCTCCCCGGGATCATCGCCCCAGAAGTCGAGGGAGCTGTCGCAGTTCCGCCCGTAGCAGCCGGGGACGGCGGACGCCGCACCGACGACGCCCAGCCACACCGCGCCGATCGCCGCGAGCCGGAGCCGGAGGCCCCCGCGCGCGTCAGCCACCGAGGAGCTCCGCAGCGGCCAGCGCGTGGTACGTGAGGATGAAGTCGGCCCCTGCGCGCCGGATCGACGTGAGGACCTCGAGCATCGCGCGGTTCAGGTCGATCATGCCGCTTGCCGCGGCCGCGTGGAGCATGGCGTACTCGCCCGACACGTTGTACGCGCCGAGCGGCAGGTTCGAGGCCTTCTTCACGTCCCGGATGACGTCCAGGTAGGAGAGCGCGGGCTTCACCATCAGCATGTCCGCGCCCTCGGCCTCGTCGAGCGCCGCCTCGCGGAGGGCCTCGCGCGCGTTGCCGGGATCCATCTGGTAGCCCGCGCGATCGCCGAACTTCGGCGCGCAGTCGGCGGCGTCCCGGAACGGCCCGTAGAAGGCGCTCGCGTACTTCACGGCGTAGCTGAGGATCGTCGTGTTCGTGAAGCCGGCGCCGTCGAGGGCGCCGCGCATCGCGCCGACGCGGCCGTCCATCATGTCGCTGGGCGCGACGACGTCGGCGCCTGCCTTCGCGTAGACGATGCCCATCTCGGAGAGGATCTCGACGGTCGCGTCGTTGTCGACCTCGACGTTCCCGTTCGGGAGCGTGTGCAGGATCCCGCAGTGGCCGTGGTCCGTGTACTCGTCGACGCAGACGTCGGCCATGACGACGAGCTCCGGGACCGCGCTCTTCATCTCGGCGATCGCGCGCGGGACGGGGCCGTCCGGATCGAGGCCGCTCGAGCCGCGCTCGTCCTTCGTCTTCGGGAGTCCGAAGAGGATGACGGACGAGACGCCGCGCTCCCGGATCCTCTTCGCCTCCGCCCGCGCGGCGGAGAGCGGGAGCTGGTCGATGCCCGGCATCGTCTTGATCGGGCGCGGCGCGTCGATCGCCGCGTTGAAGAACATCGGGTAGACGAAGTCGGACGGCGCGAGCGTCGTCTCCCGGACGAGCGAACGAAGCTCGGGCGTGAGGCGGAGGCGGCGCGGACGAATCACAGGGAAGCCCATCGCGCGCGGAGCATAGTCCAAACGCCGTGCGCTCACACGAGGATGCGCGCGGTGCGCGACGGCGCCGACTCGAGCTCCCACGGCGTGGGCACCTCGTAGCGCGCGACCTCGCGGAGGTCGGCCGGCACGTAGCTCCGCCCGGGGTCGCCGGTCACGACGCGGACTCCGCGTTGGCGGAGCGCGGCCATCCAGGTCGTGAAGCGCCGAGCCGGCGCCTCCTCGTACCAGACGTCTCCGGCGAGGAGGACGTCCACGTCTTCGAGCGCGCGTCCGGTGACGTCCTCGCAGAGGAGCGTGAGCTTCGTCGCGAGGCCGTTCTCCTCCGCGGCGATGCGCGTCGCGGTGAGCGCGAACGGGTCGACGTCGACGGCGAGGACGCGAGCCGCGCCTGCGCGGGCGGCGGCGAGCGCGACGACTCCTCCGCCGCAGCCGAGGTCGACCACGCGGGCGTCGCGCACGCTCTCCGGATGGTCGAGGACCCAGCGCGCGAGCGCCTGGCCCCCGGCCCAGGGCACGCTCCAGAACGGGATCGCGAGCCCCGACCGCCCGAGCCAGGCCTCGGTCGCATGCCACAGGGGCGTCACGTCCGTCGCGGTGGTGACGACGAGCTCGGGGACGAGGGGCGGGCGCGCGAGGACGGTGTGCTCGCGGACGAAGTGCTCGCGCGCAGCTTCGTCGTCGTTCAACGCTTCACGTTCGCGAACGCCCCCCGAGGCGAGGACGACCAGCGGAGGTTCGCCTGGAGCTCGCGCGCGGACGCGTTCGACCAGCGGACCTCGGTGCCGGCGTTCGCGACGGGGAGGACTTGCACCTGGCGGAGGGCGAGCGTGTCCTTGTCGAAGAGCGCGCGGCCGATGAGGTTCTTCGACTGCGCCGCGAGCGACGGGTGGAGGAAGTTGCCGAGGCTCTCGAAGACGACGCCCTTGCCGCCGCCGTTCTTCGCGACGACGCGGACCGGCTTCCAGACGTGCGGCCCGTGCCCGAAGACGACGTCGCCGCCGAACTCGCGGACGAAGCGGATCCCGAGGCGCACGAGGGTGTCCTGATCGGCGGCCGCCATGCTGTGCATCGCGAGGATGCGCAGGTCGGCGTCGGCGTCGCGCATGCTCGCGAAGAGCGCGTCGGCGTCGCCGGCGCACGTCGTCCGCGGGCACGAGGCGCGGCCGGTGTAGAGGCTGCCGAAGGCGACCCTCACCTGGCGACCTTTGATGGTGAAGGTGCCGACGCGCGCCTTCGTGAAGTCCCTCGGATCGCTCGTGGTGGCGACGCCGGCGACGAGCCAGTCGCGGTCGCCGAGCCCTTCGATGCCGCGCGCCGTCATGTCGGCGCTCGCGAGCTCTCCCCGCTCGGGCGTGTCGGGCGAGCCGACGCAGTCGCGGGAGTGGTTGTTCGAGAGCCCGACGAGCTGGAACCCGCGCTCTCGAGCCTCGACGAGGTTGTCGGGGTGGGAGACGAACGCGTAGCTCCTCTTGGGGACGTAGCGGGTCGCGAAGGCGTCGCAACGCGTCCCGACGACCGACTCCCAGTTGATGAAGGAGAGGTCGCCGCGGTAGCCGACGCCGCTCGGGTCGAAGCGATCGAGGGCGGCGCCGTACGCGGGCGCGAGCGGCGTCTCCTCGTGGGTCTTGCTCCACGCCGCGTCGCCGACGCCGCGGACGTCGACGAGGTCTCCCGCCTCGTCCTTCTCGAGGGGCGCCGGCGCGAGGTCCGTCTCGGGGGCGGTCTCGTCGGGCTCGGTGAGCGGGACGATCGCCGATTCGCCCTCGCCGACGCCTTCACCGTCCTCGGCCGAGGTCGTCTCCTCGGCCCCGCATCCGAGGGCGAGGAGGGCGGGGAGGGCGAAGACGAAGAGGCGGGCGCGCGCGAAGATCATGCGAGGGCGCGTGGGTGCAAGCCGCACACCAGGCGATTTTCCGCCTGATCCCTGCGTGTTCGGGCCCGCGCGCCGTCCCGAGGCCTCAGGTCCGTGGATCCGGCGCGATCCGTTTCAGCTCGTGTCTGCTTGTCCCTGAGGGGCAAGCGCGAAAGGATGTGCCTCCTGATGAGACGCGCTTCACGGAGCCTCCGAACGCTCCGTCGCCTGAGCTTCTTCTTCCTGATGCTCGCTGCGTGCGGGAGCCGCACGGGCCTCTTCGTGGAGGACACGCCGGACCTCCTGCCGGGAGGCGGCGGCGAGGGCCAGGACCCGGGGAGACGCGACGGTGGGCCGCGACGCGACGGGGACGTGGAGGAGGACGCGCTCCCTCCGCTCGACGCGCGCCCCCCGACGGACGCGCCGCCGAACCGCCTCGACTGCCCGGACGCCGCCGCCACGCTCGTCTACCTGATCTCGTCCGACTTCCAGCTCTACAGCTTCGATCCGGACTCGAACGCGGCGCGGCTCATCGGCAGCATCGCCTGTCCCGCCCCGGGGGACGCGACGCCCTTCTCGATGGCGGTCGATCGCCGAGGCGCGGCCTACATCCTCTTCACGAACGGTCGCCTCTACCGCGTGAGCACGCTCACCGCGGCGTGTGTCGAGACCCCGTTCCAGCCGGGGCAACAGGGCTTCCAGCAGTTCGGGATGGGCTTCGCGACGAACGACGTCGGGCCGACCGAGACGCTCTACGTCGCGGGCTCGCGCGCGATCGGGAGCGGCAACGAGGGCCTCGCGCGGATCGACACGACGACGTGGACGCTCACGCGCGTCGGTGGCTTCGTGCCCACCGTCATCAACGCGGAGCTCACCGGGACGGGCGACGGCCGCCTCTTCGCCTTCTACGCGAAGAACGCCGACGGCGACCCGCCGACCTTCATCGGGGAGATCGACACCGCCAACGCGCGCGTCCTCGCCGAGAAGCGTCTCGACTCCGTCGCGCTCGAGAACGGCTGGGCCTTCGCCTTCTGGGGCGGGGACTTCTACACGTTCACCGCGCCGAGCCAGACGAACTCGATCGTCACGCGCTGGCGCCCGGCCGACGACACCGTCACCCAGGTCGCGACGCTTCCCGCCCGCATCGTCGGCGCAGGCGTCTCGACCTGCGCGCCGCAGTGAGGAGCGAAGGAGCGATGGCGGGCAAGGTCACCTTCGTGGGCGCCGGCTGCGGGGACCCGCGTCTCCTCACCGCGCGCGCGGCCGAGGTGATCGCCGATGCGGATGTCCTCCTCTTCGATCCGGAGATCCATCCCGACGTGCTCGCGATGGCGCGAGAGGGAGTCGCACGGATCCCGGTGACGCCCGAGATGGCGGGCGATCGCGTCGCCTTCCTCCTCGCGTCCCATGCGCGCGCCGGAGAGCACGCGGTGCGCCTCTCGTGGGGCGATCCGCTCGTCTTCGGCGTCGCCGACGTCGAGGTGCCCGCGGTCACGCGTCACGACGTCCCGATCGAGATCGTGCCTGGCGTGAGCCCTCTCCTCGCCGTCGCGGCCTTCGCGGGCGCGCCGCTCACGCGCACGAGCGACGCGTCCCCGAGCGTGGCGCTCGCCGTCGTGACCCGGGGCCACGAAGCGCTGCACGACTGGGACAAGCTCGCGGTCGCGACCGACACGATCTCGCTCCTCTGCGACGCGGCGAGCGTCGCGGAGGCAGCGCGGTCGCTCGTCTTCCACGGGCGGAAGCCGACCGAACCGGTCGCGATCGTCGAGAACGTCTCGCTCCCGACCCAGCGCACCACGGAGACGACGCTCGGTCAGGTGCCGCAGCTACCGGCCCCGAAGACCCATCGCGTCGTGATGGTCGTGGGCGAGCGGAGCCGGCGCATGAAGGCGCTCGCGTGGTTCGAGGCGAAGCCTCTCTTCGGCAAGCGGGTCCTCGTCACCCGCGCGCGCGAACAGGGCGGCGCCGCCGCGAGGCTCCTCCGCGAGCGCGGGGCCGACCCCGTCCTCATGCCCACGATCGAGATCCATCCGCCGAGCGATCCGGCCGCGCTCGTCGACGCCGTCTCGTCGATCGAGGGGCGCTACGGCTGGCTCGTCCTCACGAGCGCCAACGGGGTCGAAACGCTCTGGGCGGAGGTGAAGCGGCAGGGGAGGGACGCGCGCGTCTTCGGCGGAACGATGATCGCGGCGATCGGGCCGGCGACCGCCGCCGCCCTCGAGCGCTGCGGTCTCTCGGCCGATCTCGTCGCGAAGGAGCATCGCGGGGAGGGGCTCGCGACGGAGCTCCTCGCCGCGCTCGGCGAGGCGCGGCCGCGGATCCTCCTGGCGCGGGCCGAAGTCGCACGCGACGTCCTGCCCGACGCCCTCCGCGCCGCGGGCTGCGACGTCGACGTCGTCGCGACCTACAAGACGCGGTCGCCGCCCCGACCCTTGCTCGAGGGGCTCGCCGCCCTCCTCGAGGCCGGGGAGGTCGACGTCGTCACCTTCACGTCGTCGAGCACCGTCGAGCACCTCTGCGACGCGCTCGAGGCGCGTGCGCCGGATCTCCTCGCCCGGACATGCGTGGCGAGCATCGGCCCGATCACGTCGGGGGCGGCCCGTGCGCGCGGGCTCCGAGTCGACGTGGAGGCCCGCGCGTACACGATGCCGGGCCTCGTCGAGGCCCTCGAGCATCATTTCCGGCCCCGGATTTGACACTGCTGGCCGCGACGGGCGACCCTACTCCGTCCGTGGGGAGGAGCCCCACCGGACCCCATCCAGACGATGTCCCTCAGCTCGCTCATCGTGCAGCGCGAGATCGCTTCGATCCGCGAGGTGGAGGAGGCGCTCGCCCGGCAGGTCCTGTACGGCGGCGATCTCGTCACCAACCTGCTCGAGGTGTGTCGCCTCGACGAGGCGGCGCTCGGCGCGGTCATGGGAGACTGGTACGGGCTCCCGTCCGCCCCGCCGGGTGAGCTCCCCGCTCCGGGCGCGGAGGCGATCCGCATGGTGGCGGCCGAGGTGGCGGCGCAGCGCTCGCTCTCGCCGCTGTCGATCGACGCGTCGGGCCTCGTCCTCGCGGTCGCCGAGCCGCTGACGAAGGACGCCGAGCAGGAGCTCGCCTTCGCGCTCGCCGTGCCGATCGCGCAGCGGGTCGCGCCGCTCGTCCGCATCCGCCAGGCGCTCGCGCGCGACTACGGCCTGCCGATGGACCGGCGGCTCACGCGGCTCCTCTCGAAGATGAAGGGCGAGTCGCCGCGGACCTCGATGGAGGCGCGCGTCCCCGTCGTCGCCGCGCCGCCGCGCCCGCCGAGCTCGGATGCCATGGCGCCTCCGGCGAACACGCCGGTGCGATCGCGTCCTCCGGGCACGCCTTCGACGCTGCTCCGCGAGGGGACGGCGGCGCCGGCGAAGATCAAGCGCCGGCGTGGTCCGATCGGCGGAGACGTCGTCCAGGACGAGCTCGAGGACGCCTCCGCGCGCGACCAGATCTTCGACCTCGTCTTCGACTTCGCGCGGCAGTTCTTCGACTACACGTCGATGTTCGTCGTGCACGGGGACATCGCCGAGGGCCGCGACGGCTACGGAGAGGGCGCCAACCGCGAGAAGGTCGCCCGCGTCGGCGTGCCGCTCGACATGCCCGGCATCCTCGGGGCGGCGCGCGCGACGAAGGGAGCCGTCCGCGCCCTCCCCGACATGAACGCGCTCGACGGCGTCCTCCTCGCCGATCTCGGCAGGCCCGGCGGCACCGAGCTCGTGGCGATGCCCATCGTCGTCCGCACGCGCGTCGTCGCGATCCTGCTCGGCGACGCGGGCGCCGGCGGTCTCGACGAGGGAGGCCTGAAGCAGGTGCAGGCCATCGTCGCCTCGGCCGTGGCTGCGTTCGAGCGCATCATCGTCCGGCGCAAGCTCGCCGGGACGCTGCCGCCCGAGGCCCGCGCGGCGCGCGCGGCCGCGAACCCGAACATGGAGGACGCGGTCCAGATCGTCATCGCGAGGGCGCAGAAGCCCAGCGTGCCTCCCGCGGCCGAGGAGCTCGCGGCGCCGATCCGCGAGCTCATCGCCGAGCGCGCGTCGATGGACCTCGAGAGGCGGCGCGAGGGCGACGAGCCTTCGAACCCGCCCCCGGCGAACCTCCTCCACGTGCGCAGGCACTCGGGCCCGCCGATCCCGCGCGAGGAGCCGGAGGCGCCGTCGCCGGCGACGCGCGTGAGCGGGTCCGGCACGCCGGAGCCGCAGCGCCGCGGCTCGCGCAAGCCCGAGGCGCCGACGTTCTCGTTCGACGACGCCGCGCCCGTGTTCTCGCCCGGGTACGGGGAGGACGAGGTCGAGCGGAGGCTCCTCGCGGAGATCGAGGGCCGTGAGCCCGCGCCCCCGACGCAGGTGACGTCGCCGCCTACGTTCGATCCGCCGTCGTCCTCGTCGCCTCGCGCCGCGTCGCCTCCGCCCCCCGCGGGGGAGGGGATGGAGCTCCCCGTGTTCACGCGTCCGCGGACGGCGACGGATCCCTCGCCGGGCGTGATGTTCCCGCCGCACGACAGCATCCAGGATCTCGACGCGACGCCGATCGCGCCGCCCGTCGCGAGCGAGAACGACGCGACGCCCCGGATGCCGCCGGTGTTCGCCGACGCCGAGGATGCGCCGGTCGCGCCGGCCCCCGTCCTCTCCGTGGACGCGAAGGGCGCGTCTTCGCGGCCGCCGAGCATGGAGGCGGGGTCTGCGCCCGCTAGCTCCAAGAAGCGGGGCGGCCCCGACTCGAAGCGGGACAGGCCGATGCCGGCGAGCGAGCAGCAGGTGAGCGTGAAGGCGCACCGGCCGCCGTCGTCGCACGAGGACGTCACGCGCGTCCTCCCGTCGGTCATCGTCGATCAGGACGACGAGTACGATCCGCTCGTCGTCCGCGTGCTCGAGTCCGACGACGAGGACGCCGAGTCCGATCTCCTCCGTGCCGGCCCGAAGGCGATGCCCGCGCTCATGGGACGGTTCCCGGGGCCGATCACGGTGGCGCGAAGCCTCCTGGAAGAGGGGCTCCTCCCGCGCGCGAGCGAGTGCGGTCCGATCCTGCGCCTCGTCGCGTCTCAGCGGCGGGCCGCGCTCCCGTTCGTGCTCGAGCACTCGTCCGCCACGAACGACGAAGAGCGGATCTGGGCGACGTACCTCCTCGGCGAGCTCGCCTACCCGGAGTCGGTGGAGGCCATCGTGCCGCGCGTGTTCGACGAGCATCCGCAGGTGCGCCGCGTCGCGCGCCTCGCGCTCCGCTCGCTCTCCGAGTCGCACCCCGGGATGGTCGTCGAGCGGCTCGCCGCGGTCGCGAAGGGTCGCGAGCAGCCGACGGTGCGCAGGACGCGCGCGGTGGAGGCGCTCGGCGACACGCGCGAGGAGAGCGCCGTCCCTATCCTCTCTTCGCTCGTCGACGACACGGCAGGCGCGGTCGCGAACGCGGCGCGCATCGCGCTCGTGCTCATCACGAAGAACGACTTCGGGCACGACTCCCGCGCCTGGTTCGCGTGGTGGGACGAGAACGGCGAGCGTCATCGCCTCGAGTGGCTCATCGACGCGCTCATGAGCGAGAGCGCTGTCCTCCGCGCGTCGGCGGGCGACGAGCTGAAGGCGATCACGAAGGAGTACTTCGGCTACTACGAGGACCTCCCGCGCCGCGAGCGCGAGAAGGTGCAGGCGCGCTACCGCCAGTGGTGGACCGAGATCGGCCGCGTGCGCTTCAGCGGCGCGCGCTCTTCGCGCTGACGGGCTACTGCGAGGCGGAGAGGCGCGCGCGCCAGTCCGACGGCAGGTCGAGGAAGCCGTCGTTGTAGAGGTTGTCGTAGACCGACTCGCAGACGACCTCGCACGTGTCGCTGAAGATCGTCGGATCGGCGACGAGGCGGATCGTCTCCGCGCGGAAGCTCTTCGCCTGCTCGCGCACGCGGCGCAGCATCTCGTCCTCGACGAAGGGGACGAGGCGCTGGAGGAAGCGGCGCTCGAAGGCGGAGCGGAAGACGGGGAAGGCCTGCGCGCTGATCTTGTATCCGGCGGACGTCCCCGCGTCGGCGAGGCGGGCCTCCTTCACGACCTCCCAGGCGAGCTCGCCGAGCATCGGCGGGAGCTCCTCGACGAAGAACGCGGTCAGCACCTCGTTCAGGAACTTCACGAGGACGTTGAGCTCGGGGGTCGTTCGGGAGAGGAAATTCGTCCGCAGCTCCTTCACCATTCCGTAGAACGTGTCGAGCGAGCGCTCCTTCACCTGCGGCGTGGCGTACGTGAAGGACTCGAGGTGGTCGACGAGCGCGTCCTGGACGTGGGCGAACGCGTGGAAGAGCGCTTGCTCCGGGTAGCGCATCGCCTTCATCTCCGTCTCGGAGCCGCGGATCTTGTCGTGCAGCTCGCTCGCGAAGAAGGTGCGCGCGAAGCGCTTCGAGACCTCGCCGAGCTTCCGCTCGAGGACGGTGGCGAGCTTGCCGGAGCGGAAGATGCGCGCGAGCATCTCCTTCAGCGACTTGATGAGCTCGATCTCGAGCTGCCCGCGGTCCGACTCGCTGAGCGCGCGCGCCGGCGGGTTGGACTGGGCGGCCTTCGCGGCGGCCTGGAGGGACTGGAGCTCCTGGATGACCTGGGCGGTGACGGCGTCGAGCTCCGGGTTCGTCGCGAGCTCGCCCTTGTACTGGACGACCTTCGCCTCGAGCTGCTCGTCCCGGAGGGCGAGCGCGACGTCGGCGAGGGACATCTTCGCCTGCGTGGACATGAAGCCGTCGGCGGTCGGCATCGGCGCGCGCATGTTGCCCGCGCTCACGGGGGCGGCGGCGCGGGATCTCCCGCTGGACTGGCCGGGGGCGCTCCCCTGCCGCGGCGGCGGAGGCGGGACCGGCGGCGGGAGACGACCCTTCGGCTCGCTCATGATCCGCCCATCATAGTTCAGGCGGCTCGACCGCGGCGAGCAGCTTGCGGGCGAGGGCGTCGAGCGCCTTCTGCTCGGCGCGGGTCAGCGGGGCGAGGAGCGCCTCCTCGCGGGCGACGTGCCCGTCCACGGCGCGATCGACGAGCTTCCTGCCGTCGGCGGTGAGCTCGACGAGGAGGCTCCGCCGGTCGGCCGGATCGGGCGCGCGGGCGACGAGGCCGCGCTCGGCGAGGCGGTCGAGCCGGTTCGTCATCGTGCCGGAGGTGAGCATCAGGGTCTTGTAGAGCTGCGTCGGCGTCAGCCGGAACGGCGGGCCGGCGCGGCGGAGGGAGGCGAGGACGTCGAAGTCCGCGATCGTGAGGCCGTCCTCGCCGAGGCCCGCCTCGAGGCGCCGCTCGGCGAGCTTCGCGAAGCGGCCGAGTCGGCCGATGGCGCCCATCGCCCGGAGGTCGAGGTCGGGGCGGACGGCACGCCACTGGTCGAGGATCGCGTCGACGGGGTCCTTCTCGGAACGAGGGTCTCTTGACATCGTGTATCTCGATATCAAGATACACGACATGAAGACATTTGGCCATGACATCTCGATCGACGTGGACGCTCGGCCGGAGGAGGTGTGGGACGTGCTCGGGGACTACGGACGCGACGCGGAGTGGCGGGAGGGGGTCACGATGCGGTGCGAGCCCGCGGGGCTCGCCCGCGAGGGGACGCGAACCTTCGAGGAGCTCGTCGCCTTCGGTGAGACGCACCGGAAGGTCGCGCGGCTGACCGACGTGGTGCCGGGGCGGTCGCTCCGCTTCGTGGGGGAGGACGGGACGTTCGCGGGGACCCGCGAGGTCGTGGCGACGGGAGGGGGGAGCCGTGTGCGCGTGACGCTCGAGGTCCACGTCGCGGGGCTACTGGCCCTCGCCGCGCCGCTCCTCGGCTGGGTGTTCGCGCGTCGCGTCCGGGGCGACCTCGCCCGCCTCGCCGCGGTCGTCACCTCGTCGCGGGCGGCGTCCGGGCGGGCGTCCCGAGAGCCCCTGTCTGCGTGAGGGGGCCGAAGCGGCGGCAGAAGCGGACGTCCTCCGCGTACGGGAAGACGTCCTCGAGGATCCCTGCGCGTACGCTCTCCTGCTGGCCCGACCACCAGCGCGCGTCGACGAGCTCGGGGTGGGCCTCGAGGAACGCGGTGCGCACGGGCCCCTGCGGGAACAGGAACGTCGGGAGCTGCTCGGGGAAGATGTCGTGCTCGTCGACCTGGAACCACGGCTCCGACCGCATCTCGTCGTCGTCGTCCCGCGCGCGCGGCATCGTGCGGAAGCGGCACTCGGTGAGCTCGACGAGCTCGTCGTAGTCGTAGAAGACGACGCGGCCGTAGCGCGTGAGGCCGAAGTTCTTGAGGAGGAGGTCGCCCGGGAAGATGTTCGCCGCCGCGAGCTCCTTCAAGGCCGCGCCGTACTCGCGCATCACCGCGTGCACCTTCGCCTCGTCCGCGCCCGCCGGGCCGGCGAGGTAGACGTCGAGCGGCTCGAGCCTTCGCTCGATGTACATGTGCTTGACGACGACGCGGTCGCCCTCGATCTCGATCTGGCTGGGGGCGAGGGCGTGGAGCTCGTCGAGGACGCTCTTCTCGAAGCGCTCGAGCGGGAAGGCCACCTCCGAGAACTCGAGCGTGTCGGCCATGCGCCCCACGCGGTCGTGCATCTTCACGAAGCGGTAGCGCTCCTCGACCCGCGCCTTGTCCGTGTCCTTCGGCGGCGCGAAGTGGTCGCGGATGATCTTGAAGACGTACGGATACGACGGGAGCGTGAAGACGAGCATGACCATGCCCTTCGTGCCGGGCGCGATCACGAACCGATCCGTCGAGTGCGAGAGGTGCTGTTGGAGATCCCGGTAGAAGGCGGTCTTGCCCTGCTTCTGGAGGCCCACCATCGTGTAGAGCTCCGCCCTCGGCTTCGTCGGGACGACGGTGCGGAGGAACTCGACGTACGCGGCGGGCACCTCCATGTCGACCGCGAAGTACGCGCGGCCGAGGCTGAAGACGCGGCCGATGTTCACGCGGTCGAGGAGGATCGTGTCGACGTGTACCTTCCCGTCCTCTCCCTTGAGGAGCGGGATGACGAACGGGTAGACATGCTCGCCGTTCACCGCGCGGCCGACGACGTAGGCGGCCTTGTTGCGGAAGAAGAGGGAGCGGAGGACGTGGAGCTGGAAATTCGGCTGACGGTCCTCGACCTGCGGGTAGACCTCGCCGACGGCGGCGACGATGCGATCGAGGTCGCGCCCCATGTCCGCGAACGGCGTCGCGATCCGGAACGCGTGGAGGACGTCCCAGAAGGACTCGCGCAGATCGCCCTTCCCAGGGTAGTGGCAGCTGTACGTGGGCTCGGCGCCCTCGAGGTGCTCGGTCGAGATCGCCGGCCGCCAGAAGATGTACTGGTTCGCGAAGTACCTGCGCGTCAGGATGCGCGACGAGACGGAGTTGAAGAACGTCTCCGCGCACTCCGGCTGCTTGTGGTCGTAGAGGAGCCCGACGTAGGCCCGCTTGATGTCCGGCCAGAGGGCGTCTTCGCGGATCGTGGCGGGGAACCGCTCGCGCACGGCGGCCACGGCCTCGCGCACGCGCTGGTCGTACATCCCGATGCGCTCGCGCCTCGCGCGCTGGACTGCCACCCAGTCGTTCTCCTCCCACCGACGCTTGGCGCCGGCGGAGAGCGCGCGGAAGAGGCGGTAGTGCTTGTCGAACCCGTCGAGGATCGCCTGCGCCATGTCGCGGGAGACCTCGCGCATCGCGGCGAGCTCGGAGGGGGGGAGGGGGCTGGAGATCGGAGGCTGCGCCACGGGGCACGAGCATAGCGAAGGCTGGAGGTCGCCTCGTCGGCGCGACGGCGGCCACGCGGTCGGGCGACCGAAATTGAGGTGTTGACCAGCGCGGGGCGTGAGACTAAGTTCGCCCCGTTCCTGACCAAAGCGGTTCGCCGCGGAGGGTTCAGGCGTGTCGCGCGGTGGAGCAGCCTGGTAGCTCGTCGGGCTCATAACCCGAAGGTCGTAGGTTCAAATCCTACCCGCGCAACCATCATGTTCGAGGGGGCAGCTACGCTTCCCCCCTCGAGCTCCCCCTCGAAGAAGGCCTCGGCGCAAGCTGGGGCCTTCTGCGTTCCGGGGCCCTGGCTCGCGTCGACGTGATCGACGAGGAACGCCTTCACCGGTCGTCCGCCGGCGCGCGTCCGACGGTCGCGCCATTTGGCGGCGAGCCTTCAGAAGCCCGTTCGCCAGCGGTCGCACCGCCCCGCGCAACTGGACTCGAACCCACGGTTCCCGCGACCGCGGGTTCGACGCGCTCTGTCGCCAGACGCGGCGCGCTTCGAATCACCACCGCACGAGGTGGTGGACCTGCGGCTCGCGCTTCGCGTCGCACGCGTGAGTGGTCAGCCCGTTCGTGTACGTGAGAGCCAGCGACCTGGACTCTGGACGTACCCTCGAGCTTCATGCGGCGTGCGCTGCAGCCGAGGAGGTCGGGCAGCTCTGCGCCCGTTCGTCTCGCCACCTCCTTGCCGGCGACGAAGATCACGAGGGACTCGAAGCGGGTGGCTTTCTGGCTGTCGTCCGCGGGCGCCGTGACGACGACCCGCACGCGGTCGTACGTGAGTGACCTCCGCCGCTTGCCGGGCTGATCGGGACCGGCCATGACCCACGCACCGTTCACGAGCACTTCCTCCCCGGCGAACGAGAGCGGGTAGAGGGGGCGGAAGGGGTGCTTCGCGAGCGCCGCGACGACCGCGTCGATCGCGGCCCTGTTGTCGTTCGCCGTCCTCGCATACTCCGCGAAGCTCCCCGTGAGGTCGCCCGTGACGGTCGGGAGGAATGCCGTCTCGCCGCTCACGGAGACGAGGTGGACGCTGCTGGTGCTGCACGAGCTCTACCGCTCGAAGGAAGCTCGCGATGCTGCCCTGGCGTCGGGGGCGTGCGGCGGGATGGGCGAGACCTTCGAGCAGCTCGACGAGGTTCTCGCCACGCTGGGGGCGACGTCGTAGACGGGCGTCGCGCCGAGCGGCTACTCCGACGAGTCCGGCAGCCTGCGGCCACCAGGCAGGAACGAGAGAGAGCAGCGGACCTCGACGTCGCCCTGCTCGGGCGGGGGGAAGGGAATCGGGCTGAACGCGCGCAGCACGCACGCGACGACACGAGGATCGCCGAGGGTCGAGCCGTCGTCGCGCGTGTGCCCCACGACGCCGCTCGGATCGACGCGGAACACGACGTCGACGCGCCCCGCGAGCTCGGGATCTCTGCGCAGTCCCTCGTCGTAGCAGAGACGGAAGCGGCCCGTGTTCTGCCGAACGATGCGCCGCACCTGCTCGCTCGGCAGGCCGCTGCCTACCTCCAGCACGACGGGACGAACGGAGCTCGACGTCCAGTCCTTCTCCGACCCCAGCCGCGCTGCGAGGTCGCTCTCCGGAGGCTCGGCAGCCGCCCCAGCCTCGGGGCTAGCCCCCACGGGATCCGTCGCTCCGAGGGTCGGGACGCGCGACGCGCGGCATCCTCCGCACGCCACGACGGTGAGCACCAAGGAGCGGAGCATCCTGCCGGCAGGCGAGCGGAGCATGCCTCAATCTAGCGGACGGGGCCGCTGCGGGAGACGCGGTGACGTATCCTCGCGCCGTGAAGGCATCGCCGCCCAGGGTGGTCGAAGTAGTCCGTCAGCTCGTCCGGGAGACGAGGAAGGGGGGCCTTCCGACGAGCCGCGAGGTCGCGTCGAGCGAGCCGTTCTTCGACGACGTCGCGCGCCGCGCGGTGAGAGCTCGCCGTGAATACCGAGCGACGTTCGTCGAGATGAGGGCCGAGATCGAGCGCGAGCTGGGACCGGCGCAAGAGCATCGTGAGGACGGCGAGAGCCTCGTCGCCCTCTGGACGACGGGTGGCACCGCGGTGCGTCTCGAGCTCGCCCACGAGGACAAGGAGATGCCCTTCGTCGTGACGGTGAGCGCGGAGCACGCGGCACCGCTTCTCGTGGACGTGAAAGCACCCCGGCAGTGCGGGTGCTCGAAGCTGACGACGACGAAGGACCCGTTCCTCCGTACCGAGCTCGTCCTCATGAAGAACAACCCCGAGTTGAAGAAGACCCACGTTCGCCTCGCCGAGACGACCGTGGAGTCGACGATCGTTCGCCTCTATCAGTGCCGAGGCTGCCAGCGATTCCGTCAGAGCGGAGATGCCGGTGTCCAGTACGTCTTCGAGGTGCCGCCCCTCGACGTGGAGGAGTGGAAGCGCGAGCCTTACGTGGACCTGTTCGCGTCGAAGATGTACGAGGCGGAGCTCGCGTCCTACCTGGCGACGGCCGACCGCACGCCGACGACGGAACGGTGCGCCCGGAGCGGCTGTCTGGCGATGGCGATACGATTGTCGATCCACTGCTTCGACCACCACACCAGCGGGCGTCCCGCCCGACCCCGAGGGCGCCCGCTCGCGTAGGCCGGCTCATTCGGCGCGGGGGCGGCGCGGGTTGGGGCGTGCGAGGAAATCGATCAGCGCCCTGAGCTTCGGCGCGACGTTCGCGCGGCTCGGGTAATAGAGGAAGTAGCCCGGGGTCTCGGGGCAGTACCGGTCGAGCACGCGCACGAGGCGCTTCTCGGCGACGAGGGCGCGAGCCATGCTCTCGAAGACGTACGCGATCCCGAGGCCGTCGAGGGCCGCGTCGACGAGGAGGGCGCCGTCGTCCGTGACGACGGGGCCGTGGACGGCGATCTCGAGCTCCTTGCCGTCCTCGACGAAGCGCCAGCGCCCCACGGTCCCCTTCGTGACCATGCGCAGGTTGATGCAGGCATGCTCGTGGAGATCGCGCGGATGGGTCGGCTTTCCCTTCGTCGCGAAGTAGGCCGGTGAGCCGACGACGACGAGGCGCTGATCGGGGCTCACGCGCACGGCGACCATCTCGCGGTCGAGGGTGTGGCCCAGACGAAGCCCCGCGTCGAAGCGCTCGGCCACCACGTCCGTGAGCCCTTCGTCGATCGAGATGTCCACGCGGATGTCGGGGTACGCGGCGAGGAAGCTCGGGAGGATCGGCCGGATGACGTCCGCGTAGCCGGTGCGCAGCATCGTCAGTCTCAGGAGGCCGGCCGGGCGGCCACGGAGCGACCCGAGGGATTCGACCGCCTCGTCGATCTCGTCCAGCGCCGCCCCGACGCGTTCGACGAACTGCGCGCCGGCCTCCGTGAGCCCGACGCTGCGCGTC
This sequence comes from Polyangiaceae bacterium, assembly GCA_022842465.1. GTDB lineage: Bacteria > Myxococcota_A > Polyangia > Polyangiales > Polyangiaceae > Labilithrix. The sequence goes on along the minus strand of JALHPN010000081.1, from coordinate 18,348 downwards.
GTCCGCGCCACCAAGCGGACGCCGACGCGATCCTCCAGCGCGCGAACGGACTGACTGACCGCGGACGGCGAGACCCCGAGCTCGGCAGCGGCGGCCGTGAAGCTCCTCTTCCGCGCGACCGTCAGGAGCGCTCGGAGGCCCGAGAGATCGTCCCGCATTCCTTAGTTCTACTTCATACGGCATGAAGATTATAGCGGATAGACTTCATGACGCCCGAGGGTAGGTTCGTCGGCAGGAGGCTCGAAACGACGATGACTGCCAAGCTCCCGCCGCTGCTCGCGGACTTCTTCGCCGCGACGAACGCCCACGACGTGGATTCGATGAGCTCTGCCTTCTCCGAGGAAGCGGTCGTGCACGACGAGGGCGGAGACCATCGCGGCGTCCTCGCCATCCGCGCGTGGATGACGAAGACGCTGGAGGCGTACGATTACGAGGTGGAGCCGCTCGAGCTCCGCCTCACCGGCTCCGAAGCGGTCGTACGGGTCTTGCTCCGCGGGAGGTTTCCGGGCAGCCCGATCACGGTCGCGCACCACTTCACGCTGTCCGGGGGCACGATCGCGCGCCTGGAGATCCGCCCGTGAGCGCGCCGGCGGTGCCCTAGATCAGGGTCGCGCTTGCACTGCGGGCCCGGAGCCGCCATTCTCCAGGGTTCCTTAGCTGACCCGATAGGAGGTGCACACGCATGGCATCGAACACGACGTTTCAGAAGCGACAGAAAGAACGCGCCCGGCTCGACAAGCAGCGAGAGAAGTCGGAGAAGATGAAGCTCCGGCGCGAGCAGCCCTCGGCCCGGAGCACGTGTGAGCCGGGCGTCGATCCGGACATCGCAGGCATCATTCCAGGACCCCAGCCGATCCTGGAGGACCAGTGAATGATCAGCGCGTGACGGCCTTCCGCAAGGTGCTGAACTCCCTCGTCGAGTCCCTCGACGCGACCGTCCGCGTCGCGCGGTGGTCGGGACCGGAGGCGATCCCGGCGCCTCTCGAGAACAGCGCCTCGAAGCTGCTCGACCACCTCGGGTCGGCAAACCGCTTCGCCGCGGATCGGTACCACGGGTCTCCGCCGGTCGTCGCGTGCATGACCGCCATGAGCGCAGCCACGAAGGTCCTCGATGGGGCGTACGTCGAGTACCGGCGCCACATCGAGGGAGGGAAGGAGGAGCGGGACCGAGCGGCGGAGGCGCTCGATCACGAGCTCGACGGGGTGAAGGCCACAGCGCATCAGTGGAGCTAGGCCGTCCGGCCAGCGTCGACGGGGCGGCGGTCGCGTCGGCTGTCACGGATCCGTGACGGCGACCGCCGCGACGGGGGGGCCGTACGCGGGCGCAACCGCGCGAGAGCGATGTACGCACCCGAGGGCGCGGCGGACCACCTCGGGGCCGCAGTGCGTCGACATCCGCTAGAGTGGCCCCACCGCGATGACCGCCGACGAGCTCACGAGCGACGCGCTCACCGCGTCCTTTCGCTTGATCCAGCGGCGGCGTGGCCACCGCTTCTCGGTCGACGATCTCGCGACGGCCTGGGAGGCCGTGCGCGCTGCGCCCGACGCGGAGACCTTCCTCGATCTCGGGTGCGGCGTCGGGTCCGTCCTCCTGATGGTGGCGTGGCGACGGCCCACCGCGCGCGGCTACGGGATCGAGGCGCAGGACGTCAGCGTCGAGCTCGCGCGGCGGAACGTGCACGAGAACGCGCTCGGCGGCCGCGTGACGCTGCTTCACGGTGACCTCCGCGACGTGACGCGCGCGTGGCCGCACGGCGCGTGCGCCCTCGTGACCGGCACCCCGCCGTACCTCCCCCTCGGCACCGCGTCGCCCTCGCCCGATCCGCAGCGCGCGGCGGCTCGCATCGAGCTCCGCGGGGGCGTCGAGGACTACCTCGCCGCCGCCGCACGCGTCGTCTCGACGGAGGGTGTCGTCGTCGTGTGCGCCGACGGCCGGCATCCCGAGCGCGTCGTCCGCGGCGCGGCTGCCGCCCAGCTCGTGCCCGTACGGCGCGTGGACATCGTTCCGAGGGCGGGGCGACAGACCCTCTTCTCCGTCTGGACGTGCGCCCGCACCTCCCGCGGCGCGCTCGACCACTCCGAGGTCGTCATGCGGGACGAGCGAGGGGAGCGCACCGAAGCGAGCCGAGCCATGCGGCGCACCTTCGGGCTCGATCCGGACGTCGGGTAGCGCGCACGCGCAGGACGTGCGCCACGCCTGTACGGAACTTGGTCGGAACGTCAGCTCGCGCTATCCGTCGGAGCCGCCCGCTCGGGTTCGACCGCTCCCACGAGGTTCCGATGAGCACATCGTCCTTTCGCGCATCGTCCGTCATCGTCGCGTCGTGTCTCGCGCTCCTCGCGTGCTCGGAGGACGCCGCCGAGGGCACGCCGGCCGGCGCGGACGGCGGCGGGGCCGCGACCTCGGAGGCGCCCTCCTCGTGCCTACCGCTCCTGCAGCCTCGGGCGGGCGTCTACCCCGTGACCGGGCCGGCGGTCGAGCCCGCCGCGCGCGGCGCGAGCACGGCGAGCCATCAGCGCGGGAACGTGGTGGTGGCTGGGGACGGGGCCATCGACTTCGACACAGGTCTCACCCAGACGGCGAAGGCCATCACCGAGTGTTACGACCGGACGAAGCAGGACACTGACCGCCGCATCCAGGTGAGCTACGGCGCGAACGACGACGCGCTCGTCGTCAACCTCTACCTCTCCGCGGCGGGCGTGGTGGAGGAGATCCAGTACCGCCACCGCACGAGCAACGTGAACGTCCGCGTCCTCGTCGGCGCGCCGACGAAGTAGCCGGCGCGCTCGCCTACTTGCCGTTGCGCTCGCGGTGGCTGCATCCCGGCCAGCAGCAGGGCCGGCGCTTGCCCTCCTCGAGCTCCTCCTGGGTTCGGCGGATGCGGCGCTCTCGCGTCTTGTCCTGCTTCGCGTCGAGGACCCAGCAGATGAACTCGTTGCGCGCGAGGGGCGTGATGTCCTTCCACGCCTCGAGCGCCGGAGGGTTACCGGCCAGCGCCTTGCGCAGGTCCTCGGGAAGCTCGTGCACGACCCCACCGGGCACTCGTCGGCTGCTCACACGACGACGTTAGCGGCATCAACTCACCGGGTGAAGAAGGTCTCGATCGCGGGCGAAAACGCGCCGTCCGTGACCTCGCCGACGTCGAACAGCGCGTGGATCATCGCGCAGCGCCGCCCGGTGTCCTCCGCGCGCGTGCAGAGGCGGTGGAGCTCCTCGAGGTCTTCGAAGGGGACGAACGTGCCCGGCTCGGGCTTGTACGCGACCGACACGAAGGCGTTCGGGATCGTGGGGTGCCGCTCTTCTTCGCGGTGACACGTCGCGCACACCGTGCGATCCGCGCCCTGCAAGACCTTCAGGAACGGCGCATCGGCCGCGAGCGGAGCCTGGACGGGGAGGCTCACCTCGCCCTTGAGCGTCTTCCTCGTGCCGGCCCACTCGCCGAACTCGAGCACCTTGCTGCCCTCGCCGTCGGGCACCGCGCTGATGACGAGCTTCGGCAGCAGGAAGAACAGCCGCGGCGCGCCGCGTCCCCCCGCCGGCTGCGCGCTCGTCACGCCGGTGGTCGCGACCACCGGGAGCGGGCGCGGGAGAGACGCGACGAAGCAGGCGCCGTCACCACCCTCCGGGACGAGCGCGTTCAGGTGCGCGACGGCGTCGGCGATGGACCCGATCTCCGCGCGTGCGTCCGCGCAGCGACGAAGCGCCTCGCTCGGCGTGTGAGGGCCAGGGGGCTGCTGCGCGCCGGCGTCCTTCGGCGCTGGCGCGGGTGACGCCCCCGTCGTCGCCGGTGTCGCCGCGCGCTCCCGCGGCGGAGCGTCCTCGCTCGACGCACCCTGGCAGCCCAGAGCGAGGACCGATCCGAGCACCAGGAGCCGCAACCGCATGCAGGAGATCAAGCACGCCGAGGGAGCCCGTGCCGGCGAAAAGTTCGCGGTCCCCCGCGTCACCGCCTGCAGATCGTTCGCTCGTCGCGGCAGCGCGCGTCACCGCGTCACGGGCAGCGGCGCGAGATGGACGTCGATGACGCGTCCACGGCTGCCGTCGCGCTTCGTGAAGGAGGAGGTCTCGCCCTCGCGCGAGCCGCGCCGCGTCGGCGGCGGCTCGGGGCGAAAGCGCGCGTCGAACGACGCGATCTCCGTGTCCTCGACGCGGACGATCTCGTCCGTCGTGCAGCGGCGGTCCCCGTTCGCGTCTGCCCAGAGCACGAACGCCGCGAACGCCGGGTCCGCCGCGTCGACGACGCCGTCGCCGTTCGCGTCGAGCCGCGCCAGCCGCGCGAAGCCCGTCGCGTCGCCGTCGGCGACCCCGAAGAGCTCGTCCTGCGACGTGACGCAGCCGTCGCCGTCGCGATCCCAGCCGAGCCACGGCGTCGCCGCGGACACCCACTCCGTGCGCGGCTCGGCGCCGATTGCGAACGCGGCGGCGTCCGCGCCGGGTCGGACGAACACGACCGGCGCGTCGTCGAACGCGACGACGAGGGGCGTGCCGCAGGCCTCGAGGTCCCACGTCCACTGCCCGGGCTCCGCCTCGTAGCAGACCATGTCGCCTCCCGTGGAGCGCGGCGCGCCGCCGGGCACGCGAAGCGGAGGACAGCGCCGGCGCTCCCCCGCGCGGCAGCGCTCCGGAGCCGGCGTCGCGTCGTCCGCCAGCTTCGCGAGGGGCGGCGGCGCGAAGCTCTTCCGGACGGGGATCGCCACGCGGCTCACGAGCCCGAGCGCCGGGGACTCGGCCCGCGACGTGCGCTCGGCCTCGCGCGCCCGCGGCGTCCGCTCGGCGCGGATGTCGGGGGTCTCCCCGCACGCGAGGAGACCGACGAGAGCGGAGGCGAACGGGAAGAAGGCGCGCATGCCCAGCCTCGTCGCGTGGCGCCCCGAATGTGTGACGTCACGCGTGCGCGGGGCGCTCTACCGAGCCTTCTTCATGTCCTCGAGGATGCGCGTCGTCTCGTCGACCCACGGATCTCGCGCGAGGCTGTCCTTCCACTTGTCGAGCTGGCGCTGGGCGCGCGGGTCCGAGGGCGTCGCCTCCGCCCCGGCGAGCGGCGCGACCTCCATCAGCGGCTTCTGCTCGCGCTTCTTCGGATCGAGCGCGTCGAGCTCCGCCTTGCCTCGCTTGTAGTCGGCCTGCCAGGCGGCGCGCTCGAGGGGCTTCACCGTCTTGTCCCTCCGGGCCCCCATGATCGCGGCGAACTTGGTGACGCTGGCGAGGTCGGCGTTCGCGCTCGTCCGCGCCGTGCTCGCGGAGGCGAGCCCGGCCGTCTTCCACGCGTGAGGCGTCTTCACGAACGAGACCGCGTCGATCGACGACCACGGGATCGCGTGGGGGAGCGTCCGCTCGCCGGACTCGACGAACGACGTCGGATCGGGGAGGAGGATGTCCGGGACGACGCCCTTCAGCTGCGTCGAGCCTCCGCTCACGCGGAAGTACTCCTCGATCGTCACCTTGTAGAGGCCGAGCGGGTCTCCCTTCGCCCGCGTCTGCCGATCGAGGTCGATCACGGCTTGTACCGTGCCCTTGCCGTGCGTCGCGCTCGTCCCGACGACGACTGCCCGCTCGTAGTCCTGGAGGGCGCCCGCGACGATCTCCGCCGCCGACGCGCAGAAGCGGTCCACGAGGACGACGACGTTGCCGCTGAACGCGATCGACGGGTCCTCGTCGCGGAGCACGCGCACCTTTCCCTTGCCGTCCTTCGTCTGGACGACGGGGCCCTCCTTCACGAAGAGCCCGGCGATGTCGCGCGCGTGGGTGAGGAGCCCCCCGCCGTTGCCGCGGAGATCGAAGACCAGGGACGACACGCCCTTCTTCGTGAGCTGCGTGAGGATCGCGCGCATGTCGCCGGTGGCGTTGCGCTCCCCTGGCTTGCCCGACTCGCCGTAGAAGCCAGGGAGGTGGACGTAGCCGACCTCGCCGCTGCCGGTGGTCTTCAGGACGGCGCCGCGCGCGTAGGTGGCCTCGATGCGGACCACGTCGCGCGTGATCGAGATCGTCTTGAGCGTGCCGTCCGGCTTCTTCACCTTGAGGATGACGACGGTGCCCTTCGGCCCGCGGATCATGCTCACGACCTTGCCGATGGGCATGTCCGAGACGTCGACGGGCTCCTTGTTCTCCTGCGCGACGGAGATGATGAGGTCGCCGACCTCGAGCTTGCCCTGCTGCCACGCGGCGCCGCCGGGCACGAGGTCGTTCACGAGGATGTAGTGCTCCTGCTCGCGCAGCGTGGCGCCGATCCCCTCGAGGCGGCCCGTCAGCGCGATCCCGAGCTCCGCCTCCTCCGCCGGGGGGAGGTACGTCGTGTGCGGGTCGAACGCCCCGTTGACGGCGTTGATGAAGGTCTGCGCGGGCTCGAGCTTGTCGACGGAGCCGAGCCGCGCGAACTGGGTCGCGTAGCGCGTCGCCAGCTCCTTCTGCACCTTGTCGCGCCGTCCCTCGAACGTCGCGGGGATCTCGCCGAGCGCCTTCTCCGCCACGGCATCGCGCTTCGCGTCGTCGGGGTCGACGGGCTTTCCGTCCGGCTTCGGATGCGCCCGCCGTTCGAGCGTGTCCTCGAGCTCCTGGGTCCGCTCGAGGACGCGCAGCTTGAGCACGCTCCGCCAGCGCGCCGCGAGCTCCTCCTCGGTCTTGCAGAAGACGCGCTTCTTCGGATCGGTCTCGATGGACTCGTTCACGGTGAAGTCCAGCGGCGAGGCGAGGATGCGAGCGACGACGTCCGCGACGACGCGGCGCCGGCTCGCGAGGAGCGCGGAGGCCTTGCGTCCGAGCGCGAAGTCGCCGGCGCGGAGCTCGTCGTCCATGTCCGTCTCGTAGCGCGCGAGCTTCTGGACGTGACCCTCGAGCAAGAACAGCTTTCCGTCGTCGAGCTCTTGGATGAAGCGGTGGAAGGCCTCCTTCGACACGCTGTCGTCGATGGGGCGCGCGAGCACGTGCTCCTGGCCGAGGAACGCGGTCACCGCGCTCGCGAGCACGGGCTCGCGAGCGTCGCGAGGGAGATCGGCGAGCTCGCCGTCGAAGGGGGGCGCCGCGTCGCTCGCCGACGAGGCCGACGGCGACGAGGCGATCCCCGCGTCCGTGCCCTGCGGCGAGCGACAGGCGAGCACGAGCGTGAAGAGCACGAGGAATCGACGCATCGGCAGAATTTAGCACGCGCCGACGTCGCGCCGCGCGCTCACACCGAACCGGCGTCAGGTGCGGAGCATCGCGACGAGGTCCGTCACGCCGGGATCACGCCCGGCTTGCACGAGGAGGGTCGTCACCTGGCCTCGATGATGCGTCTGGTGGTTGAAGAGGTGAGCGACGGCCTGCCACAGCGGGAAGGCGTTCGCGGCGCCGCGCCGGACGAAGCGGAGATCTCCGGCCAGCGTCTCGTCCGTCAACGTCGCGACGAAGGCGGCGATGTCGTCGTCCGTCTTCGCGCGCTCGCGACGGAGCTCGTCGAAGTCGCCGTAGAGCTCCTGATCGAGCGAGCGGATCCCCCCCGGTCCCATCTCGCCGTCTCGGAGGGCGGCGCCGGTGAAGCGCCCGAGCCACACGCGGTCGGCGAGGAGGAGGTGGTTCAGCGTGCGATGGATCGAGCCGAAGAAGGCGCCGCGGTCCGCCTTGCGCTCCGCGTCGCCGAGCTCGCTCGCCACGGCGTAGAGCTTGTCGTTCATCCACCGGTTGTAGCGAGCCATCACGCGAGCATGGTCGGGGGTCATGGCGCGAACGAGCGTAGCTGGAGGCGCCGGCCGAGCCAAAGGTGAAGGTCGGTGTGATCGGGTGCGTCAGGGCACGAGGAAGGCGTCGTACGCCGCGATCTTCGCCCCGAGCCTCTGCGCCAGGCTCGGACACGCCGCGCCGAGCTCCTCGAGGATGGTCCGCGCCTCGCGCTGGTACGCGCGGCGCTTCTCCTCGGGCCAGTAGTGCGGGGGCGCCTCCATGTTCACGGTCCGGTCCGCGAGCTTCACGATCCAGACCGCGTGCGGCTCTCCGCGGATGCGCCTCAAGCTGTCGGCCATCTGCTCCTCCTTCGGCAGCGACCCGTCCTTCGAGAGCGCCAGGACCCCGCGCGCGACCGCGGCGCCGAAGACCGAGGCGATCTCCTCCGCCGTCGTGCGCGTGTCTTCGACGGTGTCGTGGAGCAACGCGCACGCCGTGGCGAGGTCCGGATCCTCCACCTCGCCCTCCGTGATCGCACCGAGCACCTCCATCGCCACCGCGCCGACGTGCGCGATGTACGGCAGCTCCGACCCGGGCATCTTCTGCCCGTGATGACGCTCGGTCGCGAAGTTCCAAGCGCGCATGTAGAGGTCGCGAGAGAACGTGGGCATGCGACGAGCGTACCCGCGCCCGTCCGCCTCCGGGAGCGCCTCGACGCGCCCGACCCACAGGGCCATGTAGACGTCGTCGAGATACGCGTTCGGCCCGAGCTTCACGCGACGCGTCTTTCGTCCCTCCTCGACGAAGCCGAGGGATCGGTAGAGCGCGAGCGCGGGCTCGTTCGACGAGCGCACCTGGAGCTCCACCTTCTCGACGGCGGGGGCCGCGCGCGCCCACGCGAGGAGCTCCCGCATGAGCGCCGCGCCGATGCCTCGTCGCTCATGGCCCTCGTGGACCGCGATGGTCAGCCTGCAGACGTGCGCCGTCGCCGCGAGGGGCAGGCGCTCGAGGAGCGCGTGTCCCGCGATCGCGCTGCGGTGCTCGGCGACGAGATACGCGCCCCGGTCGCCGGCCTCGAGGGCGACGATGGTCGCGCGGACGTCATCGTCGTGGATCTCCTCGGGACGCGCCGCGAGGCGCCCCGGCGTCCTCGCGATCGCGCGCGCCGCCGCCGCGAGGGCTGGGGCGTCTTCGGGGCGCACGCGTCGGATCGTGGGCACGTCGGAAGCCATCACGGCGCCATGCTACCGCTGGCGAGGTGTCAGGCCGAGCTCACATGCCGTCGTTCGTCTCGGCCCACGGATAGAACATCCGCTCTTCGTGCGCGGCGTGCTCGCGGAGCCGTGCGACGAGCGCCTCGGCCTCGGGGAGAGTGAACGCATGGAGATCGACGCGCACGCCGAACGCGACGAGCTCGGCGCGGAGCACGTCGTGCTCGCGCAGGAGCGTCGAGGCCTCGTCGGGCTGCTCGGCGCGAAACACGGGGAGGAGGTGCTCTTCCTCGAGCTGCATGTGCGCGCGGAGCGCGTCCTCGAACTCGGTCCAGCTCTGTCGTGCCTCGCTCCAGTCCTCGCTCCGGAACGCGGCGAGGAGCCGCTCGAAGACCCGCTCGAGGCGCCTGTGCTCCTCGCGGAGCCGGGCGCCGAGGCCCGCCCGCCGCTCGGGCCGAGCGTCGTCAGGGAGCGGGCGCACGACGAGCACCGGCCTGTCGATCTCGTTGACCACGCGGGAGGCCGTCGTCCCGAGCATCCGGGCGACGCGACCGTGCTCGTGCGCGCCGATCACGACGAGCTCGGCGTGGCTCTCGCGCGCCGCGCGACAGACGATCTCGGCGGGAGGGCCGACGTCGATCGCGACGCCACCACGTAGCTCCTCCGGGAGCAGCGCGAGGAGCGGAACGAGCGAAGCGTGCGCCGCGGCCATCTTGGCCTCGAGCACGCTGGGCGCCGTCAGGCCCGCGAGCGGCGTCGCCTCGCTGGGTGTCGGGATGGCGGTCACGAGCCGAACCCTGGCGCCCATGGCGCGCGCCAGCTCCCCCGCGCGCGTCACGACGAGGTTCGACACGTCCGTTCCGTCGACAGCGGCGAGAATGGTCCTCATGTGCTCTCGCCTAACACGCACCGTGCCAGAGGGAGGGGGAGCTCACTCGTCGCTCGCTTCGGCCACCGAGCGCTCGGCGCCTGCCGGGCGGCGCATCGTCTTCGCGGTCGCGCACGCGATGCGTATCGTCACTGGAGCTCGGCGGACCAGGCTCCGCCGTCGCTCTTGTCGCGGACGACGAGACCACGAACGCGCTTCTGAACGCGACGGGCGTAGGTGAGGTCGATCGCGTACGCGTCGTCCTCGGTACGCGATCGCGGGACGAGAGCCGTCAGGCGCTGCGCGCCGCGAGGAAGAGCGCGGCCCACCCGACGAGGAACGCGACGCCGCCGAGCGGCGTGATCGCGCCGAGCACGCGCACGCCCGAGACGGCGAGCATGTAGAGGCTCCCGGAGAAGACGACGACACCCGCGGTGAACGCCCATCCTGCGATCGTCGCGGCCGTGCTCGGCGCGCGCGCCGCGAGGAGCCCCACGCCGAGGAGCGCGACGGCGTGAACGAGGTGGTAGAGCACGCCCGTCTGGTAGATCGCGAGCATCTCCGCCGAGAGGCGCGCGCGCAGGCCGTGGGCCCCGAACGCGCCGAGACCGACGCCGAGGAACCCGAGCGCGCCCGCGATCCGCACGAACATCATGCGCGGCCTCTAGCTCGCGCGCGCGTCGCCCGCAACGTCGCTCACGCGAGGGTCACTGGCACTTCCGCGGGTCCGGCACAGCGCAGCGTCCGTCCTCGCATCGAAAGGGGGCGGGGCACTCGCCCGGCGTTTCGCACGGCGTGCCCTCGGTCCCGTCGAGGACGCAGCGCCTCGCGGCGGTGCAGCGGCCGCCCGCGCAGACCTCTTCGCCCGTGGCGGCCTCTGGATCGCACGACTCGCCCGGCAGCCGCACCGTCGGTCGCTCCGGGACGCATAGGCCGTTCGAGCACGACACGTGTCGTGCGCCGCAGGGACGCTCCGGCCCGCACGCTTCGCCGCGTCGCGCAGGTGCGACGCACGCGCCGATCAGGCAGACGAGGCCCGGCGCGCAGTACGTGGAGTCCGAGCACCACTCGCCGACGCCCGCGGCCTCGCGACACGTCCAGCACTCGAGCGCCTGGACCCAGGGGCAGTAGCCGCTCTGGCACTGCGTGCCGACCGAGCACGGCGCGTCGATTCCCTGCGGCCCTCGCCAGTCGCAGGCCGCAGGGAGGACGCGCGTGTCGAGGTCGTCGCACGTCGAGGCCTTTGCCCCGGCCGCGCACGCGCTCGCGGCGCGCGCGTCGACGGCGGCGCCTGTCGCGCGCGTGGCGCACTCGGCGGCGCGCGCGGTACGGCAGCGCTCGACCTCGCTCCAGCGTCCACGAAACGCGAGCTCACCGCACGCGCGTTCGACGTCACAGAGCGCGGTCGCGTACGCCTCGCACGCCGCGTCGACGGTTGCGAACGACGGGACCGGCTCGCCCTCCGTCGTCGGCCCGTCGCTGGCCCCCGGGGGCGTCGCGCTCGCGGGGGGCGCCGTACCCACGACCGACGTGCCTGCTTCGGACGGCGCCGCGGTCCCGCACGCGAGCAACGAGGCGACGTAGGCCGACGCGACGACGAGGCTGGAGACGACGAAGGGCTTCCGGATGCGACGGTCCATGCGCGGCGTCGGTGCAGGGACCGAGCCAGCAGCGACATCCCCGGGCCTGCGTGCGCGCTGGGGCTCTTCGACGTGGTCGGCAGGGTGGCGGGGAGGTCGAACGCCCCGTGACTTCGTCGTGTGACGCCGTCATGTGACCGGCAGGGTCCACGGGAGCGGCAGCCACTCGGCGTCGCGTCGCGCGTCGGTACGCAGCGTGCAGTCGCTCCTCGTCATGACCGCGCTTCGACCTCTCCTCCACACGACCTGGCTCGTCGTCCCTTTCGCCATCGCGCTCCTCGCTTGCTCCGCCGAATCGAGCGAGGCGGACGACGAAGCCATCGAGACCGACGAGGCGGCGCAGACGGGCAGCGCCGACCTCTCGGCGAGCTACGTCGGTCGCTTCCAGCCACCGCCTGGCGCGCCAGGCGGAATGTTCGCCGAGCTGCTCCTGAAGACGGATCGGAGCTACGAGCTCCGGGCCGGCGCGGCCGCCGAGGCGGGCTCGTTCCGCGTTCGCGCGACGTCGACCGGACCGAAGCTCGTCCTCTCCCCCTCGACCGGCGGGACGCGGAGCTACCACGCAGCCCTCGGGGCCGGCTACCGCCCGCGTCTGACCCTTCGACGCGGACGGACCACGCAAGAGCTCGAGCGCGAGCCTCTCGGCTGCGACGGCGTCGCGTGCACCGCGGGCCACGCGTGCGCGGTCGAGGAGCGGCGCGGCGTGCCGGGCCCCGTGTGCTCGGCCGTCGCTCCCGCCTTGCCCGCGTGGAGAGCCGCGCTGGCCGGGCACGACGTCTGGGGCGCGACGCTCCACGGCGTCCTCGAACCGTACAGCGGCATCCGCAAGAACCTGTACTGCACGGTCTTGCCGACGATGTCGCTCGTCTACTGCAACACGATGTGGGTCGGGGAGCATGCGACCCTTCAGCTCTCCGTCGGCGTCGCGCCCGACGGGACCTTCGATCGTCGCGTAGGCGCCGGGACGGCCGTGGGAGATCAGAAGCTCCGCGGCCGCATCGAGGCCGACGGGACCGTCGTCGTCGAGTTCTTCGACGCGCAGACCTGTTACCAGACCTCGTCGTTCTGGTGTGAGGGGCACAAGACCGACATGGTCGGCAGGGCCGCGCCCGTCGCGATCTGCCGTACCCGTGACGAGTACTTCGCGAGCGGCGGATCGGCGAGCGGGTACTGGGTCCCCTGCACCGAGTGCCGCGATCGATGTGTCGGTCCGTGAGGCGCTCGCCCCGTCAGTCGAGACGGGGCGGGCCGAACCACCTGGTCAGCGCGTCGTGGAGGCCCATGTCGGTGCCGTCGGAGACCCACGCGACGTGGCCGTCGGGTCGGATCAGCACGCCGCCGGGAGGGGCGACCGCGCCGAGCACCGGGAGCTCCCACGCTCCCTCGTGGCGCGCGTCGACGCGATCGACCCGATCCGCCCAGGCCGCGATGTCGAGGGCGCCGGGCTCCCCGAGACCGAGCAGGACGGGGCGGCCCGCGTGCAGGAGGCGGAACACGCGTCGTGGACCGCCGTCGGTCATGACGTCGAGGTCGGGCATGCGACGACCGAGGAGCGGGTGTCCCGCGCCGAGGTCGTAGCAGATGTCGAGCCCCGACATCTTCGCGCCGTAGCGTTTGCGCGGCTCGTCCATGCCGAGCAGCTCGGTCATCGACTCACGAAGGGCGTTCGTCCGATCGTCGCCGCGGCCGAGCGCGGTCTGTGCCATCGTGAGCGCGAGCACCTGCGCCGCGACGGGGTGGCGCTCGGCCTGGTAGGTGTCGAGCAAGCTCTCCGGCGCCGTGCCGCGGACCACCTGGGCGAGCTTCCAGCCCAGGTTCACGGCGTCCTGGACGCCGAGGTTGAGCCCTTGCCCGCCGTTCGGTGCGTGCACGTGCGCGGCGTCGCCGGCCAAGAGCACGCGCCCCTCGCGGTAGGACGCCGCCTGCCGCGCCGCGTCGGTGAACCGCGAGATCCACGTGACGTCGTGGACGCCGAAGTCCGTCCCGTAGACCGTGACGAGCGCCTGGCGGAGATCGTCCAAGGTCGGCGCATCGCCCTGCCGGACGTGCGGCTCGTTGAGCACGGCGCGCACGCGCTTTCCGTCCTCGAGCTTGCCGAGGCCGTTGATGCCTCGCTCGTCGCGCCGGATCCCCCACGCCGGCTCCTCGGTCATGGCGACCTCGGCGATCAAATAGCTGAGGGACGGGTCCCAGCCGGGGAAGGCGATCCCGGCCTGCTTGCGGATCAGGCTGCGACCGCCGTCGCATCCGACGAGGTACGCGGCTCGCAACGCGCGACCGTCGGACAGCGCGACGTCGACGCCGGCGTCGTCCGCTGCGAAGCCCGTCACGTCACATCCGCGACGGATCGGCACCGCGAGCTCAGAGACCCACGAGGCCAGCGCGCGCTCGATGCCCTCTTGTCCGAGCGCGAGCCCGTACGCATGGCGCGTCGGAAAATCGCTGATGTCGAGCGGGATCATCGCGAAGCCGGCGACCTGCATGATTTTCCCGCGCGAGAGGAAGCGCTCCGCGATGCCACGCTGATCGAGCACCTCGAGGGTGCGGGAGTGGAGACCTCCCGCGCGCGCGCCGGCGACCTCCTGGCTCGTGCGCCGCTCGACGACGACGACGTCGACGCCTGCCAGCGCGAGCTCGCCTGCCATCATCAATCCCGTCGGACCACCCCCCGCGATCACCACGTCGTGCTTCGTCATGACGAGGACTGTGCGACACGCGCAGGGGCTTGCCGCAAGCCCCTACCTCTGGCATACGTTCGGAGTGGGAAGAGACGGGTGGAGGCCTCCTCCTCGTTCCCCGCGTCGGCTCAGCTGAACTCGCCCCACGCCCGCGGCACGTGCCACGCGTTGGGCTTGAAGGCCCACGTGATGATGTCGGCCGGCGCGAACGTCTCCTCGAGCATCGTCATGCTCACGACGTCCGTCGGCGCGACGGCGATGTTCAAGGGCTTGCGCTGCCCCTCGAGGTCCCAGAGCTGGTAGTGATCCGTCCGCTCGGCGGCGCCGCGGAGCGGGCCGTAGTCGAGGGGCGCGCAGATGCGCGTGAGCTCCTTGCCCTGCTTCTTGCTGAAGAAGCGGACCGACAGCCGGCGCTGGGCGGCGAGGGCGTCGAGGAAGACCTGGTGGTCGGCGTGCATCGGGGCGTCATAGTCGACGACGCGCCGCGCGTCGATCGACGGATCAGGCCCGCGCTCCTCTCAGAAGATGCGGCCTTGCGGCGGGCCGAGCTCCCGGCCCTCCGAGAGCGCGGCCGACACGCGCTCGAAGGTCGCCGCGTCGGCGCTTCGCTGCGCGGGCGCTCGTTTCGACTCGGCGACGAGGGGGAGCCGCATCCGCTGCACCGTCGAGAGCCCCTCCGCGTGACGCGCGAGGTAGGCCCAGTAGAGCGCGGGGAAGGGGCAGGTCGTCTTCGGATCGAAGCGGCACCCGTCGCAGTAGTCGCTCATGCGATCGATGTACGCCGACCCGGCGATGTACGGCTTCGTCGTCAGGAGATCCCCGACGCCGAACGTTCCCATCGCGTGGACGTTCGGCTCGACGACCCAGTCGTAGGCGTCGACGTACGCGACCCAGAACCAGTCGGTCAGCGCGCGCGGGGACACGTCGAGGAGCATCGCGAGGTTCGAGAGCACCATCAGGCGCGTGATGTGGTGGCTGTAGCCCTCCTCCCAGACCGACGCGATGACCGTGTCGAGGCACTGCATGCCGGAGGGCGTCCCCCAGTAGGCCGGCGGCACTTGCCGCGAGCATCCGAGGTGGGACGCGAGCGAGCCGCCGTCTCCGCCGTCGGGCGTCGGCCACGGCTCGTCGCGCCACCCGCCGTAGCCTCCGTCGCCGGGGCCCGCCGCGGTCGGCTGCGCACGGCCCGCGACCACACGCAGCCCGTCCGTGGCCTCGTGTGCATGATGCATGTATTCGCGCCAGCCGAGGATCTGTCGCACGAATCCCTCGCGGCTCGGGAGCGGGATGCGCTCGTCGGCGACGACGTCCGCGACGACGCGGTGGGCAGAGAGTCGGCCCAGGTTCAGGAGCGCGGAGATCTGGGTGTGGAAGAGGCTCCGCGAGCGCGTCGACATCGCGTCCTCGAACGGGCCGAATGTCGGGAGGCACTCTTCGAGCGCCCACGCCCACGCGCGCTCGGCGTCGGCGCGCGTCGCTGGGATCCGCTCGGGGGTGAGCACGCCCGGATGCCGGCCCATCCCGTCGTGCACGAGGCCGCAGACCTCCTCCGTGATCGCGTCGACGGGGAAGGTCGGGAGCGTCGGCGCCTGCGGGTCCCCGTCCCAAGGCCGACGGTTCTCCGCGTCGAAGCTGAAGCGGCCGCCGACCGGCTTGCCGTCCTTCGTCATCAAGACGCCCAGCCTGCGCCGCACGTGACGGTAGAAGGCGTCCATCCGCCACGGGGGGCCGTCCTGGCTCGCGCGGAAGTCCTCGGCGGTCGTCAGCCAACCGTCGTGGGGTAGAAGCGTGAGCTTGCCCGTCTCGACGAGCGGCGCGAGCTCGGCGCGGAGCTCGCGCTCGGCCGGGCGCATCACCTCGATCGACTCGCCGACGTGGCCGCTCGTGTGGAGCGCGTCGAGCGCCGCCGCGTAGGAGGGCGCGACGACGTGCCGGACCGCGACCCCGCGCGCCGCCTGCTCGAGCGCGAAGTGACGCAGGTTCGAGAGGAGCAGGGCGAGCTTCTGCTTGTGATACGGGCGGCGGGCCGCCTTCGAAGGGCACTCGACGACGATGATCCCGATCTCACGCGCCGGGACGCGCGCGAGCGGGCCCACCGCGTCGGTGAGCTGGTCGTACGGGACGAAGAGCCAGCGGCGGCCTTCCTCGGGGTGGCGTTGCGCGCCGAGCGCGTCTCGGAACGAGCTGATGGGTCGCAAGATACCACCGACGAGATCGCGTACGATCGCGGGCTGGTCCAAGCGCGGCGGTAGCGGCGTCGGGAGGCAACCTGCGAACCGGGTGGCGGTTTGCGAGGGGGAGGCGCTCGCATCGCGCCGCGCGGCGGGGCGTCGATCGTGCGGAAGCGCGCGGAAAAGGCGCTCACGCTCGCAACGTGCAAGGCGTGCGCCCCATGACCTTGGCGGTATGCCACGTGCTTCTCCCGCCGCGGTACATCCATGACGACTGCGGCTGACTTCATCCGGGCGAACAGCGACGCGATCCTCCGCCTTTGGTTCGACGCCGCGTCGCAGGTCGCGTCTGCGCGGGGCCTCGCGCGTCCCGAGTTCACGAACCTCATGCCCAAGTTCCTGGCCGCGCTCGCGGAGGCGGACGCGGACCTCGGGACGTTCTCGGGGGAGCGGCGGCGGTACTTCGAGAGCCACCTCGCGTCACGCATCCGCCAGGGCTTCTCGGCGGAGGAGGTCGTGGCGGAGCTCGCGCTCGTCCGCCGCGCGGCCGAGCGCATCCTGCCGGAGCTCGCGAGCCGCGACGTGCCGCCGGAGAAGGAGCTCGACCGGCTCTGGAAGGAGCTGCAGCAGGCGGCCGCGACGGTGAACGATCTCTTCGCGCGGCACATGGCCGAGGACGAGCAGGTCGAGAAGCACTACCTCCGGCGCCTGCGGGCGCTCGCGGCGGCCGCGCTGCGCGAAGGGGCCCCGCCGTTGCGCGAGCGACTCGACGAGGTGCTCGCGCTGGTCATGCAGGCGATGGCGGCGGACAGCACCACGCTCATGCTCTACGACGCGGGCGCAAAGGAGCTCACGAGCGTCGCGTCGGTCGGCGTCGCGCGCCAGGAGGACTACGTCGCGTCGCTCGAGATCTCATCGTTCGTCGGACAGGTCGCGGCGAGCGAGGAGCCCCTTCGCCTCGAGAACGTCCCGACCACGCGGCTCGTCATCCCGGAGGCGCTCCGGCAGAGCGGGATCCGCTCGCTGCTCGGCCTGCGCTTGCCCGAGCGCGAGACCCTCACGGGCGTGATCTACGTGGGGCTCCGTGAGCAGCGCCCCTTCAGCGGCCGCGATGCGGCGCGGCTCGAGGTGCTCGGCGAGCAGCTCACCCTCCACCTCGACAACGCGGCGCTCATCCAGAAGCTCGAGGACCACATCCGCGCGCTACGCGACGAGAGGGAGCTCCGCGAGCGCTTCGTCTCGGTGCTCGCCCACGATCTACGCGGTCCGCTCTCGAGCGCGAAGATGGCGCTCGAGATGCTCATCGAGCCGCGCTTCGCGCCGAGCGACGCGCGCGGGGGGACGAGGGTCGATCTCCTCCAGCGCATCGATCGGAGCCTCACGCGGACCGATCACATGGTGCGTGACCTCCTCGATGCGAACCGAATCCACGCGGGGGAGGCCATCCCGCTCACGCTCGCGCCGTGTGACCTGGTCGCCATCGCACGGAACGCGAGGGCCGAGCTCGCCTCGGTCCACGGCGACCGTTTCGTCGTCGAGGGGGATCCCGAGGTCCGCGGAACGTGGGACGAGGACGAGGTCTTCCGCTGCCTCTGGAACCTCGGGGTCAACGCCGTGAAGTACGGCGCGCCCGACGCGCGCATCACCGTCGGCGCCCGCGCGGCGAAGGAGCACGCGGAGATCAGCGTCCACAACCGAGGCGCGCCGATCCCGGAGGAGGACCAGACCGCGCTGTTCCGCCCGTTCGTGCGGTCGCTGACGGCCAAAGCGAGCTCGGCGAAGGGGTGGGGTCTCGGCCTCACCGTCGTCCGCGGCGTGGCGGAGGCGCACGGTGGCCGCGTGCGGGTCGAGAGCTCCGCCGAGGCCGGCACGACCTTCACCCTCGAGCTGCCCTACGTGAGCCCGACGCCGGCGTAGGTGTCGTTGGCAGACGGCCGCTCGCGCGTGGCGGTCTGCGCGGCGCCGAGGCTCTGCCGACGGGTTTGTACGGGGTCGCGCGCCGGCATCGCTCTTGCTTTGGCGCGGCTCGATGCTGACGCACGGATCTCTTCACCGCGACATCGAGCACATCGTCTTCGTCGGAGACGCGGGGCGCACGGCGCGAGGGGTCGCGCGCGCGCTCGAGCGGCTCGGGTACGCGACGGCGG
>JALHPN010000080.1 GCA_022842465.1 Polyangiaceae bacterium | reverse complement strand
GGCCCCACCGTCTGGCGCGACGGCGGCCCGCACACGCCGGTCTACGCCGTCGACCTCGCGTCGAGCGCGTCCGCGGCGCCGAGCGTCGACGTCCCGAACTGCGAGTCGCCGATCGAGGTCCT
Organism: Polyangiaceae bacterium; assembly: GCA_022842465.1. Taxonomy (GTDB): domain Bacteria; phylum Myxococcota_A; class Polyangia; order Polyangiales; family Polyangiaceae; genus Labilithrix. The sequence goes on along the minus strand of JALHPN010000080.1, from coordinate 35,570 downwards.
CCCGAGCGGCGCCCGCGCGTTCCTCTCCCCGACCTACTGCTCGCCGGGCGCGCAGGCCGTCCCGGGCGAGACGTGGACGAACCCCGATCCGGTGAGCGTCATCGACCTCGCCGGCGAGTCGCTGACGTTCGTGAAGAACCTCCCCGGCTTCGGCCCCGTCGCGATGTCGAAGGACGGCGCGCGCGTCGTCGCCTACCTCGACGTGAAGCGGATGGACCCGTCGATGTTCGATGACCCGAAGCAGGTTCCCTGGAGCGAGGGCCAGCGCTACCACCTCATGACGATCGACCCGACGACGCTGCGGTTCTCGCTCGCGCCGATCGGGAACGTCATCCCGCGCTTCGCGATGACGACGGACGGGCGCGGCCTCCTCGTCGACGCTTCGACGAAGGCGACCTCGCGCACGAAGCTCGCCGCCCGCGCGAGCGTGAGCGTCTCTGCCGACGGGGTCGCCGTCGAGGCGGAGACGAACCTCGACGTCTTCGGGAGCGCGTCGGCCTTCGGCCACTTCGACCTCCTCGGCCAGCGCTTCGTCTCGTTCTCCGGCCCGCGCGCGCCGCTCGATCGCTTCGTCCAGCTCGCGGGCGGCCGGTACGTCGTGACGCTCGCGACGCGGGCCGACGGCTTCGGGGGCACGCCGTACCTGATCGATCTCTCGAGCCGCACGACGGCCGCGCTCGGCGGCGACTACAGCCGCGGTGTCCGCGACATCGGGCTCTCCGCCGACGGATCGCTCGCCCTCGTCCGCGTGCGGCTCCCCGCCGTGATCAAGGACGGCGGCTACTACGGGCGCGAGGCGCTCTGCGTCTCGCCGGACGGACGCTGCGGCGGATCGTTCACGGCGACCTACGAGGCCTCCGTGCCCTTCGCGATGGTGCCGCCGCCTCCGCCGGAGGAGCCGAAGCGCGACCCGATGAAGTCGTGCCCCGATCCCAGCGAGTGCTAGGCGCCCTGTAACGTGCCACCCTCGCTCCGCGCACATGAGCGGAGCACGTCTCGAGGTGAAGGTCGTGCTCGCGCTCTTCGCGGTCTACGTCGTCTGGGGGTCGACGTACTTCGCGATGAAGGTGGCGCTCGAGACGCTTCCGCCCTTCCTCATGGCGGGCCCGCGCTTCCTCCTCGCCGGGCTCGCGATGTACGCGTGGCTTCGTCGACGGGGGGCGCCGCCGCCGTCGCGCGAGGGCTGGATCGCGTCGACCAAGGTGGGCATCCCGCTCCTCGTCCTCGGCAACGGCGCGGTCGCGATCGCCGAGCAGTCCGTGCCCTCGAACGTCGCGGCCGTCGTCGTCGCGACGATGCCGATCTGGGCCGCCGTCTTCGGACGCCTCGCCGGCATGCCGTCCGCGGGACGCGAGTGGCTCGGCCTCCTCCTCGGCTTCTCCGGCGTGCTCGTCCTGAACGTCGGAGGGGGACTCCGGCTCGAGGCGCGCGGCCTCGTCCTCCTCGCCGCGCCGATCGCGTGGGCGGTGGGGTCCGTGTGGAGCCGCCGGCTGCCGATGCCGGCGGGCGCGATGGGGACCGCCGCCCAGATGATCGCGGGCGGGATCGTGATGCTCGGAATCGCGCTCGTGACGGGCGAGCGCCTGGCAGCGCCGCCCTCGTCGCGCTCTCTCCTCGCCGTCGTCTACCTCACCGTCTTCGGCTCGATGATCGCCTTCACGGCGTTCAACTGGCTCCTCGCGAACGTGCGGGCGTCCCTGGCGACGTCGTACGCGTACGTGAACCCGCTCGTCGCCGTGTTCCTCGGCTGGGCGTTCGCGGGCGAGACCGTCGGGATCACGACACTCCTGGCGGCAGCTCTCGGGATCGCGGGCGTCGGCATCCTCGCGCTGCAACGCGGCCGGGCCGAGCGGCATCGGACGGTGGAAGGGAGCGAGTGAAACGCATGAGCTTCTCCATGGCACCTCTCCTCGTCCACAGCCCCGACCTCCCGTCCGGGGTGCGCGAGGCGCTCCGCGACGCCTTCGCCGACTCTTCGCTCGACGTGGCGGCGTGCATCCTCTACGCGAACGCGGACGTCGACTGCGCGGACGCGCGCGAGCTCGTCGGCCTCGAGACGGACGCCGGCGCGGCCACCTGTAGCTGCGGCTGATCCCGCGGCGCGCGTAGTAGTGTCGGCCCATGAACGACACGGACGGCCCCCTCGGCCACACGATCGTCGGAGGTGGCCCGCGCAGGGTCGTGGTCCTCAACGACTGGCTCTGCGACACGTCCACCTGGGACGCCGCAGAGCCGTACCTCGATCGCGAGCGCTTCACGTGGGCCTTCACGGATCTCCGCGGCTACGGCCGCTCGCGGGCGCGCACCGGCGCGTTCACGCTCGGGGAAGCGGTCGCCGACGTCCTCCGCACGACCGCAGCGCTCGGCTGGCCACGCTTCTCGGTCGTCGGTCACTCGATGAGCGCGTACGTCGCGGTGTCCCTCGGTCAGCACCACTCCGACCGCGTCGAGCGGATCGTCCTCTTGACGCCGCCGCCGCCCCGCGGCTTCGGTGTGGACGAGGGAAGCCTCGCCGCGATGACCGCCGCGGCGCGAGACGACGGGAAGCGGGCGGAGATGATCCGCGCGCGCGCGGCGGAGCGGCTGTCACCGGGTTGGGCGGCCCTGAAGAGCCGTCGCTTCGTCGACACGTCCGCGCCCGAGGCTGCTGCCGCCTACGTCGCGCTCTTCGCGCGTGACGGTCTCGCGACCCCTGACGCGCCTCTCCGGGTGCCTGCCCTCGCGATCACGGGCGAAGAAGACGCGCCGCCGATGCGGCGGGACGCGACGAAGGCGAGCTACGCCGCGATCGGCGGAGGCCACCTCGAGGTCGTCGGCCTCGCCGAGTCCGGCCACTATCCGATGCAGGAGATGCCACCGCGGACGGTCGCACTCGTCGAGCGTTTCCTCGGCGCGTAGCCGACGCTCAGGCCTGCGCGGCGCGGAGGGCGAGGCCGCTCGCGACCGAGACGAGCTCCCCGCCCGTGCGAAGCCGCTCGCGTCCGAAGCGCTCCTCGAAGATCCGGCGCACGGCGGGGACGAACGAGCTGCCGCCCGTCATGAACACCTGATCGACGTCGCCCGGTGCGACGCCCGCGCGGGCGAGGAGCCGGTCCACGCATCCTGCCATCTTCGCCATCTCCTCCTCGATCCACGACTCGAACTCGCGACGCGTGACGGGCGCCTCGATCTCGAGAGGGTCGTCGGAGAAGGTGAAGACGGCCTCCTCCGCGCTCGAGAGCGTCACCTTCGTCTTCTCGATCGCGCGATAGAGGTGGTAGCCGAGATCGTTGTCGAGGACGTGGAGGAGCGCGCGGATGTCCCGGTCGTCCTTCGCCTGGCTCGCGATGCCTTCGATCATCTCGAGGTTCTTCTTCGACTTGAGGAAGGAGAGGTGGTGCCAGCGGAGGAGCCGGGAGTAGATCCACACCGGGACGGGCAGATCCTTGTCGCCCATGAGCGAGCGATAGGTCGTCCCCATCCCGAGCCTGGGCGCGACGAGCTTCTGCATGAGGCGCGCGTCGAGCGCGTCACCCGCGACGCCGACGCCGTCGTTGCCGAGGATGCGCTCGGGCCCGCGATCACGCTGACCGGGCCCGACCCGGACCAACGAGAAGTCGCTCGTGCCGCCGCCGAAGTCGGCGATGAGGACGAGCTCGTCGTGGTCGAGCGTGCTCTCGTAGAATTTCGCTGCGGCGACGGGCTCGTACTCGAGCTCGATCTCCGTGAAGCCCGCCTGCGCGAGCGCCGTGCGGAGACGGCCCAGCGCGAGCGCCTCGTCCTCCTCGTCCTTCTCCGTCACGAAGTGGACGGGCCGACCCACGACCGCGCGCGAGCCGAGCGGCCCGAGCTTCGCCTCCGCCGAGGCGCGCAGCTCGCGGAGGAGGACGGCGAGGAGCTCGACGAGCGACGTCGTCCGCCCGAAGATGTTCGTCGCCTGGAAGGTCCCGTCGGCGAGGTAGGACTTCATCGACTGGATGAGCCTCCCCTCCCCTGCCGCGGCGAGGTAGCGGTCGATCGCGCGAGGGCCGCCGACGGGCTTTTCGCCGTGGCCGAAGTAGAGGAGCGAGCGGAACGTCTCCGTCGCGCCGCCAGCGTGCTCGAACGAGGCGAGGCGGACGGCGCCGTCGTCGGAGACGACCGCGATGGCGCTGTTCGTGGTTCCGAGATCCAGGCCGATCCGCCGCATGACGGCGGGGCATATCACTCCGGCGTGTGGCAGACGACCTCGACGTGGTGCCGGCTTCACGTATCCTTTCGTGGATGTCCGAGGGAGAGCCGCCGAAGGGAAAGTCCTCGTCGGTGACGATCGCCGCGGAGAAGGCACGCACCCTGCGCGTCGAACGGCTCGTCGCGCTGCTCGACAAGCGCCTCGACCTCCCGATCGCCGCCATCGATGCGCTCATCGCGGAGGCGGCGGAGGGAGAGCCTCAGCTACCTCTGTGGGAGAAGCTCCACGCCGCGGCGGCGCGTGACGGAGTCGAGGCGAACGTCGCGGACGCTTATCTGAAGGCGGTGTCGGGCGCTCGGATGCGTCGCCTCGCGGCGGACGCGCAGGCCGACGTCCTCGTCCACGCAGCCGACTTCTTCCAGGGGATCCGAGGCGACCTCGAGACGACCGAGCAGCTCCTCCGCCGTGCCCTCGAGCTCCGTCCGGACCGCGTCGACGTGTTCACACGGCTCGAGCGGCGGCTCGAGAGACCCGGCGAGGAGCGCCGCCTCGTCGAGCTCCATGCCGTGGTCGCCGCGACGCCGCCGCGCGAGGCGAAGGTCCTCGCGACCCAGACGCTGAACCGGCTCGTCCTCCTCGGCGCCAAGCAGGCGGTGGCGGACGACGCGTGCCGTAAGCTGCTCGCGCTGGTGCCCGTCAATCCGAAGCTGCTCGATGCCCTCGAGGCCCACTGCCGCGCGACGAAGCGCGCCGCGCTCGCCGCCGAGCTCGTCGAGCGGGCGCTCCTGGAGGACGACGCGGCGCCGGCGCCCATCGTCACCCAGCGACGGCACCGCCTGCTCGATCTCTACTTCGGCGAGCTCAACACGCCGTCCCGTGCGATCGATCACGTCGAGCTCCTCCTCGAGCGCGATCCGAACGACGCCGTCGCGTTCAAGGGAGGCGAGCGCCTCCTCGGGAAGAGCGACGTCGCCTCGCGCGCGGCTTCCGCCGTCCAGAAGGCGCGCCGCGCGCGAAGCGGCTGAACCTTCGTCGTCATCGGACGCCGGCTCAGAGCTTCGCCGGATCGCACAAGCCGACCGCCGCGTGGCCGACGTTCACGCAGGTGTCCGGCTCGCCGCCGCACTCGGGGCCGTCGGGCAGCGTGCAGAACAACGTGCAGACCCCACGGAAACACTGGGCGAGGACGTCGCAGTCCCGGTTCGTGGTGCACGGCGTCTCGACCACGCCCCCACACCATCCGGCGACGGTGCAGTCGTCGCAGCGGCCCGCATCGGGCGTCGCGATCCGACACGGCCGGAGGCCCGGACACTCGCTCCGGCTCCCGGGATAGCTGCACTCCTCCTGTCCGAGGGCCGGGACCACGACGCCGGGGTCGAGGCCGGTCGCGCCCTTGCCAGCGTCCTCGGCCGCGCCGTCCGTCGCATCGTTCCAGCCAGCGTCCGCGCTCGACGGCGCGCCGGCGTCGACCGCCCCCGGTCCGCCGTCGCCGAAGCCAGCGGACGGATCGTCCGGCACGATCGCGTCGTCCTCGCCCGACCTGAGCTCTCCGCACGCCGCGGCGACGAACGCCGAGAGCGCGAGACCACGAAGGAGGAGCGCGCGATGCGTCATGCCCAGGCGAGCGAGACGAGCGCGTAGCCGATCGCGACCGCCTCGATGATGGCGTAGCACACGAGCCCGACGGGAAGGAACTCGGCGAACCCGAAGCGGATGCGCTCCCCCGTCGGGGTGAGGAGCGCAGCGCGCTCGGTGAGCGACTGCGCGAGGGGGCCTGCCGTCGCCGCGGTGAGGAAGAGCGAGCTGCCCGCGCAGACCGAGAGCGCGAGCCCGACGTAGACGGTATGCGGCGGCAGCCGCGTCGCGAGGACGGCCGCGACCTCGAGGAGCGCCGCCATCGCCGGCCCCGCCGAGAAGATGCCCGTCACGAGCGAGGCGAGGACCATGAAGACGACGAGCTGGAGCGGCGGCGAGAGCGGGAGGTTCGTGAGCGCCCGGGCGAGCGCCCCGAAGACGCCGGTCCGCCTGACCGACGCGACCATGACGAAGAGGGCGAGGAGGAAGAGGACGGCCTCCGTGTCGACCGTAGTTCGCACCGCGCGCTCCCCGAACTTCGGCCGGACCGCGAGGGCGACGAGGACGCCGATCCACCCGACGAGATCCGCGCTCACGGGGCCCGTCGCGGGGAGGAGGGACCAGGCGGCGAGCATCGAGGCAAAGACGACGGACACGAAGACGAGGAGCCGGCGATCGAGCCGCACGCCGCGGTAGAGCGCCCCGATGAGCGCCCGCGACACGGCGGAGCGGACGTCGGCCGAAGTGCTCGGTCCGCCGCGACGGAGCGCGAGCGCCGAGACAGCGAGCACGACGGCGACCCCGACGACCGTGGAGGGCAGCGCGCGCGCGAGGTACGCCGAGAACGTCATCGAGCCGCGACCGAGGAGGAGGATCGCCGGAAAATCGCCGATCGGCGTGGCCGCTCCGCCGAGGTTGCACGCGACGAGCAGCGCCCCGAGCGTCCAGCTCACCTGCCGCTGCGTCGCCGACGTGACCCGGAGGACGATGAGTACGACGGGCAGGACGAGCACGAGCGCGGTCAGGTTGTTCATGAACGCGCTCACGAGGTACATCGCGGCGCCGAACACGAGGGCGATCCCGACCGGTGACGCGCGGCTCGCCTCCGCGGCGCGCACCGCGACGACGGCGAACAGGCGCGCCTCGACGAACGCCTCCGACAAGAGGCCGAGCGCGACGAGGAGCACGAGGACGTCCCACGGGACCTCCGCGAGGAGCTCGTGGCTCCCGCCCGTGCCGAGGAGGGCCGACGCGAGGCACGAGCACGCCGCGCCCGAGAGGACGATCAGCATGCGGTAGGCTGCGAAGCGCGCCTGCGCAGCGAGCGTCACGACGAGGATGCTGGTGAGGACGAGCGCGGCCATCCTCAGCGCGCCTCCTCTCCTTCCTCGTGGGCCACGAACGCGGTGAGGTCCGAGGCCGACGTCTCGACGTGGTAGCGGGGGTAGAGCGCCGGCGGAGCCCCGAGGACGTCCCAGCCGACGATGTCGCGGAACTGCGTGCGGACGTCCGGCCCCGCGACGCGGAGGAAGGCCGAGAGCACGTTGACGAGCCCGCCTCGACGTCCGTAGACGAAGGTGACGACGGCGGAGCGAGAGCCCGCCCATCCCTGGAACTCGGCGAGGTCGACGGGCTCGACGCGGTCTCCGAAGTTCGCGAGCACCCGCGACCAGTCCACGCGCTGGAGCCGGTACGTGAGGAGACCGAGGCGCACGTCTCGCGGGAGATCACGCGCGAGCGCGTCGAGGTGCTCGGCCTCCACGCCGACGACGAGCACGCGACGCGCCCCCGCGAGGACCTCGCGGAGGGGAGCCGCCGTGACCGGACGTCTCCGCACGCCGCCGAGCCAGGCGCGGGCGACGTGATCGAGGACCGCGAAGGTCGTCCCGAGCGTGCGCGCGAGCTCCTCGACTCCGCTCCTGCCGGAGGCCGCGGCGATCGTCTCGACGAAGAGCCACGACGCGGCGACGAAGCCGAGCTCCGCGCAGGCGAGCTCGAAGGCGGCCCCGAGGTCGGTCCCGGCGAGCGCGCGGTCCTCGGGCGGAGGAGGCGTCACGACGGGGGCCTCGGGGAGCGAGGGCACGCCGGCGAGCGGGATGCGATGGCTCGAGAGAGGCCCGCGCTCGGTCATCGCGTCGGCCCTGTGCGCTCGGCGAGGAGCTCGAGGAGCCAGAGCATCGCGGCGTTGGCGAGCGCGTGATGGGGCGGGCCGTCCCCGAGCGCCGCGACGGCGATTCCGAGCTCTCGGTCGTTCGCGAGGCTTCGTCGCAGGTGCCGGGTCGGGATCGAGAGGGGGAAATCCGGATCGTCCGCGGACGCCGCGACGCTCGGGGGGAGGCGCATCCGGACGGCCTCCGTCGGCACGGCCGCCTGGTCGAACGGGGCGCCGGGAGGCGCGGCCTCGACGAGGGACGCGAGCGCACTGAGGAGCGCCCAGCTCGCGACGCGATGGTGCTGCGGGCCCTCGTCGAGGATGCAGCGGAGGACGAAGGTGCGCTGTCGATCGTCGGTCACGACGAGAGCGAGCACGCGATCGATGGCGGCGCGATCGAGCTCCGGCGGAGTCGGCATCGAAGGCCATCGTACTCCACTCGCGGCACGCGCCGCGTCTCCTCGGGTTGCCCCGGGCCCTCCTCCGTGATTGGGTCCTCGCCGTGACGACCTCCGCCGCCTCCCGCATCGAAGCGCTTCGTGGACGCCTCGCCTCCCACCGGGTGGCCGCGCTCCTCGTCCCCTCGTCCGATCCGCACCTGTCCGAGTACCTGCCGTCGCGATGGCAAGGCCGCGCGTGGGCTTCGGGCTTCACCGGGTCGGTCGGGACGTTGATCGTGACGCAGACCTTCGCGGGCGTCTGGGTCGACAGCCGCTACTGGACGCAAGCCGACACGGAGCTCGCGGGCTCGGGCATCACGCGGATGTCGCTGCCCGCGTCCGGGAGCACGGCCCACATCGACTGGCTCGCCGAGAACCTCGCCCCGGGTGAGGCGCTCGCGGTCGACGGGGACGTGCTCGCGCTCTCGTCGGCGCGCGCGCTCGAGGCCGCGCTCGGGAGGAAGGGCGCGACGGTGCGGACCGACCTCGATCTCCTCGGCGAGGCGTGGACGGATCGCGCGGCTCTCCCGACCGGCACCGTGTTCGAGCACGTGCCCCCCTTCGCGACCGTCGCGCGCGCGGAGAAGCTCGCCCGGCTCCGCTCCGCGATGCAGGAGCGCGGCGCGACCCACCACCTCGTGTCCACCGTCGACGACGTCGCCTGGCTCCTGAACCTGCGCGGATCGGACGTCTCGTACAACCCCGTCTTCCTCGCCCACCTCCTCGTCGGCGCGACGGAGGCTTCCCTCTTCGTCGGAGACGGGAAGATCGCGACGGAGCTCCGCGCGCGCCTCGAAGCCGACGGGGTCCGCCTCGCCCGCTACGACGACGCGAAGACGGCGCTCGCAGGCCTCCCGCCGAGCGCGACGCTCCTCCTCGACCCCGGCCGCGTGACGCTCGGTCTCGTACAGGCCGTGCCGGCGTCGGTGGCCAGGATCGAGGCGGCGAACCCGTCCGTCCTCATGAAGGCGTGCAAGACGGACGCGGAGATCGGCCACGTGAAGCGCGTCATGGAGGAGGACGGCGCCGCGCTCGCAGAGACGTTCGCGTGGCTCGAGGGGGCGGTCTCCCGTGGTGAGCGGATCACGGAGCTCACGATCGACGAGCAGGTCACTGCCGCCCGCGCGCGCCGCAGGGACTTCGTCGGACCGAGCTTCGCGACGATCGCAGGCTGGAACGCGAACGGGGCGATGCCACACTACCGGGCGACGCCGGAGAGTCACGCCGTGATCGAAGGCGACGGCCTCCTCCTCGTCGACTCGGGCGGTCAGTACCTCGGGGGCACGACGGACATCACGCGCGTCGTGTGCATCGGCGCCCTCACGGCGGCGCAGAGGCGAGACGTCACCGCCGTCCTCAAGGGCATGATCCAGCTGTCGCTCGCGCGCTTTCCGCGCGGGATCCGCGGCGGCTTGCTCGACGCGATCGCGCGCGCGCCGATCTGGGCCATCGACGCCGACTACGGCCATGGGACGGGGCACGGCGTCGGCTACTTCCTCGCAGTGCACGAGGGGCCGCAGAGCATCTCGCCCGGTGCTGCGGCGCTCCCGCACGCCGTCCTCGAGCCGGGCATGATCACGTCGAACGAGCCAGGCCTCTATCGGCCCGGACGATGGGGGGTGCGGATCGAGAACCTCGTCCTCACGGTGCCGGCCGCACGCTCGGAGCTCGGAGAGTTCCTCGGCTTCGAGACGCTCACGCTCTGCCCGATCGACGTGCGCTGCATCGATCCGGCGCTCCTCGACGCCCGCGAGCGCGCGTGGCTCGACGCCTACCACGCCGAGGTGCGCGCGCGCGTCGGTCCGCTCGTCGAGGGTGCAGCGCGCGAGTGGCTCCTCCGCGCGACGGAGCCGCTCGGCTCGAGCGCGGCGGCGTGAAGCCGATCGAGAAGGTCATCGCGCGGAACCGCGCCGCGACCTTCCACTACGAGGTCTCCGAGCGCTTCGAGGCCGGCATCGTCCTCCGCGGGAGCGAGGTGAAATCGCTCCGTGACGGACGCGTCCACCTCGGAGACGCGTATGCCTCGGTCGAACGCGGCGAGGTGTGGCTCCGCCAGCTCTTCATCGCGGGGTTCTTCGCCGCGCGCGCGTTCCCCCACGACGAACGCGGAGCCCGGAAGCTGCTCCTCCATGCGAAGGAGATCCGCCGCCTGGAGCGCGCCGTGGTGCGCGAGGGCTTCACCCTCGTGCCGCTCGCGATGTGGTTCCGCGGCGGACGGGTGAAGGTGGAGCTCGGTCTCGCCCGCGGGCGGAAGGCGCACGACAAGCGCGCCGTCCTCGCGGAGAAGGCGGCCGCGCGGGACGCGGAGGAGGAGCTCGCGGCGGTCCGGCGCGGCGGGAAGCCGTGAGGGCTCAGCGTACGCCCGACTCCGGCGTCCAGCGCACCCAGTCGGCCTCGATGCCGGTCTGGCTCGACCGGTTCATGATCCCGAGGCAGTGGTTCACCCCACCGTGCGCGGCGTCCGGCGCCGGATGGTCCGTGTCGATCCCGATGACCTTCCCGTCGACGAGATAGGTGATCTTGTCGGTCTGGAGGAACGCGGCGTACGTGTGGAACGCGTACTGGTCGAACCCCGCGTCCACGTAGAAGAGGCGGTACGCGTCGCGTCCGTCGCTGCCCTTCCAGTGGGTCGCCATGTAGACGCGCCCGCTCCGGTCGATCTCGCCGATGTCGACCTCGGAGCCCGGCCACACGTCGTCCGATGGCCAGAGCACGTTCGCCGGGCCGGAGTTGTCGCCGGTGTCGTTGCCCTTCAACCTGGATCGGATCTCGAAGAGGCCGTTGCCGAAGCACGCGTTGCGTCCACCGGGGAACTGCATGACGCCGGCGCCGCTGCGGGTGCCGTCGATCTTCGCGACGCCGGACTGGACGTACGCCTTCACGCCGTCGCCCGTCTGCCAGGCGTGGCCGAGGAGACCGAAGCCGTCGTCGAAGCCCTCGAAGACGGCGCCGGCGCCGGCGGCGGGGGCGGCGGGAGCGGGAGCGGGAGCGGGAGCGGGGCCAGCGCCGCCGCCGAAGCGCCACTTCTGGTTGTCGCCTCCGTGGCAGTCCCAGAGGATGATTCGCGTGCCGTCGGCGGACGACCGATTGCTCGCGTCGAGACACTTGCCGCCGAGGCCGACGATGCGGTCGCCGACGATGCGGAAGCGTTGGTTCTGGCCGCCGTGACAGTCCCAGAGGTGGAGGCGCGCGCCGTTCGACGGATCGTTGCCCGCGACGTCGAGGCACTTGCCGGACGGCGTCACGAGCGCCTCACCCTGGAGGCGCCACGCCTGCGCGTCCGTGCCGTTGCATCGCCAAAGCTGGATCCGCGTCCCGTTCGCGGACGAGCCCGCGTTCGCGTCGAGGCACTTGTCCCCGTAGCCGCGGATCTCGCCGGCCGCGGTGCTGGAGCTGGCCGCCGCCGAGCTCTCCCCGATCTCGGGTTCGGACGACGCACTCGTGGTGCAACCGCCTGCCGTGACGACGCCGAGCAGGGCAAGCGCGAGCCTGCCGAGAGACCTATATCGAGCCATGGAATCCTCCTTCGCCGAGGGCTGCTCGCGTCGCCGTCGAGGCGACGCGGAGCGCCGACCGGCCCACTGCGAGAAGGGGGCCGGCAGGAGCGATCGCGCGAGCCGAGAATCGTGCAGGCTCGCCCGATGCCTACCTTCGCGCGCCACGCGCGACGCTCCTCCCTCCCGACCTTCCGGGCAACGCGCGAATGTCGAACCATCCTGCGCTCTGACGCCGTCGCGAGCCTCGCCGCGGGCTCGGGTGCGGACCGCGAGCTTCGGGGAGACGATGTCCCTATGTCTTCTCGCGGGCGATCCATGCCGTGCGAGAGCACGGCGGAGCCGACGGTCGCGCTCCGGCCGCGGCCGTGGCACCATCGGAGGATGGCGAGACGATGGCGCGTGGCTCTCCTTCTCCTCGGAGCGGGCCTGGGGGCCTCTGTCGGATGCTCGGGGGACGACGGCGAAGCGGTGGGCGGCGGCGACGACGCCTCCCCCGAGGCCGGCGTGGCGAGCACGGATGCGTCGACGTCCGGCGGCGACGGGAGCGCGACGCCCCCCGGCGTCGACGCGGCGAAGCCCACCGACGGCGGTAGCGGAGGCGACGGCGGCGATGACGCCGACGCGGACCTCGACGCGGGGACCGACGCCGGCGTCGACGCCTCGGACGGTGCGCCGCCGCTCACCTACAAGCACTACGACATCAACCACGTCCTCTCGACGGGCGCGTCGGACAGCGTCGCGAACGGCGGCTCCCCGCGCCTCACGTCGACGCAGCCGTACACGAACCTGTCGTTCGACACGGGCGTCATGACGGCCGGCACGTGCAACGGGAGCGGCTGCAAGGTCTACCAGACGCCGGCCGGCTTCATCCCGCTCGTCGAGGGCGACCGCTTCTTCAACTACGCCGTCGAGACGATGTCCTCCGGCCTCGCGAACCACGCGAGCTCGCTCGCCACGTCGTGGTTCGCGAAGGTCGGCCTCCCCTACGCCCAGCACGACGTGCTCGTGAGCCTCCACGGACGGAGCGGCAACGAGTACTGGTGCCTCCGGCAGCAGACGGCGAACCTCTCGCCCGGGGCGAACGTCTGCTACTACTCCGCGGCGCTCGGCTACATCCCGCCGTTCGACGAGGCGCTCATGCAGGTCGAGAGCGCGAAGGCGCTCGCGGCCGCGGCCGGGAAGACCTACGCGGTCCGCGCCGTCACGGCGATCCACGGGCAGGGCGAGAGCGACAGCAACGAGCAGAACTTCACGTTCCTCCAGAGCACCGACGGCAGCGGTCGGCGCCTCCTGAACTACACCGACGGGCTCCTCGACTGGCAGAACGACTACGACACGAAGGTGCGCGCGATCACGGGTCAGGCTGAGCCCATCCCGATGTTCATCTCGCAGTTCGGCAGCATGACGACCGCGACGAGCATCATCCCGCAAAGGCAGCTCGACGCGCACGTGGTCTCGAACGGCAAGGTGAACCTCGTCACGCCGAACTACGTCTTCCCGCACTACACCGACTGCAACCACTACACGAACCACTCGCAGCGTTGGCTCGGCGCCTACTTCGCGAAGGCGTATCAGCGCGTCGTCGTCGAGGGGCAGAAGTGGGAGCCGACGCGGCCGCTCGCGGTGAACCGCGCGGGCAACGTCATCACCGTGAAGTACGTGGTGCCGGTGCCGCCGCTCGTGATCGACACCCAGCGGGTCGATGCGTCGAACGACAAGTTCCCGGTGCCGCCCGTCTACGGCTTCATCTACCGCGACAGCACGATGTCGGCCGCGATCACGAGCGTGGCCGTCACCGCGCCGGACGAGGTGACGATCACGCTCTCGGCCGCGCCGACCGGCGCGAACAAGATCCTGCGTTACGCCTTCGAGTCGCAGCTCTCGAACTTCCGCTGCCCGGGCCCGACGAACGGCGCCCGCGGCAACCTCCGCGACTCGGACGGCAGCGTCTCGGTACACCTCGACGCGAACGGGAACCCGTACGAGCTCTTCAACTGGTCGGTGGCCTTCCAGGCCGACGTGCCCTGACCCCTGCGTGCAGGTCAATGCCGCGCGGCGCGAGCCCCCGAAGGGACCCGCGCCGCCACGTCACTCACCCGCGGACTCGCGCGTCAGAACTTCGTGCAGACCTCACCGGGCGCGCCGCTGATGCCGCTGAGGCAGACCCTCGGCTGCGCGCTCAGCTCGACACGACCGCCGCCGAGCGACTGGCAGCGCCCGTCCTTGCAGACGCGGCCGCTCGCCTGCCCCGTCGCCGCGCTCGACGTCGCCGTCACCGCGAGGTCGCCCTCGAACTCGCCGAAGTCGAAGTCGGGCACCGTCACCTTCGTCTCGCAGGTGCGCGCCTTCTCGCACGTCTTGGAGACGGAGCAGGTGTTGGCGACGGAGCAGGTGTTCGCGACGTTGCAGCGGTTCGCGATGCGGCAGCTCTTCGGCGACTTGCAGTTCTTGAAGCCGCTCTTCACGCACGCCCAGCCGGACTTGAGGACGTTCCACCCGCAGATGGCGCCGTCCGTGACCGTGCGCGTCCCGCAGAGCGCCGCGTCCTCGACCACGCGCGAGCCGCACACCGCAGCGTCCGCGACCATGCTCGACCCGCAGAGCGCGCCGTCACGCACCGTCTCGTAGCCGCACACGCTGCCGTCGCGCACGTGGTCCGCGCCGCAGACCGCCTTGTCCGTCACCCACTGCGTGACCTGCTTCGGGGCGACGATGCGCACCTTCAGCTTGCCGGAGAGGCTCGCGCCGTTGCCCGTGACCGCGCCGCGCATCGCGATCGTCGTGAGCGGCGTGCGAAAGTCACCGCTCGCGCGGGCGCCGGTCTTGTCGACGCGCGCCTCGGCCGCCGCGAGCGGGAACGAGCCGAAGGAGAGATCGCCGCTCATCTTCACGTAGAACTCGCTCGGCTGATCCGGGAAGAGCGCGTCGACCGCGATCCGACCGCGCGGCGACACGATCGGGAGCACGGGCGTCTCGGCGCGGCCGGTCACGCGTAGGCCGCTCGCGTCGGCGCGGAGCGTACCCTCGGCGACGGTGAAGTCGTTCATCGGGATCTGCGGCATGCCGGGGACGAGCGCGTAGAGCTTGTTCGCCTCGAACGCGAAGGAGCCCTCCGCGGTGAGATAGCTCGACGCGATCTTCTGCGCGTCGGCGTACGCCGCGACGCGGAGCTTCTGCTGCGGCTTGAAGGGGAACGGCGACGGGAGCCAGTCCGCGTCGGGGCCGATCTCGCCCGAGACCCAAGCCTTCTGCTCGGCCGTCGTGAGCGTCGCCGCGAGCGTCGCCGACGCGATCGGCGCCTTGAAGGTGAAGAACTTCAGGAAGTCCGCCTGGAGGTTCACCGTGCCGTTCGCGCCGACGCGGATGCCTTCCGGCGTGCCGGACGCGAGCGGGCGACCCTGGCCCGTCGGATCGACGTCGTAGACCGTCTCGCCGTCGATGCTGATCGGCACCTTCCGGAGGACCACGGTGCCCTTCGTGTAGAGGTGACCGTCCATGGGCTTCACCTCGTTCTCCACGCCCCACGTGTTCTTCGGCGTGAAGGGGAGGAGACCTCGCGCGGAGAGGCCGAGGGCGACGTCCTGGAGCGGGCCGATCTCGTCGAGGCCGAGGAGGCCGCCCGTGACGTAGATCGCGGGGTCGGCGGGATCGAGGATCAAGGTGCCCGCCTTCCCGCCGGGAGGCGAGAGCTGGACCGGACCACCGGTGATCGAGAGCCCGACGCCGTAGTCGAACGCGATGTAGCGGCGGTCGTCGGCGAGCGGAGCGTCGATGCGCTCCTTCAGGTTCTTGCCGGAGTCGTAGCCCACCGTGGCGCGGACGAGCGAGTCCGCCTCGAGGCCCGAGAGCGCGCCGAGGCCGGGGATGGGGAGGTCGGCGCTTCCGACGAAGCGCTCCAGCGTGGAGCGGTCTGCCGACCACGTGAACGCGAGCTCGGCGTGGGCGAACGTCATCGGGCCGGCGGGCGTGTCGAGCGTGAGGTCGCCCTTCACGTCGAAGCCGTTCGCCGTCTCTTTCACGACGCTCGAGAGTGCGCGGAAGACGAGCGGGAAGCGGCCGTCGTTCACGACGAGGGCGACGTTGCCGTTCTCGTCCGGCACGTTGATCTGCGGGAGGAGCACGGCGGCCGGGGGCGGCGCGACGAGCGAGAGCGCAGACGTCGATTGTGCCGTGTTCGCGGGCGTCTCGGAGGGCGCGCCGTCATCCGCCGACTCGGCGGCGCAGCCGGCGGCGAAGGGGACGAGGACGAGGGCGACGGAGAGGAGCGAGGACCGGAGGGACATGGTGAGGACCGCGATTGCAGCGGCCGGGCCAGCTCCGCGCGAACGCTCCGGGGGGCGCGGTCGACGCCTGAATGCCGGCGAATCGACGCGATCGTGGCCTGTTCGGGCGACAGGAGACGGCGACGGATACAGCCCGCCCGCGATACACCCGCCTGATACACGTCGATCAGCGGCGGCGGCGGACGAGCGTACCGTTCCGGTTCGCGCCGGTGCCGTACGTGATCCAGTAGACGTACTCGGCGTCGATCTGGAGGCCGACGGGGTTCACGACCTGCTCGGCGATCTTGACCGGACCGCCGGCGCACGTCGGGAGCGGGCAGCGCATGATCGTCCCGACGGGCGCGCTGTTCGTCGTCGTGCTCGCCGCGCCGACCGTCGACCAGTAGACGTCCTTCGCGTCCGCGACGATGTCGCTGATGAACGCCTGGTTCTGCGCGAGCACGGCGCCCGAGCCGCCGCATCCGCCGAGCGGACACGCGATGACGCTCGCGTTCGGGATGTTCGGCCCGCCCGTCGTCGTGATGGCGATGTTGCCGCCGCTCACCGTGAGGTGGCGCAGCGGCGGGGGCAGGAGCGTGGCGGGGCGGCTCGCACAGCCCCCGATCGGGCACACGTAGAGGCCACCGGTGGGGTTCGCGAGGCTCGCGTTGTCGTCGATGTATGCGAGCTTCGTGGCGTCCGCGTACATCGCCCCGAAGTAGTCGCCGATCCCGTAGCTCCCCGTGGAGCCGAGTCCCGGCGGGTTGAGGTTGAACTTCTGGAGGCCGTCGAGGCCGTAGTACGTGTAGACGGCGCCCGGGCCCCCGACGAGCAGCGAGGCCCGACGGAAGCCGGAGCTCGCGACGAGGTAGCTCGAGCCGTTGATGTTCCCGCCGCTCTTGCACCCCGTCACGGGGCACGCCGCCGGCGCGCAGTCGCTGTTGGGCGAGCCCTGCGGGCACTTCACGTAATAGAAGGTCGTTCCCTCCACGTACATCTGGCGCGGGGAGAACTGAGGCGTGGGCGACGGGTTGTTCGTCAGCGTGTCGATGTCGACCATGATCGCGGTCGAGGTCGCGCAGCTCGCGAGCGAGCAGCCCCACACCGCGCTCGGGCTCATCCAGAGCGCGCGGCCGCCGGCGAGCGCGAAGCCGAACGGGTGATCGAGGGTGGTGGAGAGCACCTCGGCGGCGCAGTCGCCCTGCACGCAGGCCGCCGTCCCGCCGCACGCGCGGCCGCAGGCCCCGCACGAGTCCGGCGCGAGGAGGCTCGTCTCGCAGCCGTTCGACGGATCCCGATCGCAGTTCGCGAGGTTCCGCGGGCAGGTGAGCGTCCCGCCGTCGGCCGCGCCTCCGTCGTCGGTCCCGGTGACGCCGCCGTCGCTCACGCCGACGCCGGCCTCCGCGGTCGTGTCGGGGCTCGCCCCGACCTCGAAGTCCCCGAGGAGCGCGGTGCACGACGCCGACGACACCACGAGCCCTGCCGCCACGAACGCGCACCCGAGCGCCACGCCGAATCTCCGCATGCGGCGACCTTACCGCGAAATCGTCTCCGGCGATCGGGTCACGGCGGGCGCCGTTCGCTCTCGGGTAGCCTCCCTGTGAGCTACGTTCTCGAAACCTCACGATGCCGCTCGCCACCGACGTGCTCGACTCCCTGCGCGCCCTCGAGGCGATCGAAGGGCCGACCCATCGCGCAGATCCAGCCTCGCCGCGGGTCCTCGCGGGGGCGTCGCGCCGCTACGCCGCGCTCGCGGATGACGCCACCGATCCGGGTCTCCGACTCGCCCTCCTCGCGGACGCCGTGCGCCTCGCCGAGAGCGTCGACGTGAGCGCCGTCACGTCCGGCAAGGCGCTCGCGCTCACCGCAGAGCGGCAGCAGATCATCGCCGACGGTCTCGCGAGCGGAGCGATCGGCATGCCTCCGGAGGAGGCCGCCGCGTTGCTCTTCCTCGCGAGCGCGAACCGCGTCGAGCTGCTGGAGCAGGCGCGATTGCAGACGACAGGCATGCCTGCGCCCGGAGCGAAGCATGTGGACGCGATGGAGGACATGCTCCGCGCCGCGACGCCCATCGCCGCGCCCTTCCCGCGGCTCCTCGCTCTCGAGATGCTCGCGGCGGCCCTCTGGGCGCGAGAGGCGTGGACGAGGCTCTCGAGCGTCGTCGAGGAGATCGCCGGCATGTCACCGACGCGATGGCGGACCGCGCTCCACCGAGCGCACGTTGCCTTCGCGGGCGGAGACGACGACGCGGCGGCGAAGGAGCTCGCCGCCGCGCGCGCTGCGGGGCTTCCGGCGGAGCTGCTCCCCTACGTATGGGGGCTCGAGGCGAGGCTCGCGGCGAAGCGAGGGGACGTCGAGGCCGCGGAGAGATACCTGGCGCGACGACGCGCGGCGGGATCGCTCCTCCTCTCCGCCGACCACGACCAGGCCCCCGTATGGGCCGCTCCGACGTTCATCTTCGCGGAGGAGCCGCGCTACGAGCTGTCGATCGAGCTCTGGCGACGCCTCGAGGGCGGCGACGCACACGCGCGGTTCGTCGCTGGACGCCTTTCGAGGATCGATCCGCGCGCCCAATGGCGTCGCAAGCAAGCGGAGGAGCTCGGCGTCCCGCCGTGGCGTCCGCACGACGTCCTCCTCGCCGAGGTCCTCCGGCCGCCGACGCGTCGCGTGAGGCATGCGAAGCTCGGCGTCGTCACGGTGCTGCGAGAGATCGACGGCGGGACGAAGCTCGAGGTCGCGCTGCCCGACGGCGCGCGGAAGACGTTCCTCGCGAGCGCGCTGACCGACGTGCCGCCGGACGGGGACACCTCCTTGCTCGGCCGGCACGTCAGAAGATGACGGTCGCCTGGACGGCGACGCGGTCCCCCATCGCGCGCGCGATCGTCTTCGCGTCGTCGGTCCCGCCGGGCGCGGTCATCCATCGCCGCTCGTACGAGGCCTGGAGCCTCACGCGCGGAACGACGTCGTACTCGAGCATCGGCGCGAGGGTCCGGAAGACGCGCTCCGCGCGGGCGTCGTCGATCTGGCGATGCAACTCCTCGTAGCGAAGCCCGATGCGCGCCTTGTCGAAGAGGCGCACCCGCGCCTGCACGTAGGCGCCGATCGCCCGCCCGTAGGGATCGATGACGAGCGGCTGTCCGGCGAACGGCGGCGCCTGGCCGACCGGGATCGCGCCCGTCGCATGGACGAGCTCCGCCCGCACGCGCACCGGCTCCTTCTCGAGGTGGACGCCGATGCCCGAGCGGATCCGCTGGACCGAGCGGCCGTCGAGGTCGCGTTCGCCGCGCTGGCCCCATGCGAAGAGCGACAGCTCCTGCCGGTGCGGATCGTCATCCTTCCCCGAGAAGACCCAGGACGCCGTCGTCCGCGCGGTGAAGTCCTTCGCGGAGTCTCCATCGAGGGCGCCCCGACGACCGTTCGACACGACGGCGGCGTACGAGAGCGCGACGTGACCGCGGCGGAAGGTGTCGAACACCTGGACGCCGACGTCGCGGAACCCTGACGCGCCGCCGTCGTAACGCCCCGCGCGGACGGGGTTCTCGTTGACGAGCGCGGCCGCCGGCAGCGAGAAGCTCACCCACTCGGCAGCGATGGGGTTCGCCTCGACCGCCTCGTCCATCACCGGGAGCTTGAACTGACCGAGCCGTACGCGCGCCCCCGGCACGTAGCTGAACGTGACGGCGGCGTCGGTGAGCGTCGCCCCGTCGCGAGCGATCGCGGCGGTGCCGAGCTCGGCGAGGAGAAAGTACGAGACTCGGCCGCTCGTCCCAGGGATCGCGCCGCGCAGACCGGGACGCGCACGCCTAACGCTGAAGCTCCACTCGCCGCCGCTCTCGAGCGCGTTGAACGAAGGCCTTTCTCCCTCGAAGCGCGAGAGCGCCGGGCTCGTGAGGCCCTGCGCGGCGCCGCCGAGCATCCCTTCCGTCGTGAGCTGGACGAAGCCGAAAGGGCGGACGAGCGGCGCATCTGCTCGCTCCGTCCCCTGGATCATGGGCCAGTCCGCGGCGCGCGCCGAGCGCGCGATGGACCCGGCGATGAGCGCTCCGAGCAACGCCCCGGCGAGCCGCGACCGATCAGTAGCGCGCATCGGGAGGCTTCCCTCCGCGCGGCCAGTCGCCGGACTTCGGGAGGTAGTCGGGGCGAGGCTGCTCGGTGAAGTACGCGGCGACGTCGTAGGCGTCGGTCGCCGTCAGCGGCTCCGGTCTCCCGAGCGGCATGTCGTGCCTGACGAAGGCCGCCGCCGTATCGAGACGGGCCATGCCGGCGCCGATGTTGAACGTCCGGTCGCCCCAGAGCGGTGGGAACTGGTAGCTGCCGTCGGCCTGGCGCCGCCCCTCTCCGTTCGCGCCGTGACACGACGCGCAGCGCGCTGCGTACACGTTGCGGCCGTTGTCGGGGTCCACGATCGGCGGACGCTCGACCCTCGGAAACCCTCGCCCGAGGACCTCGCTCCCCCGCGGGACGTCGCGCGACAGCCACTCGATGTAGGCGACGAATGCGCGGGTCACGGGGCTGCCCTTGCCTGGCGCCTTTCCGTTCACGCTCCGCTCGAAGCACTCGTCGATGCGCTCTTCGAGCGTGATCTCGCGTCCCGCACGCGCTCGATACATCGGATACGCGCTCGAGAGTCCGACCCACGGCCCCGCGTTCCCCCGTGTGCCGGCCTCGAGATGACAGCTCGTGCAGTGCAGGTCGGAGCCGACGAGCTGGGGGAGCTCCTCCGAGGTGCGCGTGGCATAGAGGCGCCCCTGGCGAACGAGCTCGCCCGCGTGCCCTGCGGGGATCGTCTCGTCCCCCGGAACCAGGAGGGGCACCTTGCGCTTCGGTTCGGACTCGATCTCCGCCGCCGCGGACGTGGATGTCTCCTTGGCGGGCCGATCGCACGCCGCGACTCCGAGGCCCGCCGCTGCGACGCTCGCGACGTACGCGAGCGCGAGCGCTGCATGGTGGTGGAGGAGCTCGATGCTCATGTTCTCGAGGCGTAGAGCCAGGCGGCACGCGAATGGGTTCGCGGGGCGCGCTCGGCCACCCGCGAATCCTTTTGGAGCGCCGTTGGCTCTCACCCGACGACATGTGGAAGCACCTCCTCGTTCCGATCGACTTCTCGGAGTGCGCGACGCGCGCTCTGGGGCTCGGGGTCTCACTGGCCGAGCACAGCCGCGCCACGGTGACGCTGGTCCACGTCTCGCCTCTCCCCCCCAACCTGCCGCCCGACGCGCTCGTGACTCCGCCGGGTGCGACCGCGCCGATGCGCATCGACGAGTACACGACCCGCGGCGTACGCCAGCGCCTCGACACGATCGCCGCACCTCTGCGGGATCGCGGCCTCGACGTCCGCGCGCTCGCCGTCGCCGCATCCTCCGGAGACGTGGCGGAGGAGCTCCTTCGCGTGGTCGCCGAGGTCGGAGCGGACGCGATCGTCGTCGGCACGCACGGCCGAACCGGCCTCGCACATCTCCTGCTCGGCAGCGTCGCGGAGAAGGTCATCCGCCGCGCGACCGTCCCGGTCGTGACCGTTCGTTCGCAGGCGCCCGAGGCGCAGCCGACGCGCGAGGAGCGGTTCGCGGAAGACGAGCTCGCGGGGTGAGGGCCGGACGATGATGATCCTCGCCGCTCTCCTCTCGCTCGCCATCGGCGTCGTGCTCGGCATGCTCGGCGGCGGGGGCGCGATCCTCACGCTGCCGATGCTCGTCTACGCCGTCGGTGTCGAACCGAAGGCCGCGATCGCGACGTCCCTCTTCGTCGTGGGCTCGACGAGCCTCGTCGGCACCGCGCTGAAGGCGCGCTCGCGCGCCGTGGAGTGGCGGATCGGGCTCGCCTTCGGCGCTGCGGCGATGGCCGGCGCCTTCGCAGGCGGACGGCTCGCCGTGTTCGTTCCCGCGACGGTGCTCCTCCTCGTCTTCGCCGCGATGATGCTCGTCACCGCGGTCGCGATGATGAGAGGTCGCGGAGAGCCGTCGACCTCGCCGGGGGGCCTCGCGCTCGGTCGCGTGCTCGCGCTGGGCGCCGGCGTGGGCGTCCTCTCCGGTCTCGTGGGCGCGGGCGGCGGGTTCCTCATCGTTCCGGCGCTCGCGATCTTCGGACGCCTGCCCATGGGCAAGGCGGTCGCGACGTCGCTCCTCGTCATCACCCTCCAGTCGTTCGCAGGCTTCGCCGGGCACTTCGGACACGCCGCGCTCGATGGGTCCGTGGTCGCCGTCGTGACGTCCGCGTCGATCGCCGGCATGGTCGCAGGCACCTACCTCGGCCCGAAGGTCTCGGCCGACAACCTCCGACGCGCGTTCGCCTGGCTCGTGATCGCGATGGGCCTCTTCGTCATCGCCAAGCAGGCATCCCTCCTCGTCACCGTGCTCGTGGCCGCGGTGACGCTCGCAGCCGTCCTCCTCGTCACCCGGGCACGTCCCGCTCTCGCGAAGTGAACACACCATGCACGACTTCACTCCCGTCTCTGCGCTGCTCGGCGGCGCGCTCGTCGGACTGAGCGCGTCCCTCTTCCTCCTCACCCACGGTAGGGTCGCGGGCATCAGCGGCCTCTACGGCGGAGTCCTGCGTCGCGCCTCGCCCGACCGCGCGCTGCGGCTCGCGTTCCTCGCAGGGCTCCTCCTGTCCGGAGTCGTCGTCCGGATCGTCTACCCCGCCGCCTTCGAGACGACGTGGACCGCCGCGCTCCCCGTGGCGCTCGCCGCCGGCCTCCTCGTCGGCTTCGGCACGCAGCTCGGCAACGGCTGCACGAGCGGACACGGCGTGTGTGGCATCAGCCGATTCTCCGCGCGCTCGCTCGTGGCGACCGCGACCTTCATGTCGGCGGGCATCGCGACGACGTTCATCGCCCGCCACCTGATGGGAGGTGTCCGATGAGCTCGGTCAAGGGACTCTCGAGCGCGCTCGGCGCCGGCGCGATCTTCGGTGTCGGCCTCGCGGTCTCCGGCATGACGAAGCCCTCGAAGGTGGTCGGCTTCCTCGACCTCTTCGGCGCCTGGGACGCGAGCCTCGCCTTCGTCATGATGGGCGCGATCGCGGTGCACCTCGTCGCGCACCGGCTCGTCACCCGCCGTGCGTCGCCGCTCTTCGACCGACGCTTCCATCTCCCGACACGGCAGGATCTCGACGCGCGCCTGGTCCTCGGAGCGGCGATCTTCGGCGTGGGATGGGCACTGGCCGGCTTCTGTCCGGGGCCGGCTCTCGTCAGCGCCGCGAGCGGCTCGTTCGCCGCGATCGGGTTCGTCGCCGCGATGACTGTCGGCATCAAGGTCGAGCACGCGTTGTCGCGCAGCCTCCTCGCGCGCGCGGAGCGAAGGGCGTCGAAGGTGCCTGCGCCGGAGGCGTCGTGACGAGGCGATTCGCCTCGGCGGCGCTGGCGACCGTTCTCCTCGGCGGCTGCCACGACGGTGCACGCCGTCTACCGCGCGGCGACGGCCACGTCGAGCCCAACGCGGAGACCGCCTTCACGCCGCAGGTGAGCACGCCGGCCCTGCACCAGCACGACTTCATCCATCCGCTCGCCGCCGTCATCGGCGCCGTCGAGCTCGGCGACGACGTCTTCGTGGCCCCCGGGGCCTCGATCCGCGGCGACGAAGGCCAACCGATCCACGTGGGCGCCGGGTCGAACGTCCAAGACGGAGTGGTCATCCACGCCCTCGAGACGTTCGAGAGCGGTCACGCCATCGAGGCGAACCTCGTCCACGTCGGCGGGCGAGCGTATGCCGTGCACATCGGTGACGACGTCTCCGTCGCTCACCAGGCGCAGGTCCACGGCCCCGCAGCGATCGGCGATCGAACGTTCGTCGGCATGCAGTCGCTCGTGTTCCGCGCCGTCGTCGGTCACGACTGCGTGCTCGAGCCGAGGGCGCTCGTCATGGGCGTCACGGTCGCGCCGGGCCGCTACGTCCCGGCGGGGATGGTCGTCCGCACCCAGAGCGAGGCCGACGCGCTGCCGACGATCGACGCGAGCTACCCGTTCGCCCACCTCAACGAGGGCGTGCTCCACGTGAACCATGCGCTCGCCGAGGCCTACGAGCGCCGCGACCATCGCTCGACCGTTCCCTCACCTTCGCGCTGAGCGCCGACGCCGGCGCGCGCCGACCGCGAGCGCGAGGCCGAGGCCGGCGAGCGGGGCGAGGTCCGCGCGCGTCGTCGTCGTCCCCGCCGCGCTGCAACCCGAGCTCGCGGTGGGGGCCGTCGCAGCGGTCTCGTCCTCGTCGTCCTCGCGGCGCGAGCGAGTCGTCGTGTCGCGCTCGCGGTCACCGTCGCCGTCGTCGGCGGTCTCGAGGTCCTCGGCCGGCGGGCGGCGCTTCGGGCGACCGCTCGAGGGGTCGTCGGCCTCCTCGCCGGGCGGGAGCGCCTCGGCGTCGTCGTCGGCGGCGCCCTTCGCGTCCGAGAGATCGAGGCCCACGGCGCTCGCGGCGCGCTGGACGATCTCGGCGTTCCCCGCGAGCCCGGCGTAGAACGCCGGCAGGTCGATGCAGCTGTTCTCGACGGGCAGGCCGCGCGAGGTCACGCCGACGATGCGGCGCTGCGCGTCGAAGAGCGGACCTCCGCTGTCGCCGTTGCACGTGGACTCGCCGGTCGTGAAGTCCTTCTCCGGCACCTCGTAGGGCACCGTCTCGCCGGTCGACTTCCGGAACGTCGCGTTCGCCGGGCCGACCGCCTCGATCTTCAGGTTTCCGCGGCGCATGCGCACGGGCGGGGGCTGATCGTCGCGGCCGTTGACGCCGTAGCCGACGGCGAGGAAGCCGCTCTCGCCCTTCTGCACCGGCGTCAGGCGGATCTTCGCGATCTTCGCGCCGGGGATCTTGCGATCGAGCTGGAGGAGCGCGACGTCGCTGCCGCAAATCCTCGGCGCCCCGTCGGCGACGAAGAGGCGGACCCCGCGCGCGTCCGGCGTCACGGCGCCGCTCGCGGCGCGCGCACCGAGCTTCACGCCGAACACCGTCGCGGGCTGATCCGGCTCGAGGGCGCAGATGTCCCCGCCCTGCGCGCCGGGCGGCGCGCCTTGCTCGGAGCCGGGCGGCATCCCCTGCTCGGACCCGGGCGGACCGAACCCCTCCTCGTCGAAGCCCTCGGGCGGGAACTCCTCGGGGCCGAACTCGCCGGGCGGAAAGCCCTCACCCTCGGGCGGAAAGCCCTCTCCTCCGGGGTCCTGCGGCGCGCCCTGTTCGCCGCCTTCCTGGCCGCCACGCATCGAGACGCAGTGACGCGCGGTGAGGACGAGGTTCGGGGCGATGAGCGTCCCGGTGCACCCGGGCTCGCCGTTCGTGAGGAGCTGGACGACGGCGTCGTCCTCCGGTCCGGACGTGGTCCCGCCGACGATGTTCTGCCCGGACACCTGCCTCCCCTCCATCTCGAGGGCGGGCGGAGCGCACGCGGCGAGCACCAGCAGCGGCGCGAGCGCGAGAGAAGACCGGAGGCGGAGGCGGGCAACGACGGAACGGAGCATCGGCATCCACCTCGTGCAGCCGCCGTTCCAGAGAGACGCCGGATCGGCACGCCTCCAGGATCACCCCCATCTGTCGCCCGATTGCGACACGTTGCCCGACCGCGCGCGTGGGAAGAGCATGATCCCCGTCGACGTCGTGAGGCGGGTGGCAGGCCCTCGGCGGTCCCATGGTCGGAAGGCGACCGCGAACGGTTCGATCGTGCTCACCACCCGACGACGCGGAACGCAGACGTGTCCTTGGGGAGGAACACGGGGTTCGAGACCTCCTCGGTGGCGCGCGACCACGCCACCCAGTCGGCGGACGCGCGCGGAAGCGCGTCCGCCGGAGCGACGAACCGCCAGCGCTTGCTGCCGAGCAGAGGACGGCGCCGAGGGGACGGGACGTTCTGGACGATGAACGTCGACGTG
Source organism: Polyangiaceae bacterium (assembly GCA_022842465.1). Lineage (GTDB taxonomy): Bacteria > Myxococcota_A > Polyangia > Polyangiales > Polyangiaceae > Labilithrix. The sequence goes on along the minus strand of JALHPN010000080.1, from coordinate 9,650 downwards.
ACGGACGGCACCGAGGTCGGCCCGACCGAGGTCGACGTCCCCGTCACGCCCTTCGCGCAGGCGAACTGCCGCTGGCCGGCGGCGTGGAGCGTGTAGCCGAGCACGACGGTCTTGCCGGCACGGACGCAACTCGTCGAGGTGCACCGCGGCGGTCCCTTCCCCGCTCGACGAGATCCAGCGAAGCAGCGCCGTCGCCATCTCCCCCGCGCCGACCGCGCGCTCCACGGCGCCCTGCGCGTTCGTCACGAGCGTCTCGATCGGCGTCCCGACCTCTGCATGGAAGACGACGTCGACGCCCCGGGAGCACGGCGCCATCGACCCCGCGACGCGAAGGCGGGCACCGTGAGGGCGAGCGTGAGGAGACGGCGCGAGGCTAGGTCAGGCATGGGAGCGTCGCGAAGCGGGCCATGTGCGACATCGTGAAATTCCGCGAGCTTCTCGGCCGCACCGGACATCCCGTGTGGGGCTCCAGCCTCGCGAATGGGGCCTTGGCCCCGCCCGTGGATCGCCGTCGCCCCCCGTAGAGCCGTGCACTTCCGAGGCTTTGGCACGACGCACACGTGGCACACAAGATGCTCATGTGCGTACATGGCCTACCTCCCCCGAACGCTCGGCCCGCTCGTCGCCACCCTGCTCTGCGTCGGGGCGGGCGCGTGCGCGACGGTGAGCGAGGACGAGGGCCGCGCGGCGGACGCCGTGATCGATCGCCAGCGCGCGCCGATGTCGAAGGCCAGCCTCGACGCTCTCCTCGACGCCCATCCCGAGGTGACGACGCTCGACGGCGTCCCCGCGCTCCTGCCCGGAGACTTCCGCGCCAACGTCACGCTGAAGCACGGGCGCCTCCGCGAAGGCGAGCGCGGGCACCTCGTCGAGCGCGACGTGAGTCAGAGCTCGGACCCGCTCGCGCCGCGGGCGATCCTCTGGGACGAGCGGAGCGGCTTCACCGTCAGCTACAACGGCGGCGCGCCGGGCCAGACGGCGGGCGACAGTCTCGACGTCCACTCGTTCGACGCCGCGACGAAGCGCTTCGCGCTGACGGGGCTCGACTTCACCGAAGGCCAGCGGCCGACCTACGCCGCGGACGGGTGCAACACCTGCCACGGACCGCGCGAGCGGCCCATCTTCAGCATGTACCCCGACTGGCCGTCGTTCTATGGCTCCGACAACGACGAGCTCACGGACGCGTCGAAGGAGGTGCAGACCCTCGAGCTCCGCGACTACCGCGCGTTCCGACAGTCGGTCGCGCAAACGAACGCGCCTCGCTACGCGCCGCTCTTCGATCCGGCGAGCGTGCGCGCGAGCTTCCGCGGGCTCGATCCCTACGAGACCTTCCCCTACCGGCAGGACGTCGCGACGGACATCCAGGCCGTCTCGCGCGCGTTCACGTTCCGACCGTCGCTCCGCCTCGGCATCCTCATGAACCGCCTCGTCGCGCAGTCTGTCGCGCGCGAGGTGATGGACCACCCGCGCTTCGCCGAGCTCGGGGCGCTCTTCCTCCACGACGTGCTCGAGTGCCGGTGGAGCAGCGCCGAAGCCTTCGCGGGCTCCGGCTGGAAGGCGCGCGTGGCGTCGGTCCTCGGTCGCGAGCCGCGCACCGTGGCCGGCGGGAGGACGCTCCACTACCGCGATCTGCTCGCGCTCTTCGGGCTCGAGGTCCGTGACGTCGACATCCGCTACTCGTACACGCACCCTGGCTACGCGAACGACGACGCGACCACCAAGATCATGGAGGTCGGCTACATCGACGGCGACTACTGGAACTCGTACTTCGACGGGAGCGCGACGATCGACGAGCTCGTCGCGATGCAGCTCGTCGATTCGATGGCGAAGACGCCGGCGTACGCGAGCCTCGGGGCGCTCGTCACGAGCGCGAACGGGCTCGAGGCCAAGTACGGACGGCTCCCCGCGCGCTGGGCGTTCGACAAGGACTTCTTCCAGGAGATGGACCGGAAGGGGCGATGGATCCCGATCCCGTACCCGCGGGCGCGCATCCACGATCGGCACCACCGCGAGGGCTTCCCGGAGCGGTTCGCCACGCAGCACGCCGCGCTCTGCGGCGCGCTCGAGCGAGACCTCACCCGCGCGACGCCAGGAGGAGAGCCCACGGCGCCCACCGCATGCCCGGCCAACTGCGTCGCGTCGAGCTATTGCAAGTCGCACGCGAACGCCTCGTCGGCGGTCCACGTGAACGGGCTGCCGTGCATGGTGCAGGGCGCGGCGGGTTGCCAGCCCTGCCGCTGAGCGCCGGCGCCGAGGGGCTCGCGCGGCCGCCGTGCTTCCAGCGGCCTTCTGCCGCGGCGCGCGGGACGACGTCGACGCGACGGTCCGCGACCACCGCGTGCGCGACGCGGCTCGCGTGCTAGTCGTCTGCCCATGGCGACCGTCGAAGCGATTCCCCCGGAATACGGAGCTCTCACGCCCTACATCGTCACGCCGCGCTGCGCGGAGGCGATCGAGTTCTACAAGCGCGTCTTCGGCGCGACGGAGCGCATGCGCATGCCGATGCCGGACGGGAGCATCGGACATGCGGAGGTCCAGATCGGCGACTCGGTCCTCATGCTCGCCACGGGCGGAGAGCAGTGGCCCGCGACCTCGTCGCTCACGTGCGTGTACGTCGAGGACTGCGATGCCGTCTTCCAGCGCGCCGTGGACGCGGGCGCGAAGGTGCTCGAGCCACTGTCCGACAAGTTCTACGGCGACCGCGCGGGCTCGGTGCTCGACCCGTTCGGACAGCGCTGGAGCATCATGACCCACAAGGAGGACGTCTCGCCCGAGGAGGTGGAACGACGCATGAAATCGATGGGCGGCTGATCGCGAGAACGGCAGGGCTGGGCGACACGGTCTGACGGAAGCGCGGCCACGAAGGAGAGGCGTCGGCGGGGGTGAAGGACTAAACTCGTTTGAGCTCAAACGTTCGTCCTCGCCCCGACCATGAAGATCGTCGCCAAGCTCACGACCACCCTCGTCGCCGGAATGTGCGTCGTCCTGGCCGGAAATGTCGTCGTTCGCGTCCGACGGGAGACGGCCGCCCTCGATGCGGAGCGACGACGCCGCGACGACCTCGTCGCGCGGGCGGCGACGGCCGTCTTCACCACCTCGTGGCGCGACGACGGCGAAGAGCAAGCCAAGGCGCAGCTCGCCGCCATGCTGGCTCCCGTCGATGCGCTCGACGTTCGCTGGCTGAGGAAGGACGCGACCGAGCTGCACATCTCGAGTGAGGCGCTCCAGTCTGCGGCGCCGGGCGTCCCGGTCGCTGGGCGGCGAGACGCGGACGGCTGGTACACGTACGTCCCTCTCGTCCTAGGCGGCGGCGCGGGCGTCCTCGAGCTCGCCGATCGCGCTCCGCCTTCTCCACGGTCTTCGTCGCGGGTCATCGGCGAAGCGTTCGCGACCGCGGCGCTGCTCTCGGTCGTCACCGCGCTGATCGCCTTCCTGTCGAACCATTGGGTCGTCGGCCGCTCCGTGAACGAGCTCGTGGAGAAGGCGAGGCGCATCGCGCGCGGCGACTTCGGCCACCCCGTCGTCCTGCGCTCTCGAGACGAGCTCTCGGAGCTCGGAGACGAGATGAACGCGATGTGCGATCGCCTGAGCGCGACGCTCGAACAGCTGCGCCACGCCGATCGACTCACGACCGTGGGCAAGCTGGCCGCCGGCGTGGCGCACGAGCTCGGGACGCCGCTCAATGTCGTGTCGGCGCGCGCCGAGATGATCGCCGGAGAACACACCTCGGCGGCGGAAGCACGCGAGTACGCCGGTGCGATCTCGTCGGCCGTCCAGCGCATGACCGTCATCGTCCAGCAACTGCTCCAGTTCGCCCGGCGGACGACGGGCGAACGCCGCACGACCGACGTGAAGGCGCTCGTTCGGAGCACGGTCGAGCTGCTGCGACCGATCGCGCTGAAACGCGACGTCGACGTCGTCGTGGAGGAGAGCACGTCGGTCGAGGCTGTCGTCGACGGTGGCCAGATCCAGCAAGTCGTCACGAATCTCGTCATGAACGCGGTCCAGGCCTCGTCCGCGGGAACGAGCGTACGGGTCTGGGTGGCCGATCGCCCCGAACAGCCCCCCGTCGACATCGGCGGAGACGCGGTCCGCTGCGCATGCATCGACGTCGTCGACGTGGGCCACGGCATCCGAGGCGAGGACTCCGCGCACTTGTTCGAGCCGTTCTTCACGACCAAGGACGTCGGAGACGGTACGGGCCTCGGCCTCGCGGTGAGCTACGGCATCGTGCGCGATCATGGCGGTTGGATTCGCGTCGAGAGCGAGCCAGGGCTCGGCAGCACGTTCTCGGTATGCCTGCCCCGGAGAGGAGACCCGTGACGCGCCTGCTTCTCGTCGACGACGATGCGTCGCTCCGCGAGACGCTCGCGCTCGACCTAGCTCGTCGCTCGTACGTCGTCACGAGCCGTGACTCGGCCACGTCCGCGCTCGGCGCGCTGGAAGAGGCCGAGTTCGACGTCGTGGTGACGGACTTGCGGATGCCAGATACGAACGGCATCGACCTGTGCAAGGCCATCGCGCTGCGGCGTAGGGACCTGCCGGTCATCGTGATGACCGGCTTCGGCAGCTACGAGGCCGCCGTCGACGCCATCCGCGCCGGTGCCTTCGACTTCCTCTCGAAGCCGATCCGCCTCGACATGCTCGCGATCGCCGTCGAGCGCGCGGTGAACCACCGGAGGCTCGTGCGCCGTGTCGCCACGCTGGAGGAGGGTGCCTCGGACGACGAGCTCCTCGGGTCGAGCTCGGCGTTCCTCCACGTCGTCGACCTCGTCGGCCGTGTCGCCGAGACGGATACCACGCTGCTCGTGACGGGGGAGAGCGGCACCGGAAAGGAGCTCGTCGCGCGGGCAGTCCACAAGCGAAGCCGCAGGAAGGACGGGCCGTTCGTCGCGATCAACTGCGCGGCCGTGCCGGAGTCGCTCCTCGAGAGCGAGCTCTTCGGCCACGTTCGCGGCGCGTTCACGGATGCCCGCTCGGCCGAGAGCGGGCTCTTCGTCACGGCGAACGGCGGCACGATCTTCCTCGACGAGATCGGCGACATGCCGCTCGCGATCCAGCCGAAGTTGCTGCGCGTGCTCCAGGAGCGGACGGTGAGACCGGTCGGCTCCAGCACGGAGCGACCTCTCGACGTTCGCGTGATCGCCGCGACGAATCGGGACCTCGAGACGGCGGTCGAAGAGGGCCGCTTCCGCGAGGACCTCTACTATCGCATCAACGTCGTCCACATCGCGCTGCCTCCCCTCCGGGCGCGTGCCGCCGACATCCTCCCCCTCGCGCGGCGCTTCGTGACGGACTTCGCCCGTCGACAGGGGCGCGAGGCGCTCGGGCTCTCCGCGGGCTGCGCTCGGCGACTGACCGCGTACACGTGGCCGGGGAACGTCCGGGAGCTGCAGAACTGCATGGAGCGCGCCGTCGCGCTCACGCGGAGCGTCGAGGTCGAGGAGGAAGACCTTCCCGACAAGGTCCGCCACCATCGCGCCTCCAAGCTGGTCATCGAGGTCGACGACCCGGCGGCCTTCGTTCCCCTCGAGCAGATCGAGCGGGAGTACATCGCCCGCGCCCTCGCGGCCGTACGCGGCAACAAGAGCGCGGCGGCCCGCCTCCTCGGGATCGACCGCAAACGGCTCTACAGGATGATGGAGCGGCTCGGCGTCGCGGACGGGACCTGAGGCGGCGTCCGGGTCGAATCGACCCAATCGGGTCGAAGAGGGGCAAGGGCAGCGGCGAACGGAAGAGAGAGGACCGACCTGCGACGCGTCGTGCGCGAGCCACCGGCTGGCATGTCTCCTGCGAGGTCAGCCGCGATGTCGAGCTCGATCCATTCCAGTACGGCGAAGGCAGGCGGGGGTCGCGTGCTCCTCGCCGAAGACGACGCGTCCATGCGCCGCGTGCTCGTGGACGTCCTCCGGGGCCACGGCCACGAAGTGCTCGCCGTCGCGGACGGCGCCACGCTCATGTTGGAGCTCGCGCGTAGCAGCCGCTTCAACTTCGACGCCGTCGACGCCGTCGTGAGCGACGTGCGGATGCCCCTCTGCTCCGGCATCCACGCGCTGGAGACCATCCACAAGCTCCGACCCGGCGTCCCCTTCGTCCTGCTCACGGCGTTCGGCGACGCCGAGATGCACGCGCGTGCGGCAGCGCTCGGCGTCACCATGCTCGACAAGCCGGTGTCGATGCACGTGCTCGCCTCCGCCGTCGCGGACGCGGTCGCGTCGTCTCGGCAGAGGCGAGCCGCGCGCACGACTACCGGATGAGGCTCACCGTACGGTGTGGTGCCGATCGGCGACCTGGTCCGCGAGCGAGCGCTGCGTCATCACGCGCGCGGCCTCCGCGCCGTTCCCGCGAAGGATCGTGCTCCCGAGATCCTGACGGCCGGTGTCGCGGATGACCACGATCGTGCGCCCCTTCCTGAACTCCTCGTCGTAGTACGCGGCCTCCTCGTCGCTGACGCCGAGGCCCACGAGCGACCCGACGAGCGCGCCCGCTCCCGCGCCTGCTGCTGCGCTCGCGGCCACGGCCGCGAGGAGCCCGCCCGCGATCACCGGTCCGATCGCCGGCAAGATCCCCGCCGCGATCCCGAGGGCCCAGAGCGCGCCGCCGCCCGCCCCGGTGGCGACGCCGATCGCGGCGCCCGTGAGCCCCTTGTTGCCCTCGAGCTCCTTGAACGAGGTCACGTCGGGATCGCCGTCCTTGTCGTGCGTGAGCAGTCCGATGGCTCGGTCGCTGAACCCCGCGTCGCGCAGATCGTGAATGGCCAAGCGCGCCTGGCCTGCGGTCGCGAACACCCCGACCGTGACGTTCTCTCGCTGCATGCCCATGGGAGCCTCCGGCGTCGGAGGGTGCATCACGCGTGCCGAGATTCGACCCGTTGGTGCTCCAAGCAATCGTCCTCCTCGCGTCATCGCGGAGCTCGACTTCTGACGCCTGGTGCGAACGCCTGCCGGGCACGTCGGCTGCACGAGGAAGGAACACGTACCCGTCGCCTCGAGCGATTCGTACGGCGGAGGCGTCATGTCGATGTGGAGGAGGCTCGCGAAGGACGTTTCGTGGATGGGCGCTCGACCGTCGCGTCGAGGTCGATCTCGAGCCCCCGGATCCGTCTCCCATGAACCCACCTCGAGAGAGGCCATGAACGTCGTCACACGGTGAACGCCTCAGGGTCCGGCGCGGTCGACCGTTAGGAGCGAGGACACTCCCGAGAGGTCGACCATGCCCGCCCGAGTCTCCTTCGTCAGGTACACAGCTCCGTTCGCCGCGCTCCTGGTCGCCACCGACGCCGGCGCCGCGACACCGATCGGCGGCGGCGGTGGGGCGGCCTGGAGCGACGCCGCCACGTGCGCGGCCGGCCCCGTCACCGGCGTGAACCTGAGCGCGGGCTCGGAAGTCGACCGGGTTCGATTCAGCTACGGCGGCGCCTGGGCCGCGCCGCACGGCGGCGCCGGCGGCCAGGAGACGAGCTTCTTCCTGCACGCCGACGAGACCGTCGTCGAGGTGCGCTATCGAGCGGGATCACGCGTCGACCAGCTCGGCTTCGTGACCAGCGAGGGCCGGGTCTTCGGGCCCTACGGCGGCGGTGGTGGTTCCCCGGCGGTCGCGCGCGCCCCGGCGGGCCAGAGTCTGCGCTGCGTCGAGGGTCGTTCGGGAAGCAAGATCGACCAGATCTCGCTCACGTGGGGCGCCGTCCCCACGAAGGCGAGCGGACAGGGCAGCTCCGCGTCCGGTCTCTCCACGAAGACCATCTGCACCGCGGGCGCGACGGCGAGCGGCGGCGGCGGGGTCTCCGGGAACAACGTGCAGGGCGGAGGCAGCGTCGGCGTCGGCACCCGCTGCACGACCACGGCAGGCTACGCCGACCCCAACGGCTACGTGCAAGTCCAGCTGACGTGTCAATCCGGCATGTACGCGAGCGCCCAGGGCCAGGCCGGCGCGAACGGCGTGTCCTTGTGCGCGGACGCGAGCTCCGGCGACCTGTGTACGGCCGGCGTCGCGGCGGGCGGCACGAGCCAGTACGGCGGCGGAGGCGGCTCGGCCGGCGTGAGCGGCGGCGCCGCGGAGTCCGCGGGCCTCTGCGGCGGCGTCACGTTCGGCAAGGGCGCCGTCGGCATCTCGATGTGCGGAACGCTGGCGTACGACGTCGGCGTCGACGTCTGCATCAACGGCAGCGTGAGCTACAGGAACATCTACGGACGCGCCGAGCCGTTCGCGTCGCGCGCCGCGGCCCAGGCCGCCAAGTGCGCCGCGAGCGGCACGGCCGCCGAGACGTGCACGTTCACCGTCGGCGACCTCATGGCCAACGCCGCGGCGCCGTTCATCGGTCGCACGCGCGAGCTCTTCGACAGCGGCAAGAGGTTCCAGGCCGACGTGGCGAGCGAGGTGTGGAGGGACGCCGGGGCCGTCGGCTACCGCGCCCACCGATACGAGGTGGCCGCCCGCTCGTTCGCGGGAAACGGCTTGACCGCCACGGCCTACACCGCCACGGGCCAGGTCCTCGACGCCTCGAACCACGTGGTCGACGCCGGAAAGAAGAGCCTCGACGCGGCGAAGGACTTCGCGAACGGCGCCAAGAAGGGCCTCGATCAGGCGGAGAACGGGGTCAAGAGCGTGGGTTCGTCGATCGGAAAGATCAAGCTGTGACCCGCGCGACCGTCGTCGGCGTCGACCCTTCGGCCGAGAGCGACTAGGGTGAAAACCCGTGCAGATACCCGACGCGCTCGCCTCGCTCTTCGACGACGGAATCATCGAGGAGGTGGTCAGGCCCCTGATGAGCGGCAAGGAAGCCCAGGTCTTCCTCGTCGTGTCCCAGGGCCAGGTCCGCGTCGCGAAGGTCTACAAGGACGCGCAGCACCGCAGCTTCAAGAACCGTGCAGAGTACACGGAAGGGCGCAAGACGCGGAACTCGCGTGACCAGCGCGCGGTCGACAAGCGCTCGAAGCACGGGCGCGCGCAGGACGAGGCCGCCTGGAAGTCCACCGAGGTGGACATGATCCATCGCCTGCATGCGGGCGGCGTCCGCGTGCCGACGCCCTATGCCTTCATCGACGGGGTGCTCGTCATGGAGTGCGTCGTCGACGCGTACGGAAACCCCGCGCCCCGCCTCGGCGACGTGGCCTACACGCCGGAGGCCGCGCAGATCATCTACGAGCGCGTGATGAGGGAGATCGTGCGCATGCTCGCGGCCGGCGTGGTCCACGGAGACCTCTCCGACTTCAACGTCCTCGTCGCGGGCGACGAGCCGGTCATCATCGATTTTCCGCAGTCGGTGGACACGGCCAAGAACCCGAACGCGCGACGTCTCTTGCTCCGTGACGTCGACAACATGCACCGCTTCCTCCAGCGCCACGTCCCGCGGGCGCCTCGTCTGCCGTACGCCGAGGAGATGTGGGAGCTGCACGAGAGCAACGCGCTGACGCCCGACACGCGCCTCACGGGACGCTTCCGGCCGACCGCGCGCCGAAGGAGCGGCGGCGGGGACTCGGTGTTCGAGCTGATCCAGGAGGCCGAGCGCGACGAGCGGAAGCGTCGCGAGGCGCTCGGTCTGCGTGGCGGCCCGCGGCCGTCCGCGCCGCAGCCGTCTGGGGGTGCGCCTTCGCCGCGACCTGGACGCGACGCGCGTCCTGGACAGGCTCACGCGGGACCGCGGCCGGGGC
>JALHPN010000079.1 GCA_022842465.1 Polyangiaceae bacterium | reverse complement strand
CGCGGCGGGCCCGCCCGGACCGAGGAGCCGCGCGCGCGCCGCGCCGGCGGCGAGCGACGCGAAGGTCGGAAGGTCGTGCACGAAGTAGCGCTCGAACAGGCGGCGCGGCTCCTGCGCGAAGCGGTAGAGCCACTCGAGGCCGGCCTTCTGGATCGCCAGGGGCGCGCGCTTCTTGATCCCAGCCGCCATCTCGAAGGAGCCGCCGACGCCGATCGAGACCGGGACGCCGAGCGCGTCCTTCATCTTGGCGATCCACTTCTCCTGCTTGGGCGCCCCGAGGCCGACGAGGAGGACGTCCGGCCGCGCGGCGCGCACGATCCCGATCATCCGCTCCTGCTCCTCCCCCGTGTCGAACGTCTCGAACGGCGGACAGTAGGTGCCGACGATGGACGTCCCCGGATGACGCTCTTCTGCCGCGATGGCGGCGCGAACGGCCGAGCCCGGTGCGCCACCGAGGAAGAAGAGGCGGAGCTTCCTCTCCGCCGACGCGCGCGCGAGCTCCCAGAAGAGGTCACTCCCCGCGACGCGCTCCGGCAAGGCCTTCCGACCCGCCATGCGCGACAGCCACACCACGGGCGCCCCGTCGGCGACGACGAGGTCCGCGTCCTGGTACGCGCGGAGAAAGCCCTCGTCCTTGCCCGCGAGGTACAGATGGTCGAGGTTGCCGGTGCAGACGTAGCGAGCGCGATCGCGCCTCCTTGCCATCTCGACGATGCGAGCCGTCGCCTGGCTCATCGTCACCATGTCGAAGCCGATACCGGCCACGCTCACGCGGTCTCCGGAGCTCGTCGTCATCGTCAGGTCGCCGTCCATGTCCCGAGGTGCCTCCTTGGCACTTCGACCGTTGCAAGACGGAGCCCAACCGACACGCCGTCAGGCGACTTCGGCGAGCACGACCGTGACGTTGTCCGGGGCGCCGCCCTGCTTGGTGCACGCGACGAGATCGTCACACGCGGCCTGGAGGTCCGAGGGCGCCTGCGCGAGCGCGCGGATCGTCTCGTCGTCGAGGACGTTCGTGAGCCCGTCCGAGCAGAGGAGGAGACGGTCCCCCTTCTCGAGCTTGATCCGCCCGAGGGCGACGTCGACCGCCTCTTGCCCCATCACCTGCAGGATGACGTTCCGCTTCGGCGACAGCGACGCCTCCTCCGGCGTGAGCACCCCCGCATCGACGAGCATCTGCACGTAGCTCTGATCGTGCGTGACCTGGCCGATGCGCCCGTTCCTGAGGAGGTACGCGCGCGAGTCGCCGATCTGCGCGACGCACGCATCCGTCCCGGAGACGAGGACCGCCGTGAGCGTGGCGCCCATGCCGCGACGGTCGGGGCGCTGGCCTTCCGCATGGACCCGTCGGCTCGAGGCCTCGATCACCTGCTTCAACGCCGTACCGCTCGGCGGTCCGCCCTCGGCCTGCGCGGTGCGGAGCATCCCTTCGAAGAGCCCCTGGACCGAGAGCGCGCTCGCGACCTCGCCGGCCTTCGCCCCGCCCATGCCGTCGGAGACCGCGAGCAGGACGCCCTTCGGCAGCGTGTGCCACTCCGCGGGCTCTCCGTTCAAGCGCTGCGCGGTGGTGAGGTCGGCGCAGACGAAGGCATCCTCGTTCGTGGCCCTCACGAGCCCCTTGTCGGTCTGACCGTACGTGATCAAGACGGCGTCGCGCTTCTGCATGGGTGGAACCTGATTCTCCGTTGAAAAGGTTTCAATGAGGCCGCGTGACTCGATGCCTCGGCCACAGCGTGGCGAAAGGCGCCGCTGCGGCGCTAGCCGATCTCCACGATGCGCAGCGGGAGCTCCGGGGAGATCCTGCGGAGCAGCGGCAAGGCGACGTTGTACACCGGGGTCCCTGCGCGCGTACGCCCCTCTGGACTGCCGCGGTGCGCGTGGCCGTGGAAGACCGCCGACACGGGGTACCTCTCGAGCGGCTCCTCGAGCCTGCTGCAACCGAGGAACGGATAGATCTCTTCGGGCTCGCCCCGGACGGTGTCGCGGACAGGCGCGTAGTGCAGGAGCGCCACGCGCCGGCTCGTGCGTAGCTGCATGAGCGCACGCTCGAGCTGGAGCGCCTGCTCGAGGGCCTCGTTCACGAAGGCCTTGACCGCCTGTTCGCCCCATGGGCCCAGCGTGCCTCGGCCGAAGCCCCCCGCGAAACCCTTCACGCCGGCATAGCCGAGACCGTCGAGCTCGACGCTGTCGCCCTCGAGGACGCGGACGTTCGCCTCCCTGAGGATGTTCGCGACCTCGTCCGCGTGACCCGACTCGTAGTCGTGGTTGCCGAGGACGGCGAGGATCGGCACCTTCACCACCGAGAGCTCCTTCGCGAGCACGTGCGCCTCTTCGGCGGTCCCGTAGTCCGTGAGGTCACCGCACAAGAGGAGGACGTCCGCGCGTCCCTCCACCATGGAAAAGAGCTGGCGCAGGTGCCCCGCGGAGTCCTTTCTGACGTGGAGATCGCCGACCGCTGCGAGCCGCGTCGGCCTCGGCTCGCTTCCACCATCCTCGAGCTCGGGCATCGTGTCGGGAAGCCCGCTTCAAGATGCGTACCTCCACCATGCGACACACCCGTGCGGCCTGGAACGACGCTTGAAGGGATGAGTAGCCCGGTGCCCAATGCTCCAACCCTCCAAGAATGCTCGCCGCATGCCCCTCAGCACCCGAACGATGGTGCGCCCCCCGGCAGGTGAGTTCTACGGTGCGACGCTCCGCGCGCTCGTGGGGAACGGCGTCCCGCTCCTCGTCGGGGGCGCGTTCGCGCTGAAGTTCTACGCGGGCGTCAACCGCGACACGAAGGACCTCGACGTCTTCATTCGCGATCGCGACGTCGCCCATGCGTGCAAGGTCCTCGAGGCGGAGGGCTTTCGCACGGAGCTCACGTTCCCCCACTGGCTGGGGAAGGCGTGGTGCGGGGAGCACTTCGTCGACATCATCTTCAGCTCGGCGAACGGCCTGTGCCCCGTCGACGACGAGTGGTTCGAGCACGCCGTCAAGTGCACGCTGTTCGACGCGCCCGTTCTCCTCTGTCCGATCGAGGAGGTGATCTGGACCAAGTGCTTCGTCATGGAGCGCGAACGCTTCGACGGGGCCGACATCTGCCACCTCATCGAGGCGAAGGGCGAGACGATCGACTGGCGCAGGCTCCTCGACCGGTTCGGCGCGCACTGGCGCGTCCTCCTCGGTCACCTCGCCTTCTTCGCCTTCGCCTACCCGGGCAGCCGCCACAAGGTGCCTCACTGGGTCATCGACGAGCTCGCGGGACACCTCGCCCGCGAGCACCACCCCGAGCTGCCCGGCCTCTGCCAGGGGACGCTCGTCTCGCGCGAGCAGTACCTCGTCGACCTTCGCGAGCGCGGCTACGCGGACGCGCGCGTCGCGCCCTTCGGCAACGTGCCCGAGCAGCAGATCGCGCACTGGACGGACGCGATCGGCAAGATCAAGTAGCCGCGTCAGACGATGACGAAGGGGTCTGCGTCGGCGGTGCTCGCGGTCACGTCGAGCCCGGGGGCTGCGTCGCCGAGCGCCGCGGCGAACGCGCGCACCGCGCGCCGCTCGCTGTTGGAGTGGAGCGCGGCGATCACCGTGACGCCACGCAGAGCGGCGCGGAGCGCGTCGTGGTGGCGGACCTCGCCGGTGACGAACACGTCGGCGCGCGCTCCCATCGCGTCGTCGAGGAGCTCGCCTCCCGCGCCGGCGGCGACCGCCACACGCGAGGCGTCGGTGTCGGTGGGACCCGCGACGAGGACGTGCGCCAGCCCGAGCTCCCGCTTCACCCGCTCGACGAGCGCGCGACGCGGCACGGGCGCCGCGAGCGGCCCGACGCGCCCGAGCCCGACCCCCTCCGGAGGCGCCGCGAGCCGCACGAGATCGAAGGCGGGCTCCTCGTAGGGATGCGACGCTCGGAGCGCGCGCACGATCGCGGCGAGCTGTGCCGTGGGGACCACCGTCTCGAGGCGCACCTCCTCCGCGGTCTCGAGCCTCCCCGCCTCGCCGACGACGGGCTTCGCCCCGTCCTCGCCGAAGAACGTCCCCGTGCCCGCGCCGCGGAAGCTGCAGCGCGAGTAGGCGCCGATGCGTCCCGCCCCTGCGGCGAAGAGTGCCTCGCTGACGCGCTCGACGTCCTCGGGAGGCACGAACGTGACGAGCTTCGCCGAGCCCTCCCTGCCCGCGAACATCCGGAGCGGACGGCGCTCCTCGGCCGTGACGCCGCACACGTCCGCGAGGACGTCGTTCGTGCCGCCCCGGACGACGTCGAGCGCGGTGTGCATCGAATAGAGCGCGATGCCTCGCCGGATCGCGTCGGCCCAGAGCGCCTCGTGCGGCACGCGCTTGACCGCAGCGAAGAGCGGGGGATGGTAGGCGACGACGAAGGAGACGTCCTTCTCCCGCGCCTCCTTTGCGACCGCGGCGGAGTAGTCCACCGTCACGAGGACGCGGCGCGCCTCGGCGTCCGGATCGCCGACGAGGAGGCCGACGTTGTCCCAGCTCTCGGCGTAGCGGAGCGGCGCGAGCCGCTCGAGGACGTCGACGAGGTCTCGCACGCGCATGGTCACACCAGCTTGAAGAAGTCTTTGATCTGACTGATGAGGCGCTTCGACCGATCCTGCACCTCGCCCGAGCGCGGCCGCTGCGACGCCACCGCGTCGAGCTCCGCCGCGCGCGTCGCCAGGAGCTCGCTCATCTTCTCGACGACGCCGGGCACGGCCGCGAGCGTCTTCTGGAAGGCGTCGTGTCCGATGACGAGGAGCTCGCACTCGGTCGCCGCGCGCACAGTGGCCTTGCGCTCCTCGCCCGTCATGAGGCCCATCTCGCCGAAGAACTTCCCCGCGCGGAGGCGAGCGACGTCCACGAGCCCGCCCTCGGGGCGCGTGAGGAGGATCGCCACCTCGCCGCGATCGATGATGAAGAGCTCACTCGAGCGATCCCCTTGCCGGACGACGACTTCGCCGCGGGCATAGAGGCGCACCTCCGCGGCGGCGGCGAGCGCCCGGTGCATCTCGGGGGAGAGCACGTCGAGGAAGTCGACGCAGCGGAGCACGCCGTCGCGGCGCTCGAGCTCCCGGTCGCGGGCCCTCTGCTGCGACTCGTCGCTCACCGAGTGGACGTGGACCGTACGGACGGGGAACGGGACGACGATGCTCGCGCGCTGGAGCGCGTACCACACCCGATCGCGGACATCGCCGTCGATACGCTCGCGCGCCGGAAAGTCGTCGATGAAGTAGAAGACGCCGTACTCGACCCCGCTGTCCGCGAACGACTTCGTCTGGACCCACGGCGCGGGCTCGGTGGCGACGCCGGGGATGCCGCCGAGCGCCGCCTGGATCGCGGCATGGACGCGCGCGGGGGGCGCCTCGTACGGCCCCTGGACCGTGACCTGACGGCGCTGGATGCGGGTCGGCTTCGAGTAGTTGCGGATGGCCGTCTTCGCCAAGAGCGCGTTCGGGACGATCACCTCGACCATGTCGCTCGTGAGGACGGTGATCGCGCGCCAGTTCACCTCCGTGACCTCGCCGATCTGGCGCGCGTCGGGGTCGAACTGGATCCAGTCCCCGACCTCGAACGGACGCTGCATCTGCAGGGCGAGGCCGCTGACGAGGTTGCCGAGCGTGTCCTGGAGGGCGAGACCGACGACCGCCGTGAGGAGCGCCGAGGTGGTGAGCAGCGAGCTCGGCTCGACCCCCACGCCGCGCAGGGTCATCAGGAGCACGACGACGTAGACGATCGCCTGCGTGAGGTCGCGGAAGATCCGCGGCGGTGGCCGATGCGTGCGCCGCGACACGGCGACGTCGATCGCGAGGAGCACGAGGCTCCTCCCCGCCGAGGCGAGCACGAGGAGGAGATAGAGGAAGAGGAGGACGCTCCGCAGCGTGGCGCGGTCGCCGACGGCGTAGGTGAGCACGCCGAAGAACAAGCCCCCGCCGAGGAACACGGCGGGCTCGCGCACGCGCCCACGCTCCGAAGCCGGCAGGAGGAGACGCGCCGCGAAGAGCAGCACGCCCGCCACGACGACGGCGGAGAGCTCCAGCGAACGATCGGCCCTTCCAGGCCCGAGGAGGGGTTCGAGCAGGCTCACGCGGAAGCGCGACGATATCACGCCGCGATGCGGGCGAGGGTCGCGGCGAGCTCTGCGCTACGGATCGGCTTCGTCACGTACGCATCCATCCCGGCGGCCAGGCAGCGCTCCGCCCATCCGCTCGTCGCGTGCGCCGTCAGGGCGACGATCGGCACGCGGCTGCCGCTCGCGCGGATGCGCGCGGTGGCCTCGAAGCCGTCGACCTCGGGCATCTGCACATCCATGAGGATGACGTCGAAGCGCTCGCGACGCGTCGCCTCCACCGCGCGGAGGCCGTTCTCGACCGCGACCACGCTGTGGCCTGACCTCTCGAGCAAGCGCACGGCGAGCATGCGGTTCACGGGGTTGTCCTCCGCGAGGAGCACGCGCAGCGCGAGGCCGACGGGAGTGTTCGTGTCCGCCGCGGTCGCCGGCACGCTCCGAGGTGGCGCCTCCTCGACGTCTCCCCGAGCCGCCAGGCGGCGGCAGACGGCGCGCATGAGGTCGGCCGACTTGACGGGCTTCGTCACGTGGGCCGCGCCGACGCGTGCGTACCGCGCCGCCTCGCCCGGCGCACAGGCCGAGCTCAGGATGATGACGGGCAGCCGCGCGAGCCGGGGGTCGGCCGCCATGCGCTCCGCGAGCTCGAGCCCGCCCATCTCCGGCATGCGGGCGTCGGTGACGACCAGCGCGAGCCCCTCCCTCGTCCGCAAGGTCGCGAGGGCAGAGGCGCCGTCGGACGCCGTGACGGCGACTGCGCCCCAGGCGCGGACCGTCTGCTCGAGGATTCGGAGGTTCGTCGGGTTGTCGTCGACGACGAGCACGTGGAGGCCGTGGAGCTGGGACGGCTCGAAGGAGCGGCAGCGGCGATCCGCGCGCGCGGACGGCACGCCCACGGGGATCGTGACGTGGAAGGTGCTACCGGAGCCGACCTCGCTCTCGACCCAGATGCGACCGCCGAGCAGCTCGACGAGCTGCGCGGAGATCGCGAGGCCGAGGCCCGTGCCGCCGTAGGTCCTCGTCGTCGAGCCGTCCGCCTGGGTGAAGGCGTCGAAGATGCGTGCGCGCGCAGCGGCGGGGATGCCGATGCCGGTGTCGCGGACCGAGAACTGGAGGACGAGCTCGTCGCCCTCGCCGGACGCCACGCGCGTGCTCACGACGACCTCGCCGTCGTTCGTGAACTTGATCGCGTTGCCGACGAGATTGAGCAGCACCTGCCTCACCCGCGCGGGATCGGTGACGATCACCTCGGGGACGTCCGCCGCGACGTCCGCGGCGAGCTCGAGGCCCTTCGCGTGGGCGCGGGTCGCGATGGTACGGAGCGCGTCGCCGAGGACGTCGCGGAGCTCGAACGGTACGCGCTCGAGCTCGAGCTTCCTCGCCTCGATCTTCGAGAAGTCGAGGATGTCGTTCAAGACCGTGAGCAGCGCCTGCGCCGACGCGTGGGCCGTCTGCACGTACTCGCGCTGCTCGTCGGCGAGGTCGCCGTCGAGCGCCAGCTCCGTCATGCCGAGCACGCCGTTCATCGGCGTGCGGATCTCGTGGCTCATGTTGGCGAGGAACTCCGCCTTGGCGCGCGTCGCCTGCTCCGCCTGCGCCTTCGCCCGCGCGAGGTCGTCGTAGGCACGGAGCGACACGCGCTCGGCGGTGCGCTGCGCGGTCACGAAGGCGTGGACACAGAGGAGCAGCACGACGCCGAGCAGCACCTCGGCGAGGCCCCGCAGCGCCGGCGGCGCGGACGCCGCGGAGACGGCGAGGACCCCTCGCGCGGTGAGCACCTCGACGACGAGAATCTGGGCCGCGGCGATCGCGAAGAGCACGACCATGCCCGAGCGCCGCCGGAGGACGAGGCCCGCGAGGACCGCCGGAACGAAGAGCCAGGCCTTCCCGGGCGCCGCCGTCCCGCCGAGCGCGACCTGGAGCGCTCCGAAGCCGACCGCGTCGACGAGGAGCAGGATCCACGCGCCGACTTCGACCGAGAGCCCGCGTCGGAGCGCGAGCAGAGCCGCGAGGCCGACGAGCACCAAGAGAGCGACGACCGCCGCCGCGGCGGGGCGGCCGTGCGCCTCGAGCAGGACCATGACGGGCGGCGACGCCGCGAGCAGGACGAGGAGGCAGCCGTTCAGCGTGCGGCGCCTCCGCATCGCGTCCTGATCGGCGAGCCCGTCGGTCGCCGCCATGCCGCCGTCGAGGAGATCACGCAGCACGAGCTCTACGAACGGCGGCGGACGCCGAGAGTTGAGGTCTCGGTGCGTCGAGCCGGTCGCGGTCGCGCGCGCGACCGTGCTCGGGCACGTCGCTTGCGACGCCGAAGGGACGCGCTGGTCGCGGGGATCCTCCCCGGGCGAGCGGGCCAGGCAAGAACGCGAGAAGGAGCAGGACATGGCAACGATGAACCGCAACGAAGGCAACGTGGGCATGGAGGGGCAGCGCGGCGGGCAGCAGCAGGGCAACGTGCAGGGGGGCCTCGGCCAGGGCGTGGGCTCGCCCATCTCGAACGAGGCGTACAACGTCATCACCGCGCTGCAGGCGAAGCTCGAGGGGCTCGAGGCCTACCGGAAGTACCAGAAGGACGGCGGGAGCTCGATCTGGCAGGAGCTCTCGCAGGCGGACATCCAGTGCGTGACGACGCTCGTCGACGAGCTCGAGAACCTCGTGAAGGGCGGCAAGCTCCGCTCGCAGATCTCGGGCGGCACGAAGAGCTGATCGCGGCACGGTGCGCGCTCTGACCTCGCGAGGGCAGAGGTCAGAGCGCGACGCCGAGGATCGGGCGAGAGCGAGCGCCGCGGCTCGAGCGCTCGCGTCAGACGAAGCGTGCGTGCGTCACGGACGGCATCGACGTCGCAACGCCGAAGTGCCGCGACACGTCGTTCAAGGCACCTACCTGACGCTCGAGCGGCTCCGGATACTCCTCGGGAGCGACGACCGCGAGGCGCGTGTAGCGTGCGACCGCGCCGTCGATCGCGAGTTCGAGGCGCGCACGGCGAGCGTCGGTCCGCGAGACGCGGAGCGGCAAGGCGCGGTCGCACGCGACGACGAGCTCCGTGCCGCGTGGCATGCGCGCCGAGACGCGGGTCAGGAAGAGGTCCACGTCGCGGCGGGGCAGGTGGCGAAGCCCGTTCTCCGAGACGAGCAGCGTCGGCACGTCGGGGGCGGCAGAGAGGAGGTCCATCCAGCAGGTGCAGGTCAAGGAGCACGCGGATGCCACCCAGTGCCGCTCCGAAGGCCACCCCTGGGCGACCTTGAAGGCCGCGACGTCGGACGGGTCGACGTCGACCCAGCGCAGGGCGCGGTTGTCCACGCGGAAGAAGCGCGTGCAGAGCCCGGCGTAGAGGCCGATGGCGAGCCCGTCGGGATGACGCGCGAAGAAGTCGCGCACGAGACCGTCGATGACGAGCGTGCGCACGACGGCGGCGCGCACACAGCGCGGATCGAGGGTGGTCTCGTCGATCGCGAGCTCGGCGAGCATTTGCTGCGCTCGCGGATCGAAGTCCCCCAGCTCGGGAAACATGTCGGCTGCGCGCGCGCGGCCCACGAGCGCCACGATCTCGTCGGGGTGGACGCTGAGGCTGCCGCTCATGACGGACGCCCCGCGCGGGTGGCGACGAAGCCATCGACGAGGGACCGTTCGAGCCGCGCGACCTCCCCTGCCAGCGGCACCTCCGTAGCGACGACGCGCGCGACGAGCTCCTCGTACCGTCTCGCACGCGCCTTCCACCCTTCGACGGGGTAGGCCTCGTAGAGGCCGCACGTCAGACGCGAAGGCGTGAGCACCGACACGCGCTCGCCCGGATGCCAGAGCTGCGCATGCCAGAGGCCGCGAGGCACGAAGTACTCGAGCTTGCGTCCGGTGAAGAGGCGCACCTCCCACGCGCCGAGCCGCGCGACGACCACGCGCTCGGCTGGATCGTGCGGGGGAGGAGGCCGCCTCGCTTCCACACCGCCCTCCTGCTCCTCCGTCCTCCCCTGGGAGATCTCGCCGAGCGCGCCTGGTTCCGCGGAGACAGAGCCGTCCATGCCCACTCCTTGTTGAAAACGACTTTCATCTTCGTCAACCGGGGCGTGCTCGTCAAGTGTGGAAACGCCGAGCGGCCATGAGCGCGACCGGCCTCGACAGATCCGGCGAACAGATGGGGCTCGTCGTCGGTACGCGGAAGCCGGCCGCCGGAGGACCCGACGTGGCGCCGCCTGGCGGAGGCGCGCGCCGAGGGGGCGGCGACCTGATCCGGCTGGGCCCGTCAGCGACGGCCGGGAGCGGGCACGAAGACCGGCGGGGGTCCCCACGCCGGCGGCGGCTGCTGCGGCGGCCCCCACATCGGCGGGGGCGCGGCGTAGGCCTGCGATGGCAGGACACTCGGGGCGCGCGAGTACTCGCGCGCGGCGAAGCAGTTGCCGCCGAACTGCTGGGGCGCGCAATAGCTGACCGTGTCGTCGCCGAACGTGTGGGAGTAGACGGTCCACGTCTCCCCGTTGGGCCCGTTCCGCGAATAGCGAACGTGCGTGCACCCGGTGAGCGCCGGAGCGAGCACGAGCGCGGTCACCAGGGCGAATCCGGCGCGGGGACGCACGTCAGTTCGGCTTCTCGAAGCAAACCGCTTCACGAGGCCCTCCGTCACAGACGAGGATCGACGTTCCGAACGGGGACTTCTTCAGGAAGTACTTCCGCCCGGGAGCGCTCGGAAACGTCGCGCCGAGCTGCCCGCCGTCCAGCTCCTGGAGCGACGAGCAGCCGGTCGCTCCGAGCGCCAGGAGCACGAGGAAGGCGGGCGACGCTCTCCACATGGCTCCCACTCTAAGAGCCTCCGAGGTGGACGGCCAGCAAAGTCGCCGGTCGGGCGCCTCCCCACGCTCGTGCCGCGCGGCGTGGGCGAGGCTCACAGCGCGACGCCGAGCCTCTTGCGGAGCGAGGCGCTCGCGTCGCCGAGATGGAAGACGACGAGCTCGCGGAGCTTCTCCCGCGGGGACAGGTCGCCGGGCGCCTGCGGCTCGAGGGCGATCGCGGCGCGCGCCGCGTCCACGCTCCCGGCGAGCAGGAGCCCGGCGCGCGAGGCGGAGACGTCCGCGAGCTGCGCCCACCGCAGGACGTCGAGCTTGCCGCTTCGCTGCATCGCGGCGTCGACCGACAGAGACAGCCGTGCGAGGTCGTCCTTCTTCAGGCGATCACGGAGCGGCACGTCGCCCGCCTCCGGCGCCCCCGCCGCGATGCGGGCCGCGGACGCGACGAGCCCCTTCAGCTCCGTGAGCGAGGGGCAGAGCGCACGCGCGAAGAGCTGCGGCGTGACCTCGACGACGCGCTTGCCGACGACGAACGTGAGAACGTCGCGCGGCACACCCAGGAGAGCGGGCGGGAAGACCACGAGGGAAGCAGGCCGGGTCGCGGCTGCCGCGAAGGCCGGGCCGGGCGCGCGGCGCCTGTAGAGCTTCGGAGCGGGCGCGCCGAGGAGAGAGGCCGAGCGCGCCGAGAGCTTCACGAGCCCCGCGTCGTCGAGCTTCGGGCCGGGATGTCCCAGGCGCTCGCGGAGGGGAAGCCGCGAGACCAGGAGGTCGACAGCCGCGCCCGCGACGACGGAGAGGATCGTCGTGAGCTCGGGGTCGAGGTCCGGGTGGAGGAGCTCCTCGTAGCCGCCGTCGCCGAGGGCCTGGAGGATGCCCTCGATCGGCGGATGAAGGTAGGCCGTGAGCAGGTTCTCCGCCG
This sequence comes from Polyangiaceae bacterium, assembly GCA_022842465.1. Taxonomy (GTDB): domain Bacteria; phylum Myxococcota_A; class Polyangia; order Polyangiales; family Polyangiaceae; genus Labilithrix. The sequence continues at coordinate 24,069 of JALHPN010000079.1, read as the reverse complement.
GCGCGTGGGCGACGCCGAGGAAGCGCATCACCGAAGCGGCGCACACCGCGCGATCCCGCGCGCCCTGCGAGACGAGCAAGTCGAAGTACGCCGGGTACGGCGTCGGATCGAGCGGGTCGCGCAAGATCCGATCGAGGGTGACCTGCACGGCGCTCCCGGCCTGCCCCGTCCGCGAGAGGATCTCGCGCAGCATGATCTGCGCCTCGTCGTCCTTCGGCGCGAGCCCGATCGCGACGCGGAGGGCCTCGGCAGCCCGGGCGGGGTCTCCGAGGCGATCACGACGGAGGACGGCGACCTGCTTCAGCAGGGCGTGGTGGAGGCTCGTGTCGGAGGCGGCGCGGCGCGCCATGCGCTCGTACATCTGGTCGAGCGCGAGCCAGTCCTTGTCCTCGGTCAGGAGCCGCACGATGCGCTCGAAGGCCTCCAGGTTCTTCGGATCGACGTCGAGGACGCGATCGAACAGATCGATGGCCTTCCGCCTATCGGTGAGCTCGCGGAGCGCGATCTGCGCCATCGTGAAGAGGGTCTTCGAGCGCCTCTGGGGGTCCTTGTCGACCGCTTCGATCCCTGCGAGGGCGTCGAAGACGCCCTGCCAGCGCCCGAGCTCCTGCCGGAGCGCGACGAGCTTGTGGAGGATCGGGAGCTCGGCGGGGCGGAGGACGCGCGCCTCCTCGTAGACCTCCTCGGCGAGCTCCGGGGCGCCCGCCCGCGTCGCGAACGCGTCCGCGATCTCGACGAGGAGCTCGAATCGCTCGCCGGGATCCCTCGTGCCCCGCGCGATCTGGCGCCGGAGCGAGAGCGCCGCGACGCGGTTGCCGGTGGCGCCGTGGATCTGCGAGAGCCCGCGGAGCGCGCGGTCGTTCTCGGGCGCGTCGGCGAGCACGAGGTCGTAGAGAGCGCCGGCACGCTCGGTGTCGCCGAGGAGCGCGAGCACGTCGGCGAGCATCACGCGTCCGTCGAGGCCGAGGTGGTCGGGGGCGTCGCCGAGCCTCTCGAGCTCCGCGCGAGCGTCGATGACGACCGGGTCAGCCCGCATCGCGAACGCCGCGCGGGCGAGCGCCTCGCTCGTGTCCTCCGCGCCAGGGGCGAGGCGGTAGGCGGCCCGCGCGGCGACGAGCTCGCGGAGCGGCCTCCCTTGCGCGCGCGCGAGCGCGATCTCCGCGCGACGAGCGGCGAGGAGCCGGGCGTCGTCCTTGTCACGCTCCGCACCGGAGAGCGAGACGGACACGATCGTGTCGAGCTCCTCCCAGCGCTGGTCGTCGAGGAGCGGCGCGAGGAGCGCGTTCGCGGCCGACTCGCTCGTATCGTCAGCTCCCCACGCGGCCTCGTACGCGTCGCGCGCTCCGCGGCGATCGCCCGCGCGCGCGCGCGCCTCCGCGAGCTCGACCCAGGCCATTCCGCGCGCCCGGGGGGTCTCCGCCCCCTCTGCGCGCGCCTCGAGGTAGCGAAGGACGCGCGGGGTGTCGTTCGCGGCGCGGGCGTCCCAGACGAGCGCGCTCCAGGCTGCCGCGTTCGTCGCATCCGCCTCCACGGCACGCTCGAAGGAGGCGCGCGCGGCGGCCGGGTCGACCGGGACGAGCAGCTGCCCTGCGACGACGAGATGGCGCGCACGGACGTGCGGATCCCGCGCGAGCGACGCGAGCCGCGCGCGGGCGTGCGCGGCCGTCGTCACGTCACCCGTCTTCTCCGTGAGGCGCGCGAGCTCGGCGAGCAGCGTCTCGTCGTCGGGGAAGGCAGTCGCGAGGCGGGTGTACGTCGCCACCGCCGCGCGGGCGTCCCCGAGGCGCGTCTCGAGGACCTCGCCGAGACGCGCCAGACGCGCGCGGCGCCGCTCGGGATCGGCGGTGCTCGTCGCCGCGCGCTCGAGGACGCTCGCGAGCTCCGGCCATGCGCGCGCCCCGAAGTAGCAGCGCTCGAGCGCGGCGAGCGCCTCCGCGTGGCCGGGGGCGAGATCGAGGGCGCGCTCGAGCGTCCGCGCCGCGAGCTCCGGCTTCTTGAACTCGGTCTCTTCGAGGCGCGCCAGGCGGAGGAGGATCTCGACGCGCTCTTCGCCCGGGACATCGGCGACGGAGGCCCGTCGGAGCACGTCCCCGAGCGCGACCTTGTCGTTCTCGCGCGTCGCGATGTGCTCGAGCCCACGAAGCGGCTCGAGGCGTTTCGGCTCGAGCTTGTGGGCGGCGGCGAAGTGCTTCTTCGCCTCGCCGAGATCGATCGTCCGCTCTTCGAGGTAGCGGGCCGCCATGAGGAGGTGGATGCGGGCCCGATCGTCGGCGCGTCGCGCGCTGAGGACGGCGAAGTCGAGCGCCTGGAGCTCGCGCTTCGCGTCCCCGCGCTCCCGGGCCGCAGCCGAGTCGAGGAAATGGACGAGCCAGTGGGTCGTGTCGAGCCCACGGATGCGCTCCACCCACGCGCGCGCGAGATCGGCGCGGCCGAGCTCGCTCGTGAGCCACCGGACGACGACCTCCGCGCAGGCGAGCGCCCTGGGCACCTCGCGCTCTCTGGCCGCCTGGGCCTGCAGCACGGCCACGGCCTCGCCGAACCGCCCCTGTGCTCGGAGGAGAGGCTCGAGCGCGTCGAGCGCGCCGTCGTGGCGGGGCCAGGAGCGCACGGCCTCGAGGAGCGCGTCTGCCGCCTGCCCGTGATCGCCGAGGTCGTCGCGAAGCGCGAGGCCGATCTCGAGGAGGACCTGGGAGCGCTCGTGCGGCTCGGTGATTCGCTCGAGCTTCTCGAGGTTCGCCTCGACGTGCAACGTTGCCGCGCTCGGGCTCGCGCTCGCCACGCGGACCTCGAGCGTCCCGCTGGACGGTCTCGTGGCTCTCCCGCCGGGTTCCGTCATCGGGCTCGGAGGATATCTCGGGTCGCGCTCGCCTGGCGCGCCAGGTGCAAGCTCGATCTCCCATCGTGGAGGTCACCCGCATGAAACCCGGTCGCGCTGTGGTGTTCGGTCTCGCTGGAGCTCTGGCGATGAGCCTCGTGTCGTTCGGCCTCCGGGCCGCCGGCATCCCCGTCCAGATCGAGATGATGCTCGGCACGATGACCGGGATCCTGCCCGGCACGTCCGCGTTCCTGCTGGGGCTCGGGATGCACCTGATCGTCGGCGCGCTCTTCGGGCTGCTCTACGCCTACATGTTCGAACGCGTCTGGAACCACGGGGGGGCGTTCATGGGGATGATCACGACGATCCCTCACTCGCTGTTCATCGGGATGCTCGTCGGCTTCACTCCCCAGTTCCACCCGCTCGTCCCCGAGGTCCTCGGCGAGCCGGGTCCGTACTTCGCGCGCGGCGGCTGGGCGGCGGCGGTCGCGTTCTTCGGGCTCCACCTCCTCTACGGCGCGATCGTCGGCGGCGGCTACGGGCACGTCGTGTCCGAGCACCAGTGGGAGCCGTCGAAGCCGGTCCGGGGTTGAGCGGCGCTCAGCGCTTCACGGCGATGCCGTCGAGCCACGGCTCGAAGAGCGTGAGAAAGTACTCGATCGCCTTCTCGCGGCTCTTCACGCGGATGCGGCGGCGAGCCACGAGCTCGACGTACCCGTGGCCGACGACCCAGAGCCCGATCGCGAGGTCGCGGGTCTGGCCGGGGCGGAGATCTCCCTCCGCCTGTCCGCGCTCGACCTCCCGCGCGACGAGCTCGTAGACGCGCCTGATGGCCGCCTCCAGCGACGGGAAGCGGCCATCCGTGTTGAAGCGTGGCCCCCACATCACCGCGTACTGGGCCGGGCTCCGGACGGCGAAATCGACGTACGCCACGGCGAGCGCCCGCAGGCGCTCCCGAGGGCGTGAGCTCGCGGCGCCGAGCGCGCGCTCGATCGCATCCGCGAGCACGACGTAGCCCTCCTCGGCGACGGCCGCGAGGAGCGCGGTCTTGTCCTCGAAGTGGCGGTAGGCGGCGGGGTGCGTGACGCCGACCCGGCGCGCGACCTCGCGGAGGGTGAGGGCCCCCTCGCCGGCCTCCTCGATCGCCGCCGTCGCGGCGGTCACCAGCGCACGACGGAGGTCGCCGTGGTGGTAGGCGGTCTTCTTCTTCGCCGCCGCGACCTTCGCCCGCCTCATCGGCGGGGAGAGCAGCACGGACGGCTCCGTCAGGTCAAACGTCGGCGTGCGCGTCGAGGAAGGCCTTCGCCTCCCGCCAGAACGCGCGATGGCGCTCGCGGAAGAACCCGAAGTGTCCGACCCGGGCCTCGCCTCGCGACACCATGCGCTTCGTGACCGGCGCGGACGCCGCGTAGAGCGCGATCATCGCGTCGACGGCGTCGGGCGGCGCATAGGTGTCGTCCGCGAAGCAGAAGGCGAGGATCGGCGCGCGGAAGCGAGCGAAGCGCGCGCGGCGCTCCTCGTTCGGCCCCCCGACCAGGTACCCCGGCGTCCGGCACCAGCGCGCCCACTCGAGGGCGACGCCGGGCGGCAGGTCTTCTCCGATGCCGAGCGCCCCCGGCAGGTAGCCGACGACGCGCGTCACGGAGGGGACGATGCCGTACCAGAGGAGCGCCATCCGCCAGCGGGCGTCTGCCGGCCAGAGCCGGTAGTCGCCGCTCCCGGACGCGACGTTCACCGACGCGGCGATGCGCGCGGGCTCGGGCTGGAGGCCGAGCAGCTGACCGCCCACGCTGTGGCCGACGACGAGCGCCTTGCCTCGGCCCCCGCCGAGCGCGGGATCGCCCGACACCTGCGCGAGGACCCCCGCGAGGTCCTGCTCGCCCCAGGTGTGCATGTCGGCGCCGTGCCACGCCGCGCCGGGCGCGCGGGAGCCGCCGATCCCGCGGTAGTCGAACGTGACGACGCGATACCCCTCCGATGCGAGCCACGACGCGAAGGGGCGGTAGTAGCGCTGCTTCACGCCCGTCGCGGACGCGACGACGACCGGGAGCCGCGCGGCCGCGCGCGAGCGGGCCTCCGCCCTCCGCGGCTCGAAGACCGTGCCCGCGAGCGCGAGCCCGTCTCGCGCCGTGAGGGCCACCTCTCGGCCCCGATCGAGGCTGCTCTGCCGCGGCGGCGGCTCGACGAGCGGGCGGTCGTGTCGCTGGAAGAGGTAGGTGTCGAGCGAGGCGGTGTCGTCCATGTTACCCCTGGTTGCAAAGTGACCACGGGTTACATTGAGACGGCGGCCGCCGCCTGTCAAGCGCAGCGTCGCGGGCCGGGGCAGAGGCCGGCCGGTGGCCGTCCGGTCAGGGACCGTCAGAGGGCCCAGTACGCTTCCTCGTTCAGGCCTTCCTCCCGTTCGGGGAGTCCGCGCGTGAGGCGGGGGGAGGACTGGACGAGCACCTCGTAGCTGACGCGGTTGGCGTAGCGGCAGACCTGGCTCATCGAGGAGTACGTGAGAAACTCCCGCGCGTGCTTCGCGGAGCTGGGGACGCGCGCGCGGTGATAGAGGTTGGCGGACATGTCGTGGAGGAGGGCCGAGAGCGCCGCGTCCCCCGCGCCGTTCGCGCTCGTGATGCGCGCAGGGCCGCCGTGGTACGGGGCGATGTGCGCGTAGACCTTGAGTGGGCTCGCGCAGTGGGCCTTCTTCATCGGTCGGCTGAACTCGTAGCGGTTGAACTCGGGGATCGCGCCGGGGAGGAGGGGGTAGCGGGTCGCGCGCTTGACCGCGTCGTCGGTCCAGCCCGCCATGTAGAGACCCGTGGGGCCCGCGGTGCACAGGACGACGTCGGCGAGGTCTAGCGCGCGCTCGCAGGCGACGAGCGGGTCGCCCGCGCCCGTCAGGGCCTCGCCCTCCTCCTCGTTCATCGCGAGGACGTCGACGTGCTCGGCGACGAACGCACGCCAGAAGTCCGGCCGCTCCGCGATGATGAAGCGGGTGCCGAGCGTGAGCACCACGGGGACACCCGCCTTTCGGGCGAGGTCCACCGCGCGCAGCGTCGCTCGCGGCATCGGCTCGTCGGCCTCGGCGCGCATGAGGTAGGCGCTGATGACGAGCGCGGCCGCCTCGGCGAACACGTGCTCCGGCACGCTGTCGGGACGGAGCGCGTTCATCTTCCCCGCGCTGATCGCGAACGAGCGCTCACCGTCGGGCGTGACGAGCGCGAAGCACCGACCGAGCGGGCCGTCGACGGGCTGGAGGTGGTCCAGGTTCACGCGGCTCGACGTGTTCGACACGTAGCGATACCCCGACGTGCCCACGCGGATCGGGTCGGTCATCACCCCGAGGAGGATCGAGGCGTCGTCGGCGAGGAGCGAGTAGTTGTGCAGCGTGTTGCCCACCGTGCCGCCCGCGAACTCCGACACGATCTTCTTCTCGCTGAAGAGCTCGTCGTAGAGCGAGGCGGCGCGGTCTCCCGGGATGACGGTCGAGTCGCCTTTCGGCAGCCCGTAGCGAGCGAGCAGCGCGTCGTCGACCCGCGCGTCGATGTCGACGAGCGTCTGGTCGATGCCGACGACGTGGACCCGCGCGTTCGGACCGTCGAGGCCCGCGTGGTGGAGGAGCGGATCCCGCTCGCGAACGGGGAAGTAGTGCTTGTGCTTGCGTCGCCCGGGGAACCGCACGGAGGTGCCCTCCTCTCCCCCGGCGGCGTCCAGGCGGCAAGGGCCTACGCCGCCCGGCGCTCCGGCGCGGGACGGACGGCCCGCGCGAAGGCGGCCGCGCTCTTGACGTTCAGGACCTCCGATCGCCGCACCCCGGCACGGCGCGCCATCGCGGTCGCCCAGCGGACGTTGCGGAAGTCGGCCACCGCGTGCGCGTCGACCGAGAGCACGAACGGGATGCCCCGCGCCCGGGCAGCCCGGATCCACTCCGGCGGGAGATCGAGCCGGCGCGGATCGCCGTTGATCTCGATCGCGCCACGCGAGGCGGCGAGCGCATCGAGGACCTCCTCCACCCGACACGCGACCGGCGGGCGCGACCGCACGAGCCGCCCGAGGGGGTGGCCCCAGATCTTGAAGACGGGCGCCTGCATCGCGCGGACGAGACGGCGCGTCATCTCGTCCTCGTCCTGCTTGTGACGCGCGTGGAGGCTCGCGACGACCACGTCGAGCCTCTCGAAGAGGTCCTCCGGGCAGTCGATCCGTCCGTCGGCGAGGATGTCGGCCTCCGTCCCGCGGAGGATCTGGATCCCGACCTTCTCCTCCGCCGCCGCGATCTCGTCCGCCTGCCGGACGAGCCGCTCGCGGTCGAGCCCGCCCGCGTAGTGCGCCGCCGCCGAGTGATCGGTGATCGTGAGGTAGCTCGCGCCCCACGCCTTCGCGGCGGCCGCCATCTCCTCGATGGACGAGCGCCCGTCCGACCAGGTCGTGTGGCAGTGGACGAGACCGCGAACGTCGGTCTCGCGGACGAGGTCGTCCCACGGATCCCGCCCTTCCGCGAAGCCTCGCGCCGCCTCCTCGATCTCCCCCTGCCCTTCCCTGAGCTCGGGCGTCACGAACGCGAGCCCGAGGGCCGCGTAGATCGAGGCCTCCCCGGGGCCGCCCCTGGCGATCGCCTCCAGCGTCGTCCCCCGCCCCAGCGCCCGCGCCTCGAGCGCGGCGACGTGCGCCACAGATCCCGTTTCGCGCACGAGCGTGATTCCGACCTCGGGCGCTTCGCAGGCGACGAAGTCCACCGGCATCCCGTCGCCGAGACGGACTCTGACCCGGCGCTCCTCGCGCGAGAGGGCGTCGACCACCGCGACGCGAGCGAGCCGCGTCGCCGCCTCGAGCGCCGCGCCGGTGTCGGGCGCGACGAGCACGAGGTCGATGTCGCGCGAGAGCTCGACGCGCCGCCGCACGGACCCGACGAGTCGGACGCGATGGATCGCCTCCGTCGCGAGGAGCATGTCCTCGAGGCTCGCGGCGACGTCGAGCGCCTCGTGGAGGAGCACCGTCCCGGCCGCGTCGTCGCCGGGGGCGCGCGTCGGCCCGCGCGCGATGGACGCGAGGACCTTGCCGACCTTCTTGTGGCCGAAGCCCTTCACGCGGAGGAGCCGCCCGTCCTCGGCTGCGGCCCGGAGCTCGTGGAGGCTCGACACCCCGAGCGCCTCGTGGACGACGCGCAAGGGCGCGAGGCCGAGGCCCGTCGCGCGTGCCATCGCGACGGCGTCCGTCGGCAGCCCCCTCCGGAGCTCGCGGGCGAGGCCGCTGTCGCCCGTCGCGTGGATCTCCTCGATGATCTTCGCGAGGCCGCGCCCGATGCCCGGGAGCGCGAGGAGCCGGCCCCCCTCGAGGAGCTCGTCGATCGTGAGGCGGCTGGCCTCGAGCGCCCGCGCGCCGTTCGCGTAGGCGCGCGCGCGGAACGCGTCCTTCCCGGCGAGGTCGAGGAGGTCTCCGATCTCGCGGAGCCTCGCGACGACGAGCGTGCGGTCGGCCATGCTCGCCTTCATCGACGACCGAACCGGACGCTGTCCGAAGACGTGACCTCGAGCGTCACGGTGGACGCCGGGCCGAGCCTGCCGCCTTCCCGCGACGCGCCCGGCGCGCCGACGACGACGCGCTCGGGCGTGACGCCGCGCGCGACGAGCCCCTCGCGGATCCGGTTCGCGCGGGCGACGAAGAGCCCCTCCCCTGCCCCCGGCTCGTCGCTCCCGACGAGGACGACCGTCGTGTGCGCGAGGTTCGGTCGATTCACGCACTCGGCCCACGTCGCGAGCCGTTCCCCCTCACCCGAGGCCAGCGCGTCCGTCTGCGGGGCGAACTCGAGGACGGGGGCGAGCGACGGCCCGCAGGCCGCGCCTTCGCGCGGACGGGAGAGCTCGACCGCGCCGGGCGCCGAGGCCGCGCCGCTCGTCACGGTGGTCTGCGCGACCTCCGCGGGTCGCGCCCCGCCGCATGCGCCGATCAGCCCCAGGAGCAGGACCGTGGAAATCGTCGTCGAGGCGCTCATGGCATCCACCTGGAGGGCATCGTCGCAACCCGCGCGCCAGGTCAGGTCGTGTCAGCCCGCGTCCGTGGCCCCGAGCCCCGCCGTGACGCACGTTCCTGTTCGAGCCGAGCAGGACGCTCGGACCTTACCTGGAGAACATCATGAACCTTCGTTCGTTCCCGACCTTCGCCGTCGTCTCGTGCCTCGCCCTCGCTGCCGTGGGGTGCTCGGGCCAGGACGGGGAGATTTCCGTCGCCTCGAAGGCGACGCCCCCGACCGACGCGGCCGGCGACGCGCTCTTCGACCTGAAGGTCGACGACGCGCGCGACGACGGCTACGACCTGCAGGGCATCGCGGTGAAGGCGACGCCCGACGGCAAGGAGGCTGTCACCCTCGTCTGCACGCCGGCGGACACGAACACGAACGGCAAGCTCGACGTCGGCGAGAGCCTCTCCTGCGCCGAAGGCGCTACCAACGTCATCGGCAAGGACGCCGTCGGCACCGAGATCGAGGTCGAGCTCTTCGCGACCGTCGACGGCGCGGAGACGAAGGTCGGCTCTGCGACCTGGACCCCCTGACCGCGATGGCCGAAGGGAGACGTCCCGTCAGAGAGCGTGCGACGACGTGCAAGTGCCGTAGGGTCCCTTGCCGTTCGTGACGCCTCGGTACCACTTGCCCTCGTGGCACTGGTAGTACGCCTCGTTCGACTCGGCCTGGACGCACGCGCCCTCGGCGACGTCCTTGCCGAGCGTCGCCGAGCGGCAGCCGCCGCCGGTCGGCTCCGCATCGTCGGCGCCGTCGGGGCTCGCCGCCGGCGCGGTGCTCCCGCCGGAGCAGGGCCCGCCCGGGTCCGCACCGGAGAACTCCCAGTGCCATCGCTCGCTCGGCACCGTCGCGCGGAAGCCGAACTTCGGCGCGTTCGAGCGTACCCACCCCCAGTTCGACGTCGCGAGATCGAGCGCGCGTCCGTTCTGGTGATTCGAGAAGCCCGGACGCGCGGCGAGGTTGCCGTTGTTGCACCTCTTCGTCCGGTAGCAGTCGTAGAGGCGCTGCTGCTCCGCCATCGTGCGGAACCCGCTGTTGATCGAGAGCGACACGCCGGCGCGGTCGGCGGCGGCCTGGAGCTTCAGGAACGCGTGTGCCGTCGGCTTCGCGGTCGACTTGCCGCCGACGGTCACGACCTTCATCGCGTACGCGCTGCCGCGGTTGTAGCCGGTCGCCGCCTTCTCCGCGCAGCTCACCCCGCTCCGGAGAGCTTCCTCGCTCGTGTCGACCTGCGGCTCCTCTTCGTAGTCCTCGTCCTCCTCGTCGCCTGTCTCGGCAGCGCAGCCCGGGAGGCCGACGGCGGCCGTCACACCCGCGATCATCGAGAGGAGAAAGAGCTTCTTGAGGAGCATGACATGGGCTTCCGCAAGGCCCGAGCCATGTCGCCCCGCGCGCAACACCGCGCCGTTCTCTCGCGCGAATGTGCGCCGGACGTGCGCAACACCACCCCGGACGGCGCGCCTCGATCGCCGGTGATCTGGGTCTCTCCGAAAGCGAGGACCTTCCCAGATCAGGTGGGAGGCAGGGTGATCTCCCTGCCCGTCACCGAAAATTCCGCCGGACCTCCACGAAGGCGACGCTCGAACGGAGCGCGACCCACGGGAGGAACCCGACAGGAACCCACGCGATTGCGTCGTCGGCGCTCCAGCCGAGGACGACGACGCCGTGCTCCTCGAAGTAGGCGCGCTCTCCCGCCGGCGGCTCCTTGCCGAACCGTATCGTCACCTCGAACCAGCACGTGCTCTTCGCCCCGACGATCGTGCGAACGTCGCGCTCGAGCTTCTTGCGCCAGGCGTCCTCGTCTGGGAGCGGCCCGTTTGGGAGCGGCGGAGGCGCGCAGCGCACGGCGCGGACGCGCTCGTCGCCGGTGAGGACGCCGAGCGCGGAGGCCTTCGCCTCGACGCGGTAGAGCCGGGAGCGATCCGCCTCGTCTCCGCCCTCGATCGAGACGCCGCGCTCGCGGAAGCGCGCACGCGTGATGGCGTCGAGCGGCGCCCGCGCGCTCACGTCGAAGGTGAACACCACGTCGGCGCCGAACGCCCGGACGACGAGCTCCTGGACGTCCTCGTCGAGCTTCTCACTGCGGAGGAAGGCCACGTCCTCTTCCCCCTCGGTCGCCGCGGCAGGGGCCGGCACGGCAGGCGGCCGCGGGGGCTCACACGCCGCGGTGGCGAGCGGAAGGAGGAAAGGGGCGAGGCCAGGAAGGACGCCGTTGCGCATCGGGTTTCGCACGAGTATTCGAGGCTCGGTCCGCGACGTCCGTACGATGCACGAAGCCGAGAGCATGATCCAGCCAGCCGGATGCCGGAGAAGCTTCGTCCTCGTCGGCGGCCGGGCCGAGGCGTCGGGGGACTTCCGCCTGGACGATCTGCCCTCCACGAGCGGCCGCCTCGACGTCCTCGCGCGCGCCCTACGCGCCGCGCTGCTCGTCTCGCACGGCGTGAGGCAGGACGTCGTCGCCTACCTCGTCCTCCGCGGCGGACCGAGAGCGCCGCGCGTCCTGCGGGTGGAAGGCGCGGCGGCGAAATTCCTCCGGCCTGACGAGCGGAGCATGGCGGTGCTCCTCCAGAAGGCCCTCGCGACGACGGACGACGGCGCGCGGGGGTTCACCGTCCTCCGCCACGGCGTCGCCGTCGCGAAGGGGGACCTCGACGTCGCGCTCTCGGACGCCCGCGCGGATGTCCTCTTCGTCCTCGAGGAGGGCGGAGCCGACGTGCGAGCCGAGGCGGAGATCGACCGGGCGAGGGTCGGCTTCGTCCTCGGCGATCCGACCGGCTTCGACGAGGCGACGCGGGCGCACCTCGCGAGGCTCGGCGCGACGCCGCTCTCGGTCGGCCCCCGCAGCCTCCACGCGGAGGACGTCGTCACGATCCTCGCCAACGAGCTCGACCGACGCGACGCGAGGCCACGATGCGCCTCGTGACGATCGGCTTCAGCCACTTCTGCGAGAAGGCGCGCTGGGGGCTCGACCACGCGGGGCTCGCGTACGAGGAAGAGGCGCACGCGCCGCTCCTCGCCTGGGCCGCTGCGCTCTCCGCCAGCGGACAGCGCCAGGTGCCCATCCTCGTCCCCGAGGACGGCCGCGCGGTCGTCGGCTCGAGCGCGATCCTCCGATGGGCCGACGCTCACGCGACGTCCGGTGCGCCGAAGCTCTGGCCGTCCGACCTCGACGAGACGCTCACGCGCTACGTCGCCGACCTCGATCGCACCCTCGGTCCCGCGGCGCGGCGTGTCGCGTACTACCAGCTCCTCCCCGATCACGACCTCATGCGGCATGTGCTCGCGCGGAGCGCGCGGAGCTGGGAGCGGAGCGTCACGGCCGCAGGCCACCGGGCGATGGCCAAGGCCATCCGCCGCGGCCTCCGCATCGACGACGCCGGCTACGCGCGGTCCATGGCGGCGCTCGAGCGCGCCTTCGCGGACGCCGGGGCCCGGCTCGAGCAGACAGGGCGCCTCGTCGGAGACGTGTTCACGGCTGCCGACGTGACGTTCGCTTCCCTCGCCGGCCCCGTGCTCTTCACGCCTGCGGTCGAGGAGCGCCTGTGCCCCTACGCGCGCCTGCCCGCTTCCGCGCGCGAGCTCTTCGAGCGGCTCCGCGCGACGCGCGCGGGCGCCTATGCGATGTCGCTCTACGAGGACGAGCGGCCGCGCTCGTGCGGCACCTCGAGGTAGTCGAGCGGGGGACCGAGCGGAACGACGCGGTGCGGGTTCACCGTCGTCTGGCTCCAGTAGTAGTGAACCTTGATGTGATCGAGCCGGCAGGTCGGACGGACGAGCGGCAGCTGGTAGATCTCGCGAAGGTACCCCGAGAGGTTCGGGTAGTCCTGGATGCGACGCAGGTTGCACTTGAAGTGTGCGTGGTAGACGACGTCGAAGCGGAGCAGCGTCGTGAACATCGCGACGTCGGCCTCGGTGAGCGCGTCGCCACAGAGGTAGCGCTGCCGTCCGAGGACGCCGTCCCAGTGATCGAGGGCGGTGAAGAGCTCGCGACACGCGGTCTCGTACGCAGCCTGGCTCGTCGCGAAGCCGGCGCGGTAGACGCCGTTGTTGATCGGCTCGTAGATCGCGTCGAGGGTCTCGTCGATCCGCGCGCGGAGCTCGGGCGGCGCGTAGGAGGTCTCGTTCGTCGCGAGGGCGTCGAACTGCGTGTCGAGCATGCGCATCACCTCCCGCGACTCGTTGTTGACGATGGTCTTCTCCGAGGTGTCCCAGAGGATCGGCACCGTCACGCGGCCCGTATATCGCGGCGCGGCGCGGAGGTAGACCTCGCGCAGGTACGTGCTCGGCGCCTCTGGATCGGGGTCACTCGCCTCGAACGACCATCCTTCGTCGCTCATCTTCGGATCGACCACCGTGACGGAGATCGCGCCCTCGAGGCCGCGTAGCGCGCGCATGATGAGCGTCCGGTGCGCCCACGGGCACGCGTACGAGACGTAGAGGTGATATCGCCCGGCCTCGGGCGCGAAGGGCGTGCTCCCGTCGCTCGATACCTTCGCGCGGAACTTGGTGGCCGGTCGCCGGAAGGCCCCCTTCGCGTCGGGGTCGTACCAGCCTGCCTTCCACGCGCCGTCGATGAGCTGACCCATGCCCTCCGTCTAGCACGCTCCCCTCACTTCGCGAGGAAGGCGCGGACGCGGGCCTTGACGACGTCCGCCTCGCAGCTGGGCGCCGCGTGGCCGCAGTCGCCATGCAGCACGAGCGTCTCCGCCTGCCGCAGCTTCGCCAGCTCGAAGGAGGGAGCGGGGTTCACCATCTGATCGTGCTCGGCGACGACGACGAGGAGCTCGGGGATGCGCTTCGCCACGCCCGGGAGGCCTCCGAGGCCGCGACCGACGTCGTGCGCCATCATCGCCTGCGCCTGCCTCACCCAGTCGTTCCAGTCGAAGTAGGAAGCCTTCGCCATCGCATCGCGCCATCCAGCGAAGGCCTCGCTCGTCGTCTCCCGCGCGCGATGCGCGGGCGTCGTGAGATGGAGCTCGTGGATGTAGACGGGCGCGCGGAGGAACGGCCTGCCCTGGTAGGCGCCGCCCTCGTAGGCGACGTCGCTCTCGATCGCGGCCACCTCTGCGCTCCAGAGCAGGAGATCGCTCGACGTCTGCGACGGGGTCCCCGCGATCGAGACGACCTTTCCGACGAGCGACGGGTGACGCGCCCCCCAGGCGTACGCCTGCATGCCACCCATCGAGATGCCCATCACGGCGTGGAGCTTCGGGATCCGGAGCACGTCGACCACGAGGCGCCGCTCGGCCTCGACCATGTCGTCGACGGTGAAGCGCGGAAACCGCGTCCGGGCCTGCGTGGCGCTGTTCGAAGGCGACGTCGAGACCCCGTTGCCGAGGGCGTCCACGAGCACGACGTAGAAGCGCTTGGTGTCGACGAGCTCGTCGACGACCCTCTCGACGAGGTCGGCGCTCGTGCCCGTGAAGTACGTCGGGAAGAGCACCGCGTTCGAACGCGTCGCATCGAGCGTGCCATAGGTCCGGTAGCCGATCCGGCACCCCTCGATCGTCTCCCCGCCCGCCAGCGGGCAGGCGCCGAGGTCGGCGAACCGCTGGGCCGGGTCGGCGCCCGTCGTCGCCGGAGAGGCGGGCGGGGTCGGCCCACCACACGCCGCGCACGCGAGCGCGAGCCCGAGGAGCGCCGACTTCACGCGCTCGCCTTCCGCGCGATCCCGCGCACGGTGGGCCTCACCCAAGGGGGAGCCTTCCGCATGCTCGCACGCACCTCGCGCTCGATCGTGAATCCGGCGCGGACGATCGCTTCGCGGGTGTGACGCGTGAGGCGGCATCCGTCCGCGAGCCATTTCCAGACGGGCTCGATGCGACGCTGCCAGGCGAGCCGCGAGGGGTCCGTGTCCGAGGCGACGTGCTCGAGGAACGCGAGCCGCCCTCCCGGCCGGAGGACGCGCGCGATCTCGGCGAGGGTCCGGTCGGGATGCGCGACCGTGCAGAGGACGAGCGTCGACACCGCGGCGTCGAACGTCGCCGCCTCGAACGGGAGCGCTTCGGAGGGCGCGTCGCTCACGACGATCGTGCGGGCCGGCGTCGTCGCGGCGCGCGCGGCCTCTTCGAGCCGGCGTCGCATGTGCGCGTCCGGCTCGGACACGGTGAGCCGCGTGACGGCATCGGGGTAGTGGCGGAGGTTCGCGCCGGTGCCTGCCCCGATCTCGAGGACGTCGCCCGACAGGTCCGCGAGCACCTCACGCCGCCACTCTGCGAGACAGGCCTCCTCCGTCCGCCGGAGGAACGGGTCGTAACCGAGCGCGAAGAGAAGCCCCATCGCGCGCGAGGTTAGCTCAGGAAGCCGTCCGTCAGGGCGCGAGCGCGCACGAGACGACGCCCGCCTCGGTCGCGCACAGATCGACGCGGCCATCGGCGTTCACGTCGACGAGGCGGAGCGCCGCGCGGGCGGGGACGGCCGTGGCCCACGCTGTGGCGCGCGAAAAGCCGTCGGCGGTCGCGAGCGCGCAGGAGACGCTGGCGCCCGAGCGACCGCACACGTCCGGTCGTCCGTCTCCGTTCAGGTCTCCGGCGCCGATCGGCTCGCCGATCGCGGCGGGGGCACCGCGGACGCGGGCGAGGGAGGTCTCGACCGCCCCGGCGAGCGTCGCCACGCGCGCCCGGAGCGGACCGAACGCGAGCACGGGGGCCGCGAACACGAACCCCTGCGCCTTGAGCGCGGGGACGAGGTGACGCGCGATCTCGAAGGCATACCGAGAGCGGACGTGCCCGACACGGTCGTGGAGGAGCACGATGCCCCGCCCGCGCGCGACGATGCTGTCGAGGTAGCGGCGCGCGACGACCTCCGCGCGCACGCGCCGCTCTCCGGGGATCGGCCCCGGCTCGCACTCCGTCGTGGGATGGTCCGAACGGCAGTAGAGCGAGCTCTCCCAGTCTTTTCGATCGATGTCCCAGCCGATCGGACCGACGAGCTCGTCGAGCACGTGAGCGGCCGCGAGCGCGTCGGCGGTCCGTGGTCCCCACGCGCCGCCGGGAGGCCGGAAGAGACGCAGCTCGTCGCGCTCGAACGGGGCGAGGAGCGCCTGCGCGCCCAGGATCTGCCTCGCGGCGACGTCGGGCGGCACGTCGGTGAGGAGGACGTGGTTCTCGGTGTGGTTGCCGACGCGGTGGCCGAGCGCGGTGAGCTGTCCGAGCACCGGGAGGTGATGGAAGCCGGTGTCGAAGACCGAGCGGCCGCGGCCGGGCTCCTGCGAGACGTTCTCCACCCAGTCGTGCACGACGAAGAACGTGCCGGAGACGTGCTCGCGCTGGAGGTACCGCGCGAGATCGAGCGTGCCCTCGTCGGGCCCGTCGTCCCAGGTGAGGGCGATGACGTGGTCGGGGAAGTCGCGCCCGGTGAGGAGGGCTCGGGAGGCGCGTGCGGCGGGTGCGGGTGCGGGTGCGGGTGCGGGTGCGGGTGGCGAGGCGGGGGGAGCCGGCGCGTCTCCCGTCTCACCGCCGCAGGCGATGAGCGCGCCGAGCCCGAGCCATGCGATGCTCCTCCTCATCCCCCCGCGTCAGCGTACCCGATCGGCACGGGACGCGCTCTCGCTCGACGCTCAGGGGAGGCGCGCGACCTCGGCGAGCACGTCGGTCGCGTGGAGGCCCGGATCCACGGAGGGCCAGATCTTGGCGACCCTGCCGTCGCGTCCGACGAGGAAGGACACGCGGTCGTAGCCCCAGATCTTCTTGGAGACTCCGTACGCCCTGCCGAGGTCTCCCGACACGTCCGAGGCGAGCGCCATCGGCAGACGATGCTCGGCCTGGAACGACGCGTGGCTCTCCCGAGAGTCGCTCGAGACCCCGACGAGGACGACGCCGGCGCTCGTGAAGCGGTCCCACGCGTCGCGGAACGCGCACGCTTCCTTCGTGCAGCCGGGGGTGCCGTCCGCGGGGTAGAAGAAGACGACGACCGGCTTCCCGCGGCTCCCCACCACGGAGACCGACCGCCCCTCGGGATCGAGGCCGACGACGTCGGGCGCGACGTGCCCGATCGGGACGAGCCCCTGCCCGCCGTCCGGGCGCTTCACGTCCCCGCAGGCCGTGGTCAGGGCGGCGACGACGAGGAGGCCCTGGAGCAAGCGCGTCACTTGAGGTTCAGATACGTCTGCTCCTTCAACCCGCGCTCGTACTCCGCGAGGAGGCGCATGCCCTCGGTGGGCTTGAACCGGTCTTGCTTGATCGCCGCGTCGACCTGCGCCTTCACGCGCGCGGCGAGGTCGTGCGTCTCGTACTGGGTCATCTTGAGCACGTCGGCGATCGTGTTCCCCTCGATCGTCTCCTCGAGGTAGTAGCCGCACTCCTCGTCGTCATCGAGGAAGACGTGGACCTCGTTCACGCGGCCGAAGAGGTTGTGGATGTCGCCCATGATGTCCTGGTACGCGCCCGTGAGGAACACGCCGAGGTGATAGGGGCCTTCGCCGAGCGGGTGGAGCGGGAGCGTGTCCCGTGACGGCTCGGTCTTGTCGATGAACTTCCCGACCTTGCCGTCCGAGTCGCACGTGATGTCGACGAGGCGGCTCTGGAGGCGCGGGCGCTCGTCGAGGCGATGGATCGGCGCGACGGGGAAGAGCGCGCCGAACGCCCAGTGATCGAGCAGCGACTGGAAGACGGAGAAGTTGCAGATGTGCTGCGCGCTGAACTGCGCGTCGAGGTTCGCGAGCTCCTCGGGCACGTCCTCCGGGTCCTTCTGCGCGACGATCTTGCGGATGCGATCCGCGACCTGCCAGAAGTAGGTCTCGATGCTCGCCTTCACGTCGAGCTCGAGGAGCCCGAGCTCGAACATCTTCTCGCTCTCCTCCTTCACCTGGAGCAGATCGTGCCAGGACTCGAGCAGGTTCCGCTCGGACATCAGCTCGTCGGTCTCGCGGAGCGTCTTGAGGAGCTTGTGGTCCTCCTTGCCGTCGAACGGCGCCCCGGCGCTCGCGCGCTCGATCGCCCCGAAGGCCTCGACGACGAGGACGCAGTGCTGCGCGACGATCGCGCGACCGGACTCCGAGACGATGTGCGGGTGCGGGACCCGCTCCTCGTCGCAGACGTCCTGGATGTTGCCGACGATGTCGCGCGCGTACTCCTCGACGGAGTAGTTCATCGACGCGTCCGTCGGCGTGCGCGAGCCGTCGTAGTCGATCGCGAGGCCGCCGCCGACGTCGATGTACTCGACGGGGTGTCCGAGCCGGCGGAGCTTGGCGTAGTAGCGCGCGGCCTCGCGGACGGCGCGCTTGATGATGAGGATGTCGGGGACCTGCGAGCCGATGTGGAAGTGGACGAGCTTGAAGGCGCCCTCCATTCCGGACTCCTTCATGATCGCCGCCGCCTCGAGGATCTCGGACGTCGAGAGGCCGAACTTCGCGTGCTCGCCGCCCGACTCGGCCCACTTGCCCGCGCCCTTCGTGACCAGGCGGACGCGGACGCCGATGAGCGGCTCCACGCTCATCTCCTTCGCGATGCGGCAGATCGAGCGCACCTCGGAGAGCTTCTCCGCGATGAGGATGACCTTCTTGCCGAGCTTCCGGCCCATGAGCGCGGTGCGGATGAACGCGTCGTCCTTGTACCCGTTGCAGACGATGAGCGACTCGTTGTCGGTGTGGACCGCGAGCCCGGCGTACATCTCCGGCTTCGAGCCGACCTCGATGCCGTAGTGGAACGGCCGCCCGGCATCGAGGATCTCTTCGACGACCTCCCGGAGCTGGTTCACCTTGATCGGGAAGACCCCGCGGTACGAGCCGCGGTACTTGTTCTCGGAGATCGCGCGATTGAACGCCTCGTTCAGGACGCGCACGCGGTGGTGCAGCATGTCCTGGAAGCGGATCACCATCGGTGTCTTGAGGCCCTCGTCCTCGATCGCCATCTTCACGACGTCGGGGATCGCCACCGTCCGGCCGCGAGACTGGAGCGGCGCGACGGTCATCTTCCCGTCGGGCGACACGCCGAAGTAGCCGCCGCCCCAGCGGTCGATCATGTAGAGGTCGCGCGCGTCGTCGACGGTCCAGGGCTCCTGAGCCGGCGTGGTCACGTCTTCGCGTGCACGCGGCGAGGATTCATCGGCGGAGGGGACGGAGGCCGTCTCGGGCAGCTGCGACATCTGGATGACGTGAATCTAGTCGAGCCCGCCCGGGACGCGAGATGGAACGTGAGCCTCCCGCACGATTCCGGGCGTCGCCGTGACAGCCAGGTGACGACGTCGGAAGCGCGACCGCGCCGCTCAGGTCCGGACGAGGTCCTCGGTGAGGCGGACCGCGATGCCGGCCTGGTTGTAGCCGACGCCCGATCCGACGAGGACGACGAGGTCGCCTGGCTTCGCGCGGCCGGTCTCGACGGCGTCGTGGAGCGCCATCGGGATGCAGGCCGAGCCCGTGTAGCCCCACTTCTCCATGATGGTATGGGCCTTCTCCATCGGCACCTCGAGCGCCTTCATCACCTTCTCGATCGTGCGCTTGCGCACCTGGGTGAAGACGAAGAGGTCGACGTCGGCGAGCGAGAAGCCGTTGTTCTCGCAGAGCGCGCGCGTGACGGCCGGCCAGCCCTCCTCGTTGATGGAGGGCGGGTACTTGTCGACCATGCGCACGAGGGTGCGACCGGCCCGGACGGACTCTTCCGAGGCAGGCTCGGCGGTGCCGCCGCTCGCGATGAACCAGGCCTTCGCGTAGTTGCCGTCCGCCCGGAACGCCGCCGAGAGCAGGCCGGGCTCCTCGGAGAACTGGAGCACCGCGGCGCCGGCGCCGTCGCCGTAGAAGAAGTGCATCTGGTCGTTCGGGTCGGCGAGCTTGTGCATCATGTACGCGCCGATCACGAGGACGTTCTTCATCCACGGGTTGGTCGACATCATGCCGGACGCCGCCGAGAGGGCCGTCGGGAAGGACGCGCAGGCGCAGCCGACGTCGAACGTCCCGGCCTTCGTCGCGCCGAGCTTCTGCTGGACCACGACCGAGGTCGACGGGGTGATGTAGTCGGGCGAGTCCGTCCCGACGAGGATCATGTCGATGTCCTCGGGAGCGAGCTTCGCGCGCGATAGGGCCTGCTTCGCGGCGCGGACCGCGAGGTCGCTCGTCGCCCAGTCCGGCGGAGCGTGGAAGCGGGTCATGATCCCGGCCGCGGTCTCCATCTTGTCGACGAAGTCCGGCGCCGACTCCTTGAAGCGCTCGCGGTAGATCGCGTTCGGGTACTCGATCTCGGGGACGTACATGCCGGTGCTGCGGATCGCGACGTGGCGGGTCATGGGCCGCTATGTTGCATCGCAGCATGCGGAAATCAAGCCTAGAACTCCGTTGCGTGCTGCATCGCAGCAGAGACGCGTCCGGGGGCCAGGCGCCTCGGGGATATCGCCGCCACCTGCGCGGAGCGCGCAGATCGGGAAGGGCTGTCTCCGGGCGACGAAGGTGAACCTCGTCGCACACTCGATGGGGGGCTCGACGCACGCTACCTCGCCGCCTCACTCGGCTACGCGCCGAAGATCGCGTCGATCACGACGGTCTCCACCCCGCACCGCGGAAGCGGCGTCGCGGACGTGGGCTCGGCATCCCGACGAGGGCCGCCTCGCGCACGCCCTGAAGGTCTCGCGGCCTGCTTCGGCAGGACCTTCACCCGAGAAGAGCTCACGACGGAGACGAACATGCTCGACGCGCTCGAGGCGCTCGCCTCCGCCAGCGCCCCCGCCTTCGACCGCGCGAACCCGGACCAGCCGGGCGTGTCCTACCAGTCATGGGCGGGCGTGAGGCGCGCGGTCGGCGGCCACCGCGGCGCGAGCGCCCGCGAGGAGCTCCTCCGCGCATGCGACGGCGTCTACTTCGGCGACCCTGCGCGCGCCGACTTCATGGCGCCCAGCCTCGTCGGCGGCTCGCTCGCCGTCGGACGTGACGACACCTTCCAGGACGGCATGGTCACGGTCGCAAGCGCGAAGTGGGGCACGGTCCGCGGATGCTTCCCGGCCGACCACCTCGACGAGGTGGGGCAGCCGAAGAAGTCCGGACCGAACATGTGGACCGGCTTCGATCACCTCGCCTTTCACCGCGTACTCGCCTCCGACCTCGCCGCGCGCGGCTTCTGACGACGACCGCGGCGTCGACGCAGCATGACCGCGATGTCAGGCGCGCTCATCGTGGACCCGCGGAATCTCGCGCCACCGCGGCGCTGGCCCCCGCCTTGCATCCGCGGTCGGCGATGCGCATGCTCGCCCCGTCGCTCCGCTGGATCGCCCTCGCCGGCGCCGTCGCCTCCGTCACGGTCACCTCGTCGGCGCACGCCGATCCCGGCGCCGAGGTCACCGCGGCGTCCGCGACTCCGGCCGAGGACACCACGGTTCGCGCCCCACGCGCCACGTCGCGCTGGTACGGGTGGCAGACGCTCGCGACCGACGGCGCCGCGATCGCGCTCGCGGGTCTCTCGATGGCCTCGGACGGGAGCACGTCCAGCGCGATCTTCGGCGCCTCTGCGCTCGGCACGTACGTCCTCGGCGGCCCCACCGTCCACGCCGCGCACGGTCGCTGGGGCGCCGCCGCCGGGAGCCTCGCGCTCCGCGTCGTCACCCCGGTCGCCGGGGCGCTCGTGGGTGGGCTCGTCGGCTCCACGTCGAACACGAACGGCTGGGACGGGCTCGCCAACGGCGCCCTCGGGATGGCGCTCGGCTTCTTCCTCGGCACGGGCGTCGCCTCCGCACTCGACTCGGCGGCGCTCTCGCACGAGAAGACGGACGAGCCTCCGAAGGACGAGGACGCGCCGAGGGCGGCACGCCCCGCGCCGGTCCGGCTGGTGCCTCTCGTCTCGCTCACGCCTGAAGGAGGGAACGGCCAAGCGCCCGGCGCCCGTGGGCTCGTCGGCGTCGGCGCGACGTTCTGACCTCCTCCGGATCGGAGTCAGCTCAGATCAGAGGCGGACGACGTCGATGAAGCCGCGTGAGGGCTCGGTCGCGACGAGGCGCACGCGTACGTGGTCGCCGACGTCGATCCCCCGCTCGTTCTCCACGACCCGCGCTTCGGCCGGCGGCGTGACGAGCCGGACGAACGTCCCCTTGGCGGCCGCGCCGGTGCAGATCGCGTCGAACTCCTCGCCGATGCGCGACGCGAGGAAGCTCGCCGCCGCCACCTTCCGCATCGTCCGCTCGAACTTGCGCGCCTGGTTCTCCATCTCCGTGCAGCGCTCGGCCGCGACGCGGAGGTCCGGCACCGAGTAGGGCGACGGCTTGCCTGCGGCGGCGGCCTTCAAGATGCGCTGGGTGACGAGGTCGCCGTACCGCCGGTTCGGCGCCGTGGAGTGGGCGTAGTCGTCGACCGCGAGGCCGAAGTGCCCCTCGGGTGACGACGGATCGGCGACCGCGTACTCGCCGGGACCGAGGAGCTTCACGACGGAGAGGGACAGATCGGTGAACGACTCCGGAGCGCGCTCGTGCTCTCCGCGGAGGAACTCCGAGAGCGCGACGGCGTCGGGCTCGGACGGCAGCGTGGCGCCCCTCCCCGCCGCGATCTCGACGATGCGGTCCCAGCGGCGAGGCGTGCGGACGACGCGGCGGATCGACGCGTACCCGCGCGCCTCGAGCCACCTCGCGGTCACGCCGTTCGCGCCGATCATGAGATCCTGGATGATGTCGCGACCGCGGTTCTCGTCGACGAGCGCGAGGGAGACGACCTCCCCGTCCCTCGCGACCGCGCGCGCCTCGGCCGTCTCGAGCTGGAGCGCGCCGTTCTCGATGCGACGACGACGGAGACGCGTCGACGCCTCTTCCTGCATCCGGACCTGGTCGCCGAGCGACGCATCTCTCGCGATCTCGAGGGGCGCGTCGCCGCGACCTTCGAGCCACGCGCCGACGTCCTCGTAGACGAGCTTCGCGTGGTTTCGGACCACGGCGCGGTAGATCTCCTCCCGGACGACGCGGCCGTCCTCCGCGATCGTCATGTCGGTCACGACGGCGAGGCGGTCGACGCCCGGGAGGAGCGAGGTCTCGCCGCTCGAGAGATCGTCCGGCAGCATCGGGAACGTCGCGACACCGGCATAGAGCGAGGTCGTGTTCGCGGCCGCGCGCTCGTCGAGGGCCGAGCCCTTCGGCGCGAAGGCATCGACGTCCGCGATGCCGATCCGGACCCGGATCGCCCCGTCCGCCTCGCGGGAGGAGACCTCGACCTGGTCGAGGTCGGTCGACTCGCGGTTGTCGATCGACGACCACGGGAGCGCGCGCTCGTCCCTGACGTCCGGCTCGCGGAGGAGGACCGCGACGTCGACGACCGGCCGCGCTCCGTCGGGGAACGGGCCGAGGACGAACCCCTCGCCCGTCGCGACGCTCGCGGCGATGGCGTCCAGATCGGCGGGACGGCGGCGCGGCGGGCGTTCGTTCACGACGTCGGTTCTATCCCATCTTCCTCACTGCGCGAACCGCGGCAGCCGTCGATCCACGGTGCCGACCCATGCGTCGCGCTCCCAGTCCCGGAACGCGACCGACGCTCGGTCGTCGGTCACGCGCACCACGGCGAACGTGTGCGCGTCGTTCTTCACCGCGCCCGGCTTGACGACGTCGATGCCGTGCCACTCGTAGTGGTCCGTCGCGTGGTGGTGACCATGGAAGACGGCGACGACGTTCCGCCCGACGAGGAGCCGCGCGAGGCGTTCCTTGTAGTCGCCGTCGCCGAACCAGTTGCCCGTCGACCAGGGGCCGAGGATCGCGAGGTGGAAGAAGAGGACGAGCGGGATCTCGCGGTCGAGGGCGCCGAGGTCCTTCTCGAGGAAGCGTAGGCCCTCGTCGTCGGGGGCCTCGCCGAGGGCGACGAGGTGGAGGTCGTCCCAGTCCCACGCGTAGTGGCGACCGCCGCCGTGGCGCGCGCGGACCTGGTCCTCGACCCAGGGCCCGTGCACCTTGTCGTGGTTTCCGATCACCTCGAAGACGGGGATGTGGAGCGCGCCGTCGCCGCCGTCGAGACCGAACGTCGCGACGAAGGGCTGCCACTCGTCGACCTTGCCCCACTCGGTGAGGTCGCCCGTGACGAGCAGGCCGCGGGGGCGGGCCACGCGCGAGCCGCCCAGGTCCGCGAGGGCCGCCGGCCAGGTCGCCTTCTCGATCCCGTCGAGCTTGGCCGTGAGGCGGAGGTTCTGCGTCGCGATGTCGCCGAAGCCGAAGTGCGTGTCGGAGACGACGGCGAAGGTCACGTCGGTCCCGCCGCGACGCTTCCGCGGAGACGGAGCGCGGGTCGCGGCGTCCTTCCGCAGCTCGCCACGGGCCTCGGCCTCGCGCTCCGCCTGCCGGCGGCAGGCGCCGAGGCCCGCGACGGCCGCGA
>JALHPN010000078.1 GCA_022842465.1 Polyangiaceae bacterium | reverse complement strand
CTCGTCACCGAGACCCCCGCCCGCGCCCCCGTCCACGGGAGGGGCCGGGAGCGGGCCGAGTCCGTCGCAGCGCTTCCCCGCCGCCCCGCCGCCGGGGGGCCCGCGCCCGATGATCCGCCCCATCCCAGGAGGGGCCGGAGGCGTACGAAGGCCCTCGCCGTCGAGTCCGGACCTCGGCGACGGCGTCACGCGGGATCGCGATCGGGACGACGAGTAGTCGTCGGCCGTCGGGCTCTCAGTGCGTCGAGTCGAACAGCGGCCGTCGCGCCGACGAGGGGACCGGCGTCTCCTCCCCCGCTTCGTCGCAGAAGAGGATCGCGCAGTGCTTGTTCTCGCTCTGACGGATCCGCGTACACAGCTCGACCAGGTCTTCGTCGGCGTCGACGATGGTGCCTTCGACGGGCTGAGCCGTCTTTGCGTCGTACCGACAGTTGTCGAGGGCCACCCACCGTCCTCGATACTCGTCGCTAGCTTGGATTTCTGGCCACGTCATGCGACTGCCCATGCGATGAACAACCTCGGGTCCTCGGGTACAGCAAGCGACGGAGCCATCTCCGGACGTTGCGCGTCACGTGCTTCGTGACGTTCTCGGTCGGTCTCGTCCCCGGGGCGAACCCGTCCTGGGGTCGACATCTCGCGTGGTCCCCTGATCGCTACAATGGGCTCCCCGACAGGGTCAAGGCGCCGGGTGTCGTTTTCCAGACACAGCTGAACGGTAGGACAGCTGAATCGGCCTCGGAGTGCGGCCGTACCCTCTCGAACGAGGGGTCGGGACCCCGATCAGCGCGAGGGTAGCTGGCCGAGCCGGCGACCGAGACGGAAGGCCATCTCGAGGGCCTGCGGGTAATTCAGACGCGGGTCGCACACCGACGCGTAGTTCCGATCGAGATCGGACTCGGTGAGCCCACCGCCGATGCACTCGGTCACGTCGTCGCCCGTGAGCTCGAAGTGGACACCGCCGAGCACGGAGCCGACGGCACGATGGACGTCGAACGAGGCCTCGATCTCCTGGAGGATGTCGTCGAAATCGCGGGTCTTCAGCCCCGACGTCGTCGTGATCGTGTTGCCGTGCATCGGGTCGGAGACCCAGAGGACACGCCGTCCCGCGCGGTGCACGGCCTCGACGAGCGGGGGGAGCGCCCGCTCCACGTTCCTCGCGCCCATGCGCGTGATCGCGACGAGCTTGCCAGGCTCGTTCTCCGGGTTCAGCGTGGCGAAGAGGTCCAGGGCCTCCTCCGGCGTCACCTTCGGCCCGAGCTTGACGCCGACGACGTTCCGGATGCCGCGGAACAGCTCCACGTGCGCGCCGTCGAGCTGCCTGGTCCGCTCGCCGATCCACGGCATGTGGGTCGTGAGGAGGTAGTGGCCCTCGCGGCGAGGTACCGTCCGGAGCTGCGCCGACTCGTAGTGGAGGCTGAGGGCCTCGTGGCTCGTGTAGAAGTCGATGCGCGAGAGCTCGTCGACGCTGCCCTCGCCGAGCGCTTCCATGAACCGGAGCGCCTCTCCGAGCTTCGCGGTCGTCTGCGTGTACTCGTCGCGGAGCTCCCGCGGGAGATCGGCGCGCGAGAGGAAGGCGAGGTCCCAGTACTCCGGGTGATGGAGATCGGCGAAGCCCGCCGCCGTGAGCGAGCGCACGAAGTTCAACGTGAGCCCCGCGTGCGCGTACGCGTCGATCATGGCGCGCGGGTCGGCCCGGCGTGCCTCGGGCTCGAAGGCCGGCTTGTTCACGAGGTCCCCGAAGTAGCTCGGGAGGACGACGCCGTTCTTCTCCTCCGTCGCGCTCGTCCGCGGCTTCGCATACTGCCCGGCGAGGCGCCCCACCCGCACCACCGGCTTCTTCGCGCCGTGGACGAGGACGAGGGACATCTGGAGCAGGATCTTGAGCTTGTTCGTGATGACGGACGGCCGGCAGTCCGCGAGCGTCTCCGCGCAGTCGCCGCCCTGGAGGAGGAAACGCTTGCCCTCCTGGGCGTCGGCGACCTGCTTCTTCAGTCGCTCCACCTCCCACGAATTGACGAGCGGAGGCAGCTCGCGGAGCTTCGCGAGGGCCGCCTCGAGCGCGACCGGGTCGTCGTAGGCGACGCCCTGCGCGACGGGCTTGCTCCTCCAGGAGTCGGGATGCCAGGACACGGGAGGCGACGTTAGCACGCGACGCTCCTTGACTCTGCCCTCGAGCCGCCGTCCCATCCGGAGCGATGGGCACCTGGGACGACGGCCTCCTCGACAACGACACCGCGCTCGACGGGCTCGGTGAGCTCGAGGACGTGATCCTCGCCGACGTGCGCGCGCTCGGCGAGCGCCCTCCGACCCGCGAGACGACGGCGGAGCTCGCCGCGGCGATCGGCGTGTACCTCCAGCTCTCCCGCGAGGCCCCCGGAGCGGCGGACGAGAACCGCGCCGTCCTCGTGGCCGCGCTCGCCGGGCATGCCGCGGAGGTCGCGAAGCTCACGCCGGAGGCGCGCGAGGTCCTCGGCGCCGTCACGCGGGGCGAGGCCGTCGCCGCCGAGGCGGCAGAGCTCCCGCGCGAAGCGGTACGGCACCTCGCCGCGGGCGTGGACGAGCCGCCCTTCCACGCGCCGATCCCGTCACTCACCGCGACGCCGACGGGGTCCGCCTACGTGCAGTCGGTCGCGAACCGTTGCGCCGACATGATCGACGAGGACCTCGAGGACGAGGACACCGCGGCCGATCTCGCCCGCGAGGGGATGGGGATCGCCGCGCTCGGCGTGCTCCTCGTCCTCCCGAGGTACAAGCTCTCCCCGAAGCGGACGAAGGCGTGGCGAGCTGCGGTGAAGGGTGGCCTCCGAGCGCTCGTCGAAGCGGAGGACGACGAGCTCGATTTCCACCGCGGGTACTACGCGAACGTGCTCGGCGTGATCGACGCGATCGAGAAGCGCCTCGCCGACTGACTCACGGGCTACGACCTACTTGGTCATCCTGAGGACACCAGAGGCGGTGAGCCAGTAGAGGTGCGTCGCGTCCGTGGCGACGGCGCCCGGCTGGGCGAGCGCGGCGGCGGCCCCTGCGATCGGCGTGGCGATGCCGCCGGCCGTCGGCGCGCGCATCAAGCCGAGGCCGGGCTGTCCAGCGCGCGCGCGCTCCCCCTCCCCCGGCGCCGCGGCCGAGGCGGGGGTCGTCGCGAAGAAGAGGCTCGCGCCGTCGGTCGCGAGGGCGCACGCGGCGAACGATCCGCTCGCGACCGTGACGGGCGCGTTGCCGTGCGTCGTCGTCGCGAGGACGCCGGACTCGCTCGTCCAGAAGAGGCGGTCGCCCTCCCGCGCCATCGCGCAGGGGGCCGCGATGTCGTCGGCGACGTCGATCGTCTCGCGGGTCTCGAGGTCGATGCGCCGGATCGCGCCGCGCGTCTCGGTCGTCGTGACGGCCGCGTAGACGGACGCGGCGTCGACCACGAGCCCTCGGACGGCGCCGGCGACGGTGCCGATCGCCTCGGGCTCGCCGCCGGTGCGCGGGACCCGCACGATCGAGCCGTCGGCCGCCGCGGCGAAGACGTGCGCGCCGGACGTCGCGATCGTGCGCGCCGAGGCCGGGAGGGTCGCGAGGATGGAGACGCTGCCGCCGGCGAGCGGGATCGACAAGAGGCGTGCGTCGCTCGTCGCGACCACCGCGCGGTCGCCGTCGAGGGCGAGCGTGTCGAACGAGGCGCCCTGGGGGTCCACGTGGAGCATGAGCGGAGGAGCCCCCGCCCGCGCCGTCTTCGCGCTCGCGACGAACAGCGCCCCGGCCTGGACGAGCTCGGAGCCGAGCTTCGTCGCGCTCGTCGTGAACACGATGGAGTCGCCGAGGACGACGAGCGCGCTCGGCACGCCGACGTCGGACGCGACCTGCTCGGGCCCCGTCGGGAGCGGCCTCGTCGACGGAGGCTGCGTCACTCCGGCCGGGACCGAGGGCAGGGCATCCTGCACCACGGCGTGGTCCGCGACCTGCCCGCCGCATGCCACGAGGGCCGCGAGGAGCGCCACACACGTCATCGACTTCCCCATGTGCGTCCGCTAACGGCTCGGGCCAGATCGGGCCAACTTTGTGGACCAGCTCCCGTATGCTCACGCGTCGAATGGCGACGCCCGGTACCGCGGTGAGCGAGCGCACGATCGTGCTCGCCATCGGCGCCGTGCAGGTCGTGAACATCCTCGACTTCGTCATCGTGACGCCGCTCGGCCAGGACTTCGCCGACGCGCTCGCGATCCCGATGAACCAGCTCGGCTACGTCGGCATGAGCTACACGGGGGCGGCGTGCGTCTCCGGCCTCGTCGGGGCGCTGTTCCTCGACCGATTCGACCGCCGGAAGGCCCTCGCGGTCGCGATGGTCGGCCTCGTCCTCGGGACGCTCTCGGGTGCGCTCGCGAACAGCCTGGCGACGCTCCTGCTCGCCCGGGTCGTCGCCGGCGTCTTCGGAGGGCCCGCGACGAGCATCTCGTACTCGATCATCGCCGACGTCGTCCCGCCCGAGCGACGCGGGAAGGCGATGGGCGCGGTGATGGGCGCCTTCTCGATCGCGTCGGTCCTCGGCGTCCCGGCGGGCCTCGAGCTCGCGCGCGTGGGCAGCTGGCGCCTCCCGTTCATCGCGGTCGCGGCGCTCGGCGCGGTGGTCGGCACGTTCGCGCACCGCGCGCTGCCGCCGATGACCGAGCACCTCGACCGCGTCGCGCAGCGGCCCTTCGTCGAGGACGTCGTGCGGCTCATGCGTCGCGACGTGCTCCTGTCCTACGCCATGACGTTCGTGACGATGGCCGCGAGCTTCGTCCTCATCCCGTACATGAGCGCGTACGTCATCAAGAACCTCAGCTTTCCCCGCGCTCGACTCGGGCTCCTCTACCTCGTGGGCGGCGTCGTGAGCTTCTTCACGATGCGTCTCGTCGGGAAGCTCGTCGACCGCTTCGGATCGACCTACGTGGGCTCGTTCGGGTCGCTCTTCATCGGCCTCGTCGTCTGGCTCGGCTTCGTGGAGAGCCCGCCCCTCTTGCCTGTCCTCGCGATCTTCGTCGGCTTCATGCTCGGGATGTCGTTCCGCAACGTCGCCTACTCGACCTTGACCACGAAGGTCCCTGCCCCCGAGGAGCGCGCTCGGTTCGGGTCTCTGCAGTCGGCCGTCCAGCACGCGGCGTCGGCGCTCGCAGGCTTCGCCGGGACGCAGCTCCTCACCGAGGCCTCTGGCCGTCTCGAAGGGATCCCGCGCGTCGCGCTCGTGTCGATCGGGGTCGGTCTGCTCCTCCCGCCGCTCCTCTGGACGGTGGAGCGCCGGGTCCGGCTCGGCGGGGCGTCGTAGAACGCGCAGCGCGACCAGAATCAGCTCCGACGGCGCCGACCGCGAGGCTTTGGGCGTGTCCTTTCCAGGCTCCAGGGTTGCGGCTCCCAGTGCGGTGCCCTAGCGTCGTGGAGGACGTGAGGAGTCTCTCGGCGACGTGATGAAGATTCGGGACCGACAAGAGTGCGAGCGGCTTCTCCGCGAAGCCGGCCTGAAGAAGACCGGCTCCCGGGTCGCCGTGCTGGACGTGCTCGAACGAGCCGCGTCCCCGATGAGCCACGGGGAGGTCGCGGACGCGCTCACGAAGGAAGGTTTCGATCAGGCGACGGTGTACCGGAACCTCATCTCGCTGACGGAGGCCGGCCTCGCACGCCGCACCGATCTGGGCGACCGCGTCTGGCGCTTCGAACGACGAAGGGCAGGCGACCACGATCGCACTCACCCCCATTTCGTCTGCGTCGATTGCGGCGTCGTCGCCTGCTTGCCCGCGGGGGTCGTGCGCATCGAGCGCGGAAAGCTCGGTGCGGCGGCGGCCGCGTCGCGGTCTCTCGAGGTGCAGCTGCGAGGCACCTGCGCCGCGTGCGTGCCCAGCTAGACGGCGGAGCCCCTGCGTGGATCCGGCCCCTTGGCCACGTCCGCTCCCGTCGCTACGACCGCTCGATCTTCTCGCCGCGGTCGCAGGCCTCGGTGCTCGGACTCAGCACGTCGACCACGACGGTCGGGTCCACGATCGTGTCGGCGCGCGGCGCCCTTCGTCAGTAGGAATGCCCGACCGGGCCCGCCTGGCAGGGCGAGCGCGTTCCGTAAGGATCGGCGCCCTGGCAGGTTGCGTAAGGGTTGGTGCCTGTGGGGAGGATGATCGGCTTGTCCGTGCACTCGGTGACGACGCCGTCCTTGTCCGTCACGTACCCGCGCGCAGGGTCCTTCCATCGGTTCGTCTCCGGGTCGACCGTCGCGGGGAGGAAAGTGAACGTGAAGCTGTGATGCTTTTTCGGCGACTTCTTCCGGAAGTCCAGGCCGACCTGGGAGGTGAACGGCCGCGCGTTGGACGGGACGTCGACGGTGAAGGCACGCGGGGCCCAGAACGACGTCGGCGGAGCGCACGAGTACTCGAGCCGCCGGGACGAGATGTCCGAGTCGGCGGTCGCGATGGTCTCGGCCGCCGCTTCACCTTCCTCGACAGCGCAGCCGGTGGTGGCGACGAGTAGAACGAGCGAGCCGAGCGTGGTGAGGCGGGCAGCGAGGTTCATGGCGGAGGCTTTCTTGGTCGATGGTCTTTGGAGCGGACTCGCGGAGCACGCCGCGCAGCGATGCCCCGCTCTTAGCAACGCCACCGCGTAGCGCTGTCGCAATGATTCGCATCGTTCGTTCTCGAAGTTCGAACGCTCGAAGGCCGCGTCCGTTCGGCTCGGCTCCGCGACGCGAGCACGGGGCATCCGTCTCCGCGCCGCGCCGCCGAGGAGTCGCTTGAAGAGCTCACGACCGGCCCTACGCTTCGGCTGTGCGCCCGCCCGACCAGCGCGTCCTCGTCGCCGTGCTCCTCACCGGTCTCCTCGCGACCGGCTGCACGTCGTACCCGTACCGGCCAGGTGCGCTCGATGCCGGGCGCCCGCACACGCGCAATGCGTCGATGGAGGGCTTCGATCCGGACGGTGGGTCCGAGGACCTCTTCTTCCGTCGCCTCGGCGTCCGCGGCGCATGCGTCCGCGGGCTGGTCCTCACCCGCGATGGCGTTCGCTTTCCGGTCGGCGGCGCGCACATCGACGTGCGCGGCACGACGCCGTCTGGCGAGCACACGCTCCGCACGCGCACGGATGACGAGGGGCGCTTCACCGCGTGCTTCACACGCGCCCTCGACCTGGTGACCGCCGCCGAAGTGCGCGTGCAGCGCGCCGGCTTCGTGCCCGCGACCGCACGCGCCTCCGAGCGGGACGCCGCGACGGCCGCGGAGCTCGTCATCCTGGTCGAGCGGCTCTGACCAACTCTGGTCGGCCCTGCCTGCCCTGACGATCGACCTCGCACATGCCAGGGAAGGCATCGCCCCGCGAGACGCGAATGGGAGGACCGCCGGACCCCGACTCGGGGTACGAGAATCGCGCGGAGCGAGACATGTTCAAGGCCCTTCCCCGCGTCGTCCTCTCGCTCCCGATCCTCTCGATGCTGCTCGCTGGCTGCGCGTCGAACGAGACGCGTCCCACGTTCGAGCAGCCGGGTTCCTCGCCGACGGAGACCGCGGGGCCGTTTGCCGCTCCCAGCTCGCCGCCCGCGACGACCACCACGGAGATGGCGCCGCCGTTCGACACGTGCGCGAGCGCGACGGTCGAAGCGACGCGCGCGCAGTTGCCGGTCGACATCATCTGGGTCGTCGACAACTCCTCGAGCATGGCGCCCGCGGTCGCGGAGGTGCAGGCGGGGCTGAACACCTTCGCGGACCTGATCGGCACGAAGGGCCTCGACTACCGGGTCATCCTCCTCTCGCTCCGCGGTACCGCGCCGGTGAGCGTCGGCGGCAGGACCCGGCACCCCGTGTGCGTGCCCCCTCCCCTCGGCGGCGAGGAGTGCGCGAACTCGGCTCTCTTCACGCATGCGGCGGTCGACATCCAGAGCACGCAACCGCTCGAGCAGATCCTCGGTACGCTCGACCAGACGACGGGCTACGCGGCCGGCGCCACGCGAGGGGGCGAGCCGTGGGCCCAGGCGCTCCGCCCGCAGGCCACGAAGAGCTTCGTCATCGTGACGGACGACAACTCGCGCTTCCCGGCGGTGAGCTTCGAGGGCTTCCCTGGTGGCGACAGCCCGTACACGAGCGGCCTCGTCCTCCCCCCGGGCATCCTCCATTCGAGCCGCGGCGGTTCGTTCGGGAGCTACGTGTTCAGCGGGATCTACGGGTGGGGTTCGACGCTGGACCCAAGCATCCGTTGCACGTACGGCGACGGCTCGAAGCCCACGGCCTCGGGCTCGGAGTACAGCGCGCTCGTCGCGAAGACCGGCGGCGTCCGCGCGCAGATCTGTGACGGCAGCGCCGCCTGGAGCGCCTTCTTCGATGCCGTCGCGACCGCGGTCGTGAGGACGTCGCGGCTCGCGTGCACCCTCCCGATCCCACGGCCCGACGCGGGTTCGCTCGACCCCGACCTCGTGAACGTTCAGGTGTCGGGCGCAGGGACGCCGGCGAGCAGCGTCCCGCGTGTGGCCGATCTCCAGGCGTGCGGCGGCCTGCCTGGCTGGTACTACGACGTCCCCGCCGCGCCGACGACGGTGAGCTTGTGCCCGAAGTCGTGCGACGACGCCCAGGCGAACGCCGGCGCAGAGCTGCCGAAGGTCGAGGTCCTCTTCGGGTGCGCTACCGTCGTGCGCTGAGCCGACGCGTTCGAACCGTCGAGGCGCCAGCGATCGACCTCTGGCGCGCCTCGCCGGCGATCCGGTCTGCGTGGGGCGGCTACGGACCGGAGGGCCCCTCGCCTGCGGGATGGGGTCGCGGTCGTGTGGATCGCGAGCGTCGTTCCGCCCAGAGCCCTCCCCGCCCGAACCATTTCGAGCGGCTGGCAAGTCAGGTCAACGGACCTGCGGAGATGTTTCGACCTGTCGACGCGGTTCGGGGCCCCCGAGTAGGTCGGGCTCTCGCGAGGTTCTTCCGTGCTTCGCGCGGAGTGGCACCGCTCCTTCTCCCTTGGCGAGGGGCCCTCCGGTCCTGCGCCGCCTGTGCCGATCGCCAAGCGTGTGGCTACGCGCACCCTGAGGATCGCGTCACCGGGAGGCAGAAACTGCCTCGTACGGAGCGCGCAACCGGACACGGGTCACGGCCGACCTGTTCCCTCGTGAGCCATCCCATCACCCCCTCCCGCTCGCGAGACGCCTGTGACACGTCCGACGCGCAGAGCAAGCCGAACGTAAGCCTCGACGTCCGCATGTCGAAGGCGCCGAGCCGCGCGGTCGGTCCTTCGTACGCGCCGTCTTCCGCGGCGAGCACGGATGCCGACATCGCGTCGGCCGCGCGTCACGCGAGCGCGTCGCCACCTCGACCGGGCGAGAGCAGCGGCGCGTCGTCGAACGCGGCACGCACGACGGAGCGGGACATCGAGAAGGGCCCTTACGCGGCTGCGGGGCCGACCCACGACGGCAAGAGCACGTTCGCCGCCGCGGCGCTCCTGAAGGGCAGCACGCCGAGCGGCATCGAAGGCGAGGTCGCGAGCGCCTCGATTCAGGTCGGTCGCCGGAACGAAGCGCAGGCCGCCGTCGTCCGACGCGGGGTGCAAGGCTCGCGCGGGAGCGTGTCAGGCGAAGCGTTCACCGTGGCGGCGCACCTCGGCGCCGACAACCCGGACAGCAGCGTCGGCCTCCATGCGGGCGCGACCGCCACGCTGGGAGCGCGGAGGCCACGGTCAAGGCGTCCGGCTGGAGCGTCACCGGCGGCGTGAGCGCCGGGTTCGGAGGCGAGGCTCACGTCGGGGTCCGCGACGACGACGGCGACGGCAGGGTAGAGTTCTGTGGCCGGCTCGCGGCGGGCCCCGTCATCCTGGGCGCCTGTCTCGAGGTGCCCGTCGTCCTCCGACCATGACGACGGCGTTGGCCTTCATGATGTACCGCTCCCCTCCCCCGGTTGCCCCGGCGCCTCCGCCGCCACGCGTTCGGCCAGCGTCGTTCGAGCCGCCGCCAGCGCCCGCGCCGCTCCGGCTCGATCGGTATCGCGACGCGTCTATCGAGGACGCGTTCCGGTCGGAGCTCGTGCGCGCACGCGTGATCGCGCCCCACGGGGCGGGAATGCTCGCCGAGCTCGATCACCGCGGCGTGCCGCTCGCGCTCGTCGCGCGAGGCATCGCCATCGACGCGATCCGTCGTGTGTTCCGCCTCGAGGCCACGCTCCGGACACCCGCCCCGGAAGACCTCACGCTGCACGTGCGGCCGCGGACGCTGCTCGAGTACGTTCGTCCGCCCCGGGGCGCGCTGCCGACGGACCCCATCCTGGGCAGCGGCTCGTTGCTCTGGGTCGCGCGGAGGACGCACGCGAGCTCCTCGATGCGCACGTTCGGAAGCTGCTCGCGTCGATGGCCTCGAGCGACCCCTGGCTCCGCATCGAAGGCGGCGTACTCGATCTCGGCTGGCGCGGCGCCTTCCCGAGGACGCACAACACTCCGATCGTCGACCCGACCGCGCTCGCGATCGTGACGTGGCTCGGACACGCGATCTACGACACGCCGACCTGACGCCGAGCGAGGAGTGAGCCCGGGCAACGGCTCGCAACGCCGTTGTGAGGCGCCACGAGCGGAAGTCGCGTTCGCCCCCGAGGTCCGTCAGATCTGCGCGGCCGACCGGGAGGGGTGATCGCGCTCTCCGGGGGCGCTCGCGATCACTCGGTCTCCCCGCCTGCGAACGTGACGGTATCGAACGACACCTGCGCGGCGCTCGGCGTCGCGAGCCCGATCGACAGACGCGGCGCGATCCCGGCGTGACGGTGCCGGAGCGGCTCCCCTTCGAGCACCATGTCGTCGCCGAAGCGCAGGCGAACCGTCGATCCGGCGCCGTCGTCGCGGACGTCCCACCGCACCGAGCTCCACGTCTCGGGCGCGAGCGTGATGGTCGTCGCATGCGAGACCTCGTCGCCGCCGCGCGCGTCGGTCTCCACGAGGCGCACGGCACCTCCCGGAGAGACGACGATCGCGAGCGTGGGACCGGAGGCGGCGTCCACGCGCGCGAGCGTGACGTCGCCGCCGTGAGGCGCGAGCCGCACGAAGAAGAGCGCGTTCCACTTCGAGGTCGCCGCAGAAGGCGGCGTGACGAGGAACGCCTCGGCAGGCCCCGAGCGCGCTCGGAACGAGACCACTCGCGGCGCAGACGGTGCGGCAGCGTCGTCGACGGGGAGCACCTCGATCGCCGGAGGCGTCGCGAGCTCGGCGAACGGCGTCGGGAGCGCGTGCTCGTCGAAGTCCGCGCAGAAGAACAGCTTCGGCCGCGTGCCGCAGAACGTCTCTCGCGGCGGCGCCGCATCGAACGCGGGGGCGGGCGGGGTCGGCGCGTTCGCGGGCTCGTCACAGCCCGCCGCGGCGAGAAGGAGAACGAGGGGGCCGATGGGAGGAACGAGGCGAGCCCGCATGATCCGCGTTCCTATCACGAAGCCTTGTTGATAATGACTTTCATTAATGTCATAAGCGCCTCCATGCGCAAGACATGGTGGCTCCTCGTAGGTTTGCTCGGTTGCGGGAACGAAGTGGGGCCGGGGACGGCTCCCACGGTGGCGGCAGAGGCCCCGGCGGCGGACGAGGCCGAGCCTGCGCCCTCCGCTACGACCGAGGCGTCGTCTCCGGCATGCGCGGCGTTCCCCGGCGAGAAGCCCGAGACGTTCGGCGCCGCGCTGGCGGCCAGCGGAGCGCTCGTGCCGCTCTCGGACATCGCCGCGGATCCGGAGGCGTTCGCCGGCAAGCGTGTGCGCACCACCGGCGTCGTCCGCGCGAGCTGCCTCAAGCGCGGGTGCTGGATGGAGGTCCGCCCCGAGACGGAGCGCGACGGCGCCTCGATCACGGTCCGCTTCAAGGACTACGCGTTCTTCGTCCCGCTCGACTCCCGCGGCGCGCACGTCGCCGTCGACGGACGCGTCGTGGTCCGCACGCTGAGCCGCCTCGAGGTCGAGCACCTCGAAGAAGAGGGCGCGGACGTCGCGGGCAAGCTCCCCGACGGGACCGCGAAGCAGATCCAGGTCACGGCGACCGGCGTCGAGATGTGCGGACGGAAGCGCTGACGATCACCTCGCTCAGTCCGATGCGAGGACGACCCAAGAGGCGTCTTCGAGCTTCGGGGGTCCGAGCGGATCGTGGCCGTCCTCTGCCGTGACGACGAGCCGCGCCTGCCAGAGCCCCACGAGGAGCACCAGCTGGGGCGGGGGCTTCACGACCGCGTCGACCGTGTTCACGTGTCCGGTGCCGGTGGACGAATCCGCGACCGGGCCGCCGGGGGTGGTCGTCGCGCGGGCGAGGACCACGCCGGGCGAGCTCCCGAGGGCGTGCTCGAGCGCGTCGGCCACCTCGGAGACGCCCGGACCCGACCCGCGACGGACGAAGACGGAGAAGCCTCCCGGTCGCGCCGCGGCGAGAGCCCTGACGCGATCGACCACGTCGCTCACGAGCCGCGCCCGCGGCGCCTCGGCCTGGACGCGCGCAGGCCAGGGCGAAGGGGAGGCCGCGGTCTTGGTCCCGCTCGGCTGCGTCGGCGGCGCCGCCGCGCCTCCGCGACACGCCGTCACGAAAGAGACCGCGAGAAGAAGGGGCCGGACGCGCATGGCCCGAGTCTAGCCGCGTGAGCGTGCCGCGATGCGTCGAAGGCGCTCTCGCTTCGGCCGACCGCGCGCTGTGGTAGGAGGCTCGTCATGTCGCCCCTCGACGAGGTCCGTTCGCGCGCGACACGCGATGACGATCACGCCGGCCGGACGCTGCGCTGCGTCCGCGCTGCGCTCGCGAGCGTACCGTTCTACGCGAAGCTCGGGCTCACGCCGCCCGATGCCGAAGCATCGTCGCTCGACGCCGCCCTCGCCGGGCTCCCGCTCCTGACGCGCGAGAAGATGCGCGCGACGCTCCCGAAGGCCTGGATGCCGGAGGGGCGCGACGTGAAGACGGAGCTCGCGTCCGGACGGCTCGTCGTCGTCGAGGTCGGGACGAGCGAGACGCGCGTGCGGGTCGTGATCGACGGGGCCTGGTGGAGGGCGCAGGAGTCGCGCGCGCTCACCGTCAGCCCGCGCGTCGCGGCCGCGATGCGCGGCGAGCTCGGTCCCTACAAGGAGGCCGTCCTCTGGGTGCCCGAGCGAGGCACGGGCTCGTGCGGCGCGGGCGATCCGATGTACGAAGAGCGCCTCGACGGGCCGCGTCTCCACCTGAACTCGCGTCAGGATCCGACGTTCTGGACCGACGTCGTGATGGACCGCATGCTCGACGAGCTCGCGCAGCACGAGACGGTCGGCATCCTCGCGGACCCGTTCTACCTCGACGTGCTCGCGCGGCACGCGTCGGAGACCGGCCGGAAGCTCCACGCATCCGGCTTCGTCGCGCTCACGCGCGCGCTGACGACGGCGCGCCATCGGCACGATCTCGCGTCGGTCTACGAAGGTCCCGTCCTCCAGGTCTACGGCGCGCGCGAGGTGGGGACCTTGTTCGTCGAGGGCGCGGACGGACTCTTGCATCATGCACCTTTCTCGACCCACGTGGAGCTCCTCCCCGCGAAGGTGGCGACGCCGGGCGCGGAGGATGTCGCCCTCGTCGTCGTGACGACGCTCGACCGCGACGTCACGCCGCTCGTCCGCTACGTCCTCGGCGATCTGGTCCAGGTCGCGCGGGGGTCCACCGGGAGCTTCACGACCGTCTCGCCGCTCCGTTCGGTCGAGGGCCGCCTCGAGGACGCGCTCCTCCGTCCGGACGGCGCGCTCGTGACGGCGGGCGCGATCGATCGCGCCCTCGCTCCGCTCCGTCTCGCCGGCTACCAGCTCACGCAGCGCGCTCCCGACTCCGCCTCCGTCGAGATCGTCGGCGATCCCGGCAAGGCTTCGGCCGCGCGCGATGCCCTCGCTCCCCTCCTCGCCGATCTCCGCCTCGACGTACGCCCCGCGACCGCCACCGCGATCGAGCCCAACGGCAAGATGCGCACCTGTCGCCGAACGATCCCCCTCACGCTCTCGTCCGCCTTCGAAGGAACCGCGCCATGAAGGAGACCATCGACTCGCTCGCCAAGAAGGTCCGCCCGGACTTTCCGCTCCTCCGGCGGGAGATCTCCGGACGCCCGCTGGTCTTCCTCGACAACGCCTCGACGACGCCGAAGCCGAAGGCGGTCATCGACGCGGTCGTCGGCTACTACGAGAACGCGACCGCGAACGTCCACCGCGGCGTCCACGCCCTCGGCGAGGAGGCGACGCGCCTCTTCGACGACGCGCGGCGCGAGGTGGCCGGTCTCATCGGCGCGCAGCCGAGCGAGATCGTCCTCGTCCGCGGGACGACGGAGGCGATCAACTTCGTCGCGAACGGTCTCGAGCTCGGCCCCGAGGACGAGGTCGTCTTCCCCGCCAGCGAGCACCACGCCAACTGGATCCCGTGGCGCGTGCACGGCAAGCCCGTACCCATGCCGATCGACGAAGACGGCCTGCCGAAGTGGGACTCGCTCGAGGGGCTCATCACGAAGAAGACGCGCCTCGTGTCGGTCGGCCACGTCTCGAACGTGACGGGCGCCATCGCGCCGGTCGAGGAGATCGTGCGCATCGCGCACGCGCACGGCGTCCCGGTCCTCCTCGATGCCGCGCAGTCGCTGTCGCACCTGCCGCTCGACGTGCAGAAGCTCGGCGTCGACTTCCTCGCCACCTCGAGCCACAAGGCGTTCGGGCCGAGCGGGGTCGGCATCCTCTGGGGGCGGAAGGACTTCCTCGCGAAGTGCCCGCTCTACCAGGTGGGCGGCGGGATGATCTCGCTGAACAACGACATCGACGTCGGCGGCTTCGTCCCGCGTGATGCGCCGTTCAAGTTCGAGGCCGGGACCCCGGCGATCGAGGCGACGATCGGCTTCGGCGCGGCCGTCCGCTACCTCCGTCAGATCGGCCTCGATCACATCCGCGAGCACGATCTGGCGATGAGCCGCTACCTGGTCGAAGGCCTCGCCGACATCCCCGGCGTGCGCGTCCTCGCGCGCAAGCTCCCGCCCGAGAAGCGGATCGCCCTCGCGACGTTCGTCGTCGACGCGCCGGCGATGACGCAGGAGAGCGTGGCGCGCGCGCTGTCGGACATGTTCGGCGTCTGCGTGTCGGCAGGGTTTCACTGCACCCACGTGCTGCACGCGCGGGCGAAGCTGGCGGGCACCGTGCGCGCGAGCCCGCACGTGTTCAACACCACGGAGGAGATCGACGCGCTCCTCGAGGGTGTCCGCGAGATCGCCGGCTGAGGGGGCTCAGCGCGGCGTGCAGGCGTAGGTGTCCTGCGTGAAGTCGTCGCCGGCGCAGCGGACCTTGAGGACCGTCGACGACGCGGTGCCGGCGATCGCCTTCTCCTCGACGACGGCGGACATCGCGCAGTCGCCGCCGTACCCGAAGTCGTCGTACCGGACGAACGAGCCCGTCTTCGGCTTGTATGCGCGATCGCGCGTGCCTTCGTAGACGAGCTCATCGGCCACGAGGCGCATCGCGTCGTCGTCGACCTGGAGCGCGACGGTGCCCTCGAGGATCCGGCCGTCCGGGGAGGTGCACGTCCACGTCTTCGTCCCGGCGGGCGGACCGTTCGGCAGAACCGGTGCCGGCGGCTTCGGCTTCGCGAGACGCGTCGGCTTCGCGGCGCCGCAGGTGTAGAGATCCTGGACGAAGTCGTCGCCCGCGCACTGGACGCGGAGCTGGGGGTTCGGCGCGCCTCGGAGAGCGGCGTCGTCGACGACGAGCGACAGCGAGCAGTCGCCGCCGTACGAAAAGCCTCTGAAGCGCGCGCGGGAGGTGTTCTTCGGCGCTCGGTACGTCGCGTCGCGATCGCCGAGGTTCGGCCCGT
Organism: Polyangiaceae bacterium; assembly: GCA_022842465.1. Classification (GTDB taxonomy): domain Bacteria; phylum Myxococcota_A; class Polyangia; order Polyangiales; family Polyangiaceae; genus Labilithrix. The sequence continues at coordinate 20,271 of JALHPN010000078.1, read as the reverse complement.
AGCCGTCCGTGAAGCGGAGGAGGCCGTTCGAGACGGCGATCTCGATCGAGTCGGCCTCCTCGAGGACGCGCGAACCCGGGCTCGTGCACGTGTACGCGTAGGCCTTCGTCGAGAGGTCGTCCTCGGCCTCGACGGCGTCCACCGCCTCCGCCGAGCATGCGGAGGAGAGGACGGCGAGGCAGACGGCGAGGGCGGAGGCAGCGGCGAAGCGCATCGAGGGCTCCTTCGAGAACGTATGTAGGCGCGCGTAGGCAGACGTAGGTATGACCGCTCGCGCCCCATCCGCAAGGCGGATCGCTGCGGCCCCTAGAACCCTTCAGAACGACTTGAAAAACTGCCAGGTCGCCTTCGGCCCGTCGGCCCAGATCCGGTGCGTCCCCCCCGGGATCTGGCACCAGAGGACCGGCCGCGCGCACCCGGCGTACGCGACGCACGGCGACGGCTCGGTAGCGGCGGGAGCCCCCTTGCACCCGTTCGCCCACGCCCAGTGATCGCGGGAGGCCTTGCCGTCGTCGAGCGAGACGCTGGTGTCCTTCTCGCCGTGGAAGATCATCGCCGCGACCGGCGACTCCGCGCAGCGGAGGTGCCCTTCGTCGTCGTACGCGCTCGCGACGTCGTACGGGCCGCCGCCGGCGTGGGGCGCGATCGCGCGGAGCTTCGAGCCTCGACGGCACCCGAGCTGGTTCACGAAGTACGCGCCCATGCTCGAGCCCGTCGCGAAGACCCGCTGTGCGTCGACGCAGAGCGCGGCCTCCGCGGCGACGAGGATCGCGTCGAAGAGCGCGACGTCGGGGTTCTCCGCGGCGGGCGACTCGAGGTCCCACTCGCCCGACAGACCGTCGGGATAGACGACGACGGCCTCGCTCTCGGCGATCCCGGCGAGGGCGAAGTAGTCTCGCGCGCTCGCGCCGCTCCGGCCGCCCGAGTGGAAGACGAACACGAGCGGGTAGGCCTTCGCCGCGTCGTACGCGGGCGGCACCGAGAGGACGTACGTGCGTCGCCGCCCGCCGGCGATGAGGGCGACGCCCTCTGTGACGCCGCGGACGGCCTCGCGGAGACACCCTGCGCTCCCGTTCGCGGGCGCGACAGGCGCGGCGTCTGGAGCGGCAGAGACGACGCCGCCGTCTCCGGGAATCGCGTCCGGCGCCGCGATGGGCGGGGCGGGCGGCTCGCTCCGCGCCGACGAGGGAACGTCCGAGCACGCGACGAGCGCCGCGATCGGGACGAGGACGAAGGCGCGGCGGACCATGGGCGTCGGCACCCTACTACGCGGCGCCGGACGCGCACCTTCCTCGTGCGACGATGGCGGCTCAGTCGCCTTTGCAGTCGGCAGGCGTCGTCCTGCCCGGCGTCGGATCGTCTCCGCCTCCGCCACCCGACGTCGCGCCGGCCGGGGGCGGGAGCGTAGGCGCCCCGGCCTCGTCGAGGAGGCCGAAGAACATCGCGGCGCGTGAGGTCGAGCAGAGCCCCTTGTCGACGAGGAACGCACCGGCCCTGCCGCAGCCCCCCTTCGCATCGAGCACGACGCCGTGGCCCATCCCCTGGATCAGCCAGCGCTCGACACGGGCCTCGCCGCTCGCGTCACGGAAGACGTCATGGGTCGCCGGCCCGACCGTCTCGGTGGACGTCGGCGTCGCGTCGACGCCGTTCGCGCGGGTCCACTGCCGGACGAGCGCCTCCGCGTTCGCCGGGCGCACGGTGTAGTCCGCCTCGCCGTGCCAGATGGAGACGCGCGGTGCGCTCGCGCCACGCGCAGCCTCGGGGAGGAGCGCGGACCAGTCGCTCGGCGCCTTGTCCTTGCCGGGCGACATGCAGGCGTACGCCTCGTTCTGCGTCGCCGCGCATCCGTACGGGAGGCCCGCCATCACCGCGCCCGCCTCGAAGAGATCGGGGTAGGCCGCGAGCATCACCGCCGTCATCGCCCCACCGGCGGAGAGCCCCGTCACGAAGGCGCGGGACGCGCCGTAGGTCTTCTTGGCGTGCTCCACCATCGCCGCGATCGAGGCCGCCTCGCCCGCACCGCGCTTCGTGTGCGCCGCGTCCCACCACCGAAAGCACCTCTGGAAGTTGTTGGCGCTCGTCTGCTGCGGGTAGACGATGACGAGCCCCGCCTCGTCGGCGAGCTCGTTCCACCCGGCCGACGCGTACGCGCTCGCCGTCTGCGTGCAGCCGTGGAGCGCGACGACGACGGCAGAGGCCGACCCGGACGCCGGCGCGTGGACCCGCATCTCCAGCGCCCCCGGGTTCGGCCCGAACGACGCGACGGTCGTGAGCCCGTCGCCGGCGGGGAGGGCGGGGAGATCGCGCGTCGCCGTGGTGGACGACGCACGAGGCACGCAGCCCTCGCTCGACCTCGAGTCCTCGCCCCCCACACACGCGACGAGGAGGGCCATGGGGAGGAGCGAGGCGAGGCGAACGAGCTGCGCAGGGGAGAGCATGCCGCTCGGTAGAGCAGCTCGCATGCCACGTAACGCGACACGTCATCTCCCGAAAATCACGTAAGAACAGGCCATCTGTGCGTCCCCCACGACGCACGGCGCGCCTCCTCCACGGCGTCGGTGGCGACGCAGGAGCGTTCGACCGCAGCACGTCGACCTGGTCGGATCCGTCGCAGAGTCGATGACGCGAGGAAAGGGTTCTCCCGAAGAACGCGGGCGGCTGATCCGAGGGACAGTCGGCACGCATGATGCTGAACGCCGATGCTCATGGTGCGCTCGCCCTCGGCTCCGCTCGCTCTCTTCCTCGCGATGTTCACCGCGAGCTGCGCGCCCGAGCTTCCTCGCGAGGACGATGCCGGCGGCGCCTCCGCCGACGCGATCCGGGGAGGCACGTCGACCCAGGAGCGGAACCGCAGCTTCGCGCTCGCGACGTACGGGATGGTGGGTTGCTCAGGGACCTTCGTGTCGAACCGTGCGCTCCTCGTCGACGGAGAGTGCGCCTCGCGGGGCCATTTCGGCGACGCCTCCGTGTGGAGACCAGGGGGCCTCGAGCGCGCCACCGTCGCCGAGATGCGTGCCGTCGCAGGGACCGGGCTCGCGCTCCTGTTCATGCGAGAGGACCTCCGCGACGTCACGCCCGTGCGCGTCGGATCGACCCCCCCTGACGAGGGCGAGCGCGTCACGCTCTTCGCACTCGGGGCGGACGAGGATCTGGACCAGCCCTTTCCCTACGGTCAGCTCAGCCCCCCAGGGTCGGGCGCGGTCCAACACGCGCCCCTCGTCTGGGGGGAACCGAGCGACCACGCCAGCAACTGGGGTGACTGGGGCGGCGTGATCCTCGACGACGCGGGCGCGATCCGTGCCGTTCTCGTCTCCCGCAAGTCGACGTGGCTCGGCCTGGGCGGGACGCGAGACGTCTTCCTCGAGATGGCGCCGTTCGTCCGCGCTGCCATCGACGCCGAGAGCGCGCGCCCGCCGCGGTGAACGAGGTACCCGGCGGAGGAAGGCCCCCTCCCAGGACAGGATGTCAGGTCGGACGGGGCATGAGCGCCCCGACGGCGCGCGAGAGCTCCGCGACGCTGAACGGCTTCGAGAGGAAGCTCCGCGTCTCGGCCGACCCGCCGATGTCGTCGACGCGAAGATCGGATCGATACCCCGACATGAGGAGGCACCGGAGCTCCGGCCACTCCTTCCCGAGGACGCGGGCGAGCTCGTCACCGCGCATCCCCGGCATCGAGAAGTCGGTCAGGACGAGATCGTAGCCCGGGTCGGCGTGAAGGATGTCGAGCGCGTCCTGCGCGGACGTGACGGACGTCACCGAGTAGCCGGCTCGCGTGAGGACGCGCATCGTGACGAGCCCGACGGCCGCCTCGTCCTCGACGAGGAGGATGCGGCCTCCGGAGGTCGGCGGCTCGCTCGCCTCCTTCGCGGGTGGCTGCGGCGTGGCGGAGTCCACCGTCGGCAAGGTGATCGTGAAGGTTGCGCCCGCGCCCGGCGAGCTCGTCACGTGGATCTCGCCCTCGTGGGAGGTGACGATGCCGTGCACCATCGCGAGCCCCATGCCCGTCCCCTCGCCGGCCTCCTTCGTCGTGAAGAACGGTTCGAAGACCCGCGCCAGCACGTCGCGAGGGATGCCGAGCCCGTTGTCCCTCACGACGAGACGTGCGCAACGTCGTGAGCCGACGGAGGCGATCTCGAGGGCGACGACGAGCTTGGGATCACTCACACGGCGCAACGCGTGCTCGGCGTTCGTGCAAAGGTTGACGACCACCTGCTGGAGAGCGGCCGCGTCGCCCCGGACGCGGACGGGGAGCGGCGGCAGGACGACGTCCATGACGACGGATGCCGGGATCGCGGCGCGGAGGAGGCGCGCGCTCTCCTCGACGAGGCGGCCGAGATCGAGCGTCTCCATCCGCTGCTCCGTGCGCCGACTGAACGCGAGGATGCGTTGTACGAGCTCACGCGCGCGGAGGCTCGCCGTCCGGATCCCGTCGAGGGCCTCGAGGTCGACCTCACCGCCCGTGCCCTTCGTGGCTGCGAGCTCCGCGAAACCGAGGATGACGCCGAGCATGTTGTTGAAGTCGTGGGCGATGCCACCGGCGAGCGTGCCGAGGGACTCCATCGTCTGCCGCCGACGTTCGCGCTCGGCCTGTGCGAGTCGCTCTGTCTCGTCCTCGATGCTACCGATCACGACCGACTCGGGATCGTCGACATCCGCGCGGCGTGCCTGACAGCGCACCGATCTCACCTGCCCGTCGAGCCGCCGGATCTCGAAGGCAGCATCGAAGGACTCACCGCGATCGATCGCGCTCGAGACGGCGCAACGTAGCCTCGACAGGTGCTCCGGGAGGATCCGCTCGACGTACCCGTGGCCGACGAGGGCAGCCTCGGACGCGCCCATGATCTCGGTGAGCCGCGGGTTCATGTACGTGAGACGACCGCCGGCGTCCGCGACGAAGATGCCGACGGGCAGCGAGACGGCGAGGCTCGTGAACCGCGCGTCGCTCGCGCGAAGACGCGCCTCCGTCTCGATTCGCGTGGTCTGGTCGAGAGAGATGATCGTCGCCCCGGCGACGCTCCCGTCCGGCCCTACGATGGGGGAGAGCTGGTACTCGATGTGCGCCACCCGGTCGTCGAGCCGATACGTCCGCGTCGCGTTGACGTGCTCTCCTGCGAGCGCGCGCGCGTACCACTCGGCCCAGCCCGCCCTCATCTCGAGCGGGTAGATGTCGGAGAGGAGATCGGTGCCGATCTCGACGTCGACGCCGCTCGCTGACCTCTGGGCGGTCATGAACGCGGCGTTCGCGCCGAGGAGCCTGACGTTCGGGTCGACGGCCCACATCATCGCAGGCGTGTTGTCCAGCATGTGGAGCATGCGACCACGCTCGCGTACGAGCTCGCCGACGAGGCGGGCGAAGATGTCGTGCGGGAGCGGCCCGTCCAGCGGAAGCGTCATGTCTTCCGCCCTCGCGGCCGCCTGCGGCGGGCTCGAGAGGTCGACGACGTAGCCGATCCACTCGCCCTCTCGCCGCGGTACGAACGCGCAGACGAGCAGGACCTTCACGCGGCTCCCGTCCTTGCGAAAGAACTCCTTCTGATAGGGCGCCGTGAAGCCGCCGCTCTCGCGCGCCTGCGTCATCCCGGCCTCGTCGAGATGGAGGAGCTCGGGCGGGGTCATCTCCCGCCAGCTGATCCGACCCGACGCGAGGTCGTCGCGCGTGTAGCCGACCATCGCGAGGAACGCATCGTCTGCGTCCGTGATGTCATAGCGGACCCCCCGCAGGAAGCCGATGGGCGCGGGGAGGAAACGCGGATCGCCGAGCGTCATCGAGGCCATCTGGCGGTCACGCAGACCGTTCCGTTCCATGAAACGAGGCGACAGAGTAAACGCGGTCGCCCCAAGACGCGAGCCGAACGGTCACGTGGCCTGGTCCATCGTTTCGTCGTCCAGCTCGCCCGGGGCGGCGCCGACCTCGCTCGCGCGGATCCCGAGTCGCGCGGCGAGCCGCTGCAGGAAGCGACGGCTGACGCCCGCGATCTCCGCCGCGCGCGTCACGTTCCCGTGGGTCTTTCGGAGCATGGCGCGCACGTAGACGCTCTCGAAGGACTGGGTCCACTGCTCCCGCGCCTCCTTGAGGGGCAGATGAAGCGGGGCCATGGCCTCGAGCGCGTCGAGCGTCTTCGGCGCTACCGACCGCTCCGCCGCTCGCGCGGGGCCCGACGTGATCATGCCGAGCATCAGCGCGCGCTCGACGTGGTTCTTCAGCTCGCGGACGTTGCCGGGGAAGCTCCGCGCTCCGAGCGAGGTCACGAACGCCGGCGGGAGCTCTCCCTGCCCCCCGAGGGCGTGGAAGAAGTGGGTCGCGAGCGTCGGGACGTCGTCGCGGCGCGTTCGGAGCGGCGGGATCGCGAGCTCGACGACCGCGAGGCGGTAGTAGAGGTCCTCCCGGAACGTGCCCTCGTTCACGGCGCGCGTCAGCGGTCGGTTCGTGGCGGCGACGACGCGCACGTCGACGGGCTTCGCGGCGTTCGCCCCCACGCGTCGCACCGTGCGCGTCTCGATCGCGCGGAGCAGCTTCGCCTGCATCCCGAGGGGGAGCTCGCCGATCTCGTCGAGGAAGAGCGTGCCGCCGTCGGCCTCCTCGATGACGCCCTTGCGATCGGCGACGGCGCCGCTGAACGCTCCGCGTACGTGGCCGAAGAGCTCGCTCTCGAAGAGGCTCTCCGGGACGGCGCCGCAGTCGAGCGGCACGAAGGGCCCTTCGGCGCGCTTCGACGCGGCGTGGATCGACCGCGCGACGACGTCCTTGCCGGTGCCCGTCTCGCCCTGCACGAGCACGGTCGAGTCGGTCGGTGCGATGCGCTCGAGCATCGCGTAGAGGCGACGCATCTCCAGGCTGCCCCCGACGAGCTCGCCGAAGGACTCCCGATCCGAGACGTCGACGAAGGCGGGCTCGTCGGAGATCTCGATCCGGACGGCGGTGCCGCCGAGGCGCAGGACGGCGCCGGCGGGCACCTCGGCGGAGGAGATGCGGATCCCCTCGCACACCGTGCCGTTCGTGCTGCCCTCGTCCTTGACCGCGACGGCGCGGGGCTTCACGCGGATCTCGCAGTGGACGCGGGACGCCGTTCGGTCGGTGAGCCGGAGATCGCACCCCTCGGCGGTGCCGATCCGGGCAGCACCGCCGTGGACGGGCATCCGACGCCCGCGGTCCGGGCCCTCGAGGACGACGAGCTCCACCGACAGGATCCGGAGCCCGCGGACCTCGGCGGGTACGCGCGTCGTCTGATCATCGACGAAGTCGTCGCTCACCGCTCGGAGCATACCCCGGGCGGGGTCCTTGGGGCAGAGCCCCTCGCGAAGGAGTATGCTCCCGGCACAGATGGCCGGTGACGAGAGCGGCGACATGCCCGAGGTGCCCTACGGCACCGTCGTCGGCGTCGACTACATGATCGTGAGGCCGCTCCGGCGCGGCGCGACCGGGGCCGTCTACGTCGCGGAGCAGCTCAGCACGGCGATGAACCGCGCGCTGAAGATCCTCCACCCCGACTACACGCGTGACGAGACGCTCTACAAGCGCTTCGAGCGCGAGGCGCAGGTCGGCTCCAAGATCGCGAGCGAGCACGTCGCGCAGGTCATCGGCGCTGGGGTCGATCGGAAGCTGCAGCTCCCGTGGCTGGCGATGGAGCTGCTCGAGGGGCAGGATCTCCGCGACGTCGTCGAGGAGCACGGCCCCATCGAGCCGGCGACGGTGCTCGCGATCTTCGAGCAGCTCTGTCACGCCCTCGGTCACGCCCACGCGATCGGGATCGTGCACCGCGACCTCAAGCCGGCGAACGTGTTCCTCACGACGTCGCGGAGCGCGCGCGGAGGGACGATGGTCAAGGTGCTCGACTTCGGCATCGCGCGCATCACGGCGGAGAACCTCACGCTCTCCGGTGCGCCCCTCGGGACGCCCTCGTGGATGGCCCCCGAGCAGGTCATGGGCGATCCGGCGACGCCCGCGTCCGACGTCTGGGCGCTCGGACTGCTCGCGTTCTACCTCCTCACGGGAAAATCGTTCTGGAGAGCCGTGGTGCGAAAGGCGCCGAAGGTGGAGCTCGTACGGGAGGTGTGTCGCGAGCCGATCCCGATCGCGTCGGCGAGGGCGATCGAGCTCGAGGTGATGGACAAGATCCCCCCCGGCTTCAACGAGTGGTTCGCGCTGTGCGTCGCGCGCGTGCCCGACGAACGGTTCCAGACGGCGAGCGCCGCGTACGCTGCGCTCGCGCGCACGTTGGGCTGACTCAAGGACCGACGGGCTGCCCACCGTACGGGTTGGGGCGCGGTTTCTTGTGACCGGGGAGATCGAACGCGGGCTTCGGAGCCGGCGATCGCGTCGTCACGGAGGGACGAGGAGGAGGAGGAGGCGCCGTGACGAGGACCGCGGGCGCGCTGGTCGCGACGGCGATCGGGGGCGAATCGCTCGACGTCGGGCTCGCGCTCGCGGCCGAGGCCGCAGGGACGGGTGGCCGCGCAGGGGGGGGCCTCGCGAAGGAGCCCGCGGCCGCCACGGCTCCCGTGACGAGGAGCATCGTCGCGACGACGAGGACCGCACGTCGCGGCCGGCGCGCGGCGCCAGGCATCGGCTCGACGGCCGCGGCCTGGGCGGAGGGACGCGTCGCGAGCGCGGCGCTCACCTTCGCGCGTCGCGCATCGAGCTCTTCTCGGAGGCTCGGCCCGAACGAGGCGGCGACCTCGGCGTGGGTCGCGAGCATCCCGTGCTCGTTCGCGAGGGCGTCGATCTCGTGTGCGAGGACGTCGACCCCGGCCGTCCGCGCCGCGGGATCCTTCGCGAGCGCGCGAGCAAGGACCGCGTCGAGAGCTGGGCCGAGCGCGCCGAGCTCGGGGACCGCCTCCGCGAGCGACGGCGGCGTCATGCGCTGCACGCGCTCGAGCGTCGCAGCGTCGTTCTCTCCGCGGAAGAGCCGCTTCCGCGAGACGGCCTCCCACACGACGATCGCCATCGCGAAGACGTCGATCCGCCGGTCGATCTCCTTGCCCCGGATGTACTCGGGCGCCATGTACCCGAGCTTGCCGCGGAGGGCGCCTTCGCTCGTCGTGCGCTCGACGGCGTAGAGCGGCTTCGCGAGCCCGAAGTCGGCGATGCTCGCGACGCCGGACACGTCGACGAGCACGTTCGCGGGGGAGACGTCGCGATGGACGAGGCCGAGGAGCTTCCCCTCGGCGTCACGGAGATCGTGGAGCGCCGCGAGCCCCGCGCACGTGTCGAGCACGACGCGGAGGGCGCACGCGGCGGGTCGCGGGGGAGGCTCCTTCGCCCAGCTCCGGATGAGCTCCGAGAGCGACGCGCCCTCGACGTAGCGCATGACGAGCTGGATGCCGTCCTCGTCCTCCTCGACGTCCTGCACCTCGACGACGTTCGGATGGCGGAGGCTCGAGGCGATCGACGCCTCGGCGGAGAGCGCGCGCCGGAACTGCGCGTCGTCCGCGAGGTGCGCGTGCGGGCGCTTGATCGCGACGAGCGCTCCTCCCCCGCGCGGGACGCCGACCCACACGGCCGCGGTGCCGCCGGAGGCGACCTTCACGAGCGGCTCGTAGCGTCGGTGCACCGACGACGGGATCGTCGAGACGGCGTTCACGGCCACGCCATCGAGAAGCTGGCGCCGCCGCCGTTGCGCGCGACCCAGGGCACGGGGACGATGCGCGGGGAGCGTCGGGGGGGCAGGGCTGCCTCGGTCGGCCGCGGAGACGACCAGCGCACGAAGAGGGCGGTCACCCCCGTGAGCGCCGCGAGACCGGCCGTGACGCCGAGGAGCACGTTCGTCCGCGTGTCCGCCGCCGCTCCGCTCGACGCGCGGTCGGCGCAGCCGGTGGGGACGGGCCCGACGCCCGACGCCCCGCAGTCGCGCGCGAAGTCGTCGTGCTTCGCCGACGTGTCGAGCGCGCTGGCGATCGTCGCGCCGCCGAGCGCGGTCGTGACGCCGACGCCGACGAAGAACCAGACCGGGGAGAGCCCCTTCTCGGACGGCGTCTCGGGGCGCGGAGGCGCGACGGGGGGGACGACGTTCGGGCTGGCGGGCGCGCTCTTCTCCTCCGGCGCGAGGAGGACGACTTCACCCGCGCGGACGTCGACGAGACGATCGAGGCGTACGCCGTCGCGCTCGACCATCACGGAGTGGGCGCCGACGCCGACGTGGACCGCACGCGCGGCGTCACGCGCCGTCCCGTCGACCGCGACGAGGCACGTGCTCGCGAACCCGCAGTCGACGCGCACCTTGCCCGTGCGCCCGGAGAACCGCTTCTTCGCCGCGTCGAGGGTCTTGGCGAGGCCTGCGTCCGTCACCCGGGCCTCCGCGCGCTCGAGGAGCTCCGCGCCGAGGGGGGCATCGTCCGCGCGCATCGCCGACTCGAGCGCAGCCTCGAGCGAGGCGACCGACGGCGCGAGCATGTCGGCGTCCGCGAACGCGCGGGAGGCGGTCGCGTGATCTCCGCGCGACTCCGCCCTCACGCCGCGGTCGTAGGCGTCGCGGGCGCGAGCGAGCTCCGCCTCGCCAGCCTCGACCGGGCCGACGACGCTCGCGAGCGACGCGGCGAGGGCGATCGCGAGACCGATCGGCGGCGGGAAGCTCCGGGACATGAGAGGCGCCGGGAGGGTAGCCGACCGGCGGCCCTCGGGCGAGCCAGCGGCGGAGAGCATGCGCGCGCGCGGGAACCGTTGCATGATGCGCGGGTGACGCCCTGCCGTCGTCCTCGCCTCCTCTGCGCCGTCCTCGGCGGCGCGGGCGCGTCCGCGCTCGTCCTCGCCTGCGCGCAGGACTGGGCCGTGCGGGACGCCGGAGACGGGGGCGCCCTGCCAGGGGAGGCAGGAGCGGACGTGCGGATCGAGGGCGACGCCGTGGGGGCGGACGCGCGTCTGCCGGCGGACGCGGGGTCGGACGTCGATGCGAGCGCCGCCGACTGCGACGCGCTCCGCGCCGAGGTCGAGGCCAAGCGGAAGGCGGCGCGCCGGTGCGTGCTCGCGTCGGGTCAATGCACGGAGATCGTGAAGGACCAGTGCGACTGCGACGTGGTGATCGCGATCCCTGGCTCCGCGGCCGTCGCGACCTACGAGGCGGCCGTCACCGCGTTCGAGAGCAGCGGCTGCGCGCGCGGATGCGCCCAGACCTGCGCCGCGACGACGCCGCGCAACTGCCTCCAGAACGGCGCCGACGTCCTCTGCGTCCCCTGAGACGCGGCGGGCGCGGCCGGCGGGTGCGTCACGCCGGACGCGCGTCCGGAGAGCGCTCGTCCCGCACCGGGCATTTCCCGCCCGAGACCACTCCGTAGGCGCCTGGCACACCCTTCGCTGGAGGCGCGCCGCGATGCGCCCCACCCCCTCCCGCCTCCTCGCCGGTCCCGTCGTTCCCTTCGTCCTCGTGAGCGCCCTCGCGGTCACGGCCGCCTGCTCGTCGTCTCCGGAAGATCCGGCGTCGATCGCGGCCGCGGAGGAGACGATCGGCACGGTCCGGTCGGCCGCGGTCGGAGACATCGCCGAGGTCACCGACTTCGGGTCGAACCCGGGCGCGCTCAAGATGTTCGAGCACGTCCCGGCCAAGCTCGCGGCATCCCCCGCGACGGTCCTCGTCCTCCACGGCTGCACCGAGGGCGCGGCGAACGCGGCGAAGACGGGCTGGAACGAGCTCTCGGAGGAGCACGGCTTCGTCGTGGTCTACCCGGAGCAGCAGACCGGCAACAACCCCCTGCGCTGCTTCAACTGGTCGGGCGAGTACGGCGATCCGACGAACCTCCAGCGCGGCAAGGGCGAGAACCTCTCGATCAAGCAGATGGTGGACAAGACGATCGCGGCGCACGGCGGCGATCCCACCAAAGTGTACATTACAGGTTTCTCCGCAGGTGGCGCCGAGGCCGTCCTCATGGCGGCGGTCTACCCGGACGTCTTCGCCGCCGCCGCAAGCATCGCAGGGATCCCGTACTACTGCACGTCGACGTTCAGCGAGGTCTCGAGCTGCCAGAAGCCGGGCAAGTCGCTCGCGGCCGACGTCTGGAGCAAGAAGGTCAAGGACGCGTACCCCGGCTACGCCGGCCCCTGGCCGCGCATCAGCGTCTGGCAGGGTGACGCGGACGCGATCGTCGGCACGGGCAACCGCACCGAGATCGTGAAGCAGTGGACCGACCTCCACGGCCTCTCCGCCGCGTCGCCGAGCGCGACCGACACGGTCGACGGCCAGGCCCGCTCGGTCTGGAAGGACGCGAGCAACGTGGCGAAGGTCGAGACGTACGTCGTGGCGGGCATGGGCCACGGCGTCCCCGTGAAGCCCTCCGCGCAGTGCGGGACGGCCGGCTCCTACGCGATCGACAGGGGGATCTGCGCGCCGCTCCGGATCGCCGAGTTCTTCGGCCTCACGCAGGCGAGCTCGAGCTCCTCGGGCGGCGACGGGGGCGCGTCCGGCAAGCCCGCGAGCTCGAGCTCCACGAGCGCGAGCTCGTCGGGCGGCGACGGCGGCGCCTCCTCGGGCGGCGGCTCGTCCGGCAACGCCGCGACCGGTGACGACGACACGGGGTACGGCCGCGCGGCGAGCACCTGCTCGTTCGCGCCGCCCCGCCCCTCGCGCGCTCCGGTCTCTCTCGTCGGCCTCCTCGCTCTCTCGCTCCTCCTCGGCCGCCGCGCGCGCGCGCGACGCGCCGCCTGAGCCCCGCGCCTCCACGCCACACGCATCACCGCAGAGCTCCCCCATGAACGCCTTCTCGCACGCCCTCTCTCTCCTTCGTGAGCCCACGCGCGGCCAGTGGACCGCCTTCTCCGCCGCGTGGATCGGCTGGGTCCTCGACGCCTTCGACTTCACGATCTTCTTCCTCGTGATGCCCCAGATCGCGAAGGAGTTCGGCGTCGACCACGTCGCGACGACCGGCTCGATCGCGCTCACCCTCCTCGCGCGCTTCGCGGGCGGCTGGCTCGCGGGCGTCGCGGCGGACAAGTGGGGACGGAAGCTCCCGCTCCTTCTTTCGGTGGTGTGGTTCGCGCTCTGCGACGGCGCCGTGGCGCTCGCGCCGTCGTTCACGGCCGTCCTCGTCCTCCGCACGCTCTTCGGCGTCGGCATGGGCGCGGAGTGGACGAGCGGCACCACCCTCGCGATGGAGAGCTGGCCCCGCCGGTCGCGCGCGATCGCCTCGGGCGTCCTCCAGGGGAGCTGGGCCATCGGCTACATCCTCGCCGGCGTCATCTCCGCGTTCGTGCTCCCGCGCTGGGGCTGGCGCGCGATGTTCGTCATCGCGGCGGTTCCTGCCCTCTTCGCGCTCCCGATGCGCTGGTGGATCCCGGAGAGCGAGGAGCACGCCGCCGCGAAGGCGGAGGGGCACGTGTCGCTGCGCAGCGCGTTCGCCGCCGACAAGACGCTCCTCCGCCGCGCGGCGTGGGGCTGCGGCGTGATGGCCTTCGGCTTCGGCGCGTACTACGGCCTCACGGGCCTCTATCCGACGATGCTCCGCGAAGAGCTCGGTCTGGGCGACGGCGGGATCGCCCGCCTGGTCACGCTCTTCAACGTCGGGATGCTCCTCGGGTCGATCGGCGTCGGCGTCCTCACCTCGCGGCGCGGGGCGACGATCGGGATCGCGGTCCCTGCCACCCTCGCCCTCCTCGCCGTCCCCGTCTACACGGGCCTCGCGTTCTCCGGGAGCACGGCGCTCGCGATCGGCGCCTTCCTCGGCGGAGCGATCGGCACGTCCTTCTGCGGGGCGACGCCGGTGGTGCTCACCGACCTCTTCCCCGCCGCCATCCGGGCGCGGCTCGTCGGCCTCGTCTACCACATCGGAGCGTTCTTCGCGGCCTTCGTCCCGATGGCGATCGCGTCCCTCGCGAAGCGCGGGATGACGCTCTCGAAGGCGACCACGTTCGTGGCGATCCTCTGCGAGCTCGCCGTCGTCCTCCTCGTCGCGGGGCGCCCGATCGCGGCGAAGCTCGGCGCGGTCTTCCGCGGCAAGGCGCGAGCGGCCGCCTCCGCGAGCGCGACGGGCCTCCTCGCGATGTCCTTCGGCTTCGTCGCGACGGCGTCGGGCACGGGCTGCCTCACCTCGAACGTGGACCCCTTCGCGGTCGACGGCGGCGGGAACGGCGCGCCGTCCGCGAACGCGACCGTGCCGGGCGACGACCCGACCAAGAACGAGGCGAACAAGGACGCGATCACCTACAGGAACCTCGACGGCCACCCGGGCTGCTCGGTCGACGGCCTCGCGAGCCGCGCGGCGAGCGCGTACTCGCCCGCGAGCATCCCCGGCTACAAGTGCGCCGCCAAGGCGTACCCGACGGACAGGGAGGATCCGAAGCGCCCGATCGCGCTCCTCGTCCACGGCAACTCCTCCACGCCCGCCGACTACGAGAAGTTCCCCGCCGACAAGGCCGACGCGCTCCCGCAGCTCAGCGAGCGCCTCCTCGCGGCGGGCTTCAAGGTCCTCGCCGTCGACATGCGCTACGACCGCGTCGACGATCCGAAGCAGGACAACAAGACCGAGAACGCGGCGCAGAACTTCGACCACGGCTGGGGCGTCCCGATCCTCGAGCACTTCGTCGAGTCCGTGCTGAACGCGTACCCCGACCGCGAGATCTCGATGGTCTCGTTCTCGGTCGGACCGACGATGGTGCGCGACGCGCTCCGCCGCCTGCACCGCGCCGGCAAGAAGCCCTTCGCGCGCATGCGGGACCTCGTCTACGCGTCCGGCGCGCACCACGGCGTCTCGACCTTCCGCACGCTCTGCGGATCGAACCCGACGATGCGCGGCAAGATCGCGTGCGAGCTCGGCGACCGCACCGCCTTCGAGCCGACCGACTTCCTGAAGCCGCTGAACGGCCCCGGTGGCGCGTGGGAGACGCCTTGCGCCGACGGCGTGACGGCCTACGGCCAGTCCGGCGTCTGCGGCGACCACAAGGTCACGTACACGACGATCGTGATGCAGGACGTCTCGCAGGGCACCTACCAGGACGAGTTCGTCTCAGAGGGCAGCTCCGCGCTGAACGGCGCGAAGAACCTGACGGTGTCGCTCCAGGACGACGATCTCTCGACCTACTTCTACAACGGCATCTTCAAGAACCACTACGGCGCCATCCGGAGCGAGGCGGCCCTGAAGATTCTCGTCGACACGCTGAGCGACTGACGCGCGCGACGCCCCGCTCGGTCCCGCCCCCACGCCTCGCATTCTCGGAGAAGCATCATGTCGTCCACGAAGTGGATCGCGCTGGGCGCGATCTTCACAGGAACTCTCTACGCCGCGAACGCGTCGGCAGCCTCGCCCCAGAAGGTCGCGCGCGCGCAGGCCGCCGAAGACGGCGAGCAGCAGAGTGAGCCGCTCCCGCCGACGACGACGGAGACGGCGCCGGCGACGTCCCCGCCGAGCGCGGCGCCGAGGGTCGAGGTCGACGCGAACGCGGAAGGTGCCGCGGCCGCGACGGCGGAGCGCGGCGAAGGCGCCGAGACGCTGGCCTTCGGTGCGCCGGTCGACGTGCCCGTGTCGGGCGCCGAGGGGAAGACGGCGGGCCTCCGCATCCGGCCGTACATCCTCGTGAACGGCGGCCTCAAGCTCGACTCCTTCAAAGGACGCCCGGGCGAGGACAAGGAGACGCGCGTGAGCACCTTCGCGCTCGGCCGCATCGGCATCGAAGCGCGCTGGGGGACGCTCGTGTCCGCCGAGAGCGAGCTCATGGCCTCCGGCGGCGTCGGCCTCCGCGGGACGAGCGCCTACGAAGGCCAGGCCGCCCTGCAGGTGCGCCAGCAGGTCGTCCGGCTCCACAAGGACGGCTGGCGGGTCGAGGCCGGACGCTTCATCGACGAGGCGTCGGCCGACTTCTTCTCGGCGCACGTGGCCGAGACGTTCCTCCAGGACACCGCCACGCGCGATCCGCTGCTCTTCAGCGGGTTCAACCTCGGCAACGGCGTCCGCGGCGCCTACCAGCTCTTCCCCGGGCTCCGCCTCGCCCTCACGTTCAACGCGGGCAACCCCGTCGCGACGACCGCGAGCCTCATGGTCGGCGGCTCGTTCCCTCCCTTCGAGCGCTTCTACATCCAGCCCTACCAGGCGGTGGCCCAGGGGGCGAACAACTTCCCCGACGACACCTTCCACAGCATGGTGCTCACGCCGAGCGTGCTCGTGGACACGAAGATCATCGACGCACGCTTCGCGGTGCAAGGCTTCTCGATCGACTCGAACACGAACAGCTCCGCGAACGACGACATCCGGGGCTACAACGTCCGCGGCACGGTGCGGGCGAAGCTGCTCGACGGCCTGCTCGTCCCGTTCGCGAGCGCGGCGTACACGCGAAACGACACGCTCGTCCTGAACGATCTCGCGAAGCGCGCGCCCGAGCGCTACCAGGCCATGAACCTCGGCGGCGGCATGGACGTCGACCTCGCGCGTCGGCACCGCTGCGCCTGGGACTGCGCCGACGGCTTCGGCGCGCAGTTCCAGCAGGTGCAGTTCCAGGTCGGCGACGGCCTCGTCACGACGAACCGCTACGTGAACGTCGGCGGTACGTACTGGATCGCGCCCAACGTCTCGCTCGGCGCCCGCTTCGCCTTCTGGCTCACCCAGCAGGAGTACAGCGCAGCCACCGGCGAGCGGTCCGGCATCGTCTCGCTCCGCTTCATCATGCGTTGAGGGAGCGGCGCGCGAACAAACTTGCGGCTCAGTCGCTGCCGCGGACGCTGGCGCGCTCCAGGGCTGGGAGCAGCGCGTCGCGCTCTGACTCGCGTATCGCTGTGTGGGACCTGGGGCTGAGGCTGAGGCTCGGTCTGATGACGGGGCAGCATCGGCAACGACTCTGCCGCTGCAGCCACGGCCCCAAGTTCCAGGCGACTCCCCAGCTCCAGCCCTGACCTTGCACCCGACCCCGATCCTCGACCGGAGCGCAAAGGGCGATACGCGAGTCTGACTGCCCATCCACGACGGCCCCCCCCAGCGACTCTCTCGACGCCGCGGGCGCCGACGGGGCGACCTCCCCAAACGATGCGGGCGGTGACGCCGCGACGTCGCGAGCCGACGCGAGGCAGGAGGGCAGCGCCGAGGCGGGCGCGGGAGACGCCGGCGACGCGGGCTCCGCCGACGCAAGCTCCGCCGACGCCGGCGACGCGGGACCGACCCACCGTCGAAGCTCTCGACGTGGGCGGTCTTCGGGGCCGGCTTCAGCTGCATCGGCAACAGTTGCTTCGCCTCGAGCGAGCTCGACACCCCCGGCACAAAGAGCCTCTGACGCCTTGCGCTGCCGGCGGTTGAGGCCGGCCGCCGTGACCGACGAAGATCGCAACGAGGACGACGCGAAGGCCGAGGACGAGGCTGCTATCGCGTCGTTCCGAAGACGCCGGACTTCTCAGCCGCGAAGACGCTCGCCTTCACCGCGAAGTAGCGCGCCGCCCTCCATCCCCGCGGGGGTCATGGCATCGCGCGGGCTGCCAGGAGGCGATTCGTTCGAGGCGTGCTCGTCGCGCAGGAGACCGCGGCGCGTGGCTCCGCGAGGTCGAAGGGACGGCGACGTCACGCACGCCCGCTCGTCACGGCGCGGTGACCATGAAGCCGCGAATCGCCTTCACCTGGCCGTTGACGAAGAGCGAGAAGAGGACGGGACCCGTGTACCCGGGGAACGTGTACTTGTTCCAGAAGAGCCAGCGATGTCCGTAGCGACGGTACTCGCTGTAGTAGTGCTCCTTGATGAGCTCGGGGCCGCCGTTCACCGCGTACATCCGGCTGGACACCTCGTCGTTGTTCCGCAACGCCGCGGAGATGGCGACGGCGATCGTCTGGTTGTTCTTGATCGTCGTCGGGTTCGGCGCAGGATCCGCGATCTGCTCGTAGGGGAAGGAGTCGCCGACCCGCATCATGACGTCGAGGACGCCCGAGAGCTCGTAGGTCGCCGGATCGGGGTTCCACATGCCCGCCGTCGCGGGCTCGACCCAGCCGTTGTCGCAATCGCGCACCTCGAAGTGCAGGTGCGGCCCGGTCGAGCAACCCGAGCTGCCGACGACGCCGATGGCCTGGCCCGTCGTGACTTGGTCGTCGACCTGGACCTTCGAGGACGCCTTCTTCAGGTGGAGGTAGCGCGTGATGAACCCGTTCCTGTGCTCGACCTCGACGTAGTTCGCGTCGCCCGTGCAGGACATGTTGCGATCGGAGTTCGTGTCCACGACCTTGATGACCTTGCCGGGCGCCGCCGCGTTCGCGAAAACCGCGTTCGTGTCCATCTGGCGGAAGGAGCCGATGGCGATGTCGTAGCCGCGGTGACCGTCGTAGGTCATGGCGTTGCCGTGCACGGCGCCGCGGTAGTCCTTGCGGTTCCCCGTCGGATCCTGGTCGGTGTAGTTGCTCGTCACCCATGTCTTGCCGGGGCTGCCCGCGAGAGGCCACGCCAGCTTGAGGTCCGCCGCCTTGCACGACCGCAGCGACGTGAGGGTACGCTTCGGCGCGGTGGTCATGGTCATCGCGGCTGCCACGGGCTCGGCGCCCATCTCGTTGTAGGCCGTCGGCGTGATCTTGACGGCCTTGGTCGTCTTCGCGGTCGCGAGGACGGGGAGCTTGTCCGGCGTCGCGACGCCCACGATGGAGGGCGTCGTGTCCACGACGACGCGAGGGGCCGGCGCGGCGACGACTGGGGGCTGCGCCGCGCGGATCTGCGCGAGACCGACCGCGACCACGAGGGAAGCGGGAGCGAGGGGAGACGCCGGGTTCATCGAAAGCGTATCTCCCCGCGGAACGCCGCGGTCAAGCGCCACGGCCGCGCTACTCGAGTGCTCGTCGACGGTCGGCTCAGGACACCATGCCGGCCGTCGGCCGCCATTCACGGCCACGGGCGTCGTGTCCTGGAAGCCTAGCTCCGGCGTGTGATGAACCGCGGCGTGCGCTTGGTGCCGGCGCGGAAGCCCCCGAGGACGAGCGCGGGGCCGACGGCGTGAACCCGTTCGAGTACCTCCGCGACGTGCTCCTGCGCGTCAGCTCGTATCCCGCGTCGGACCTCAACGACCGCGGCCCCGGTGTTCACGATGCGCGCGTTCACGATGGTCCGAGATCCGCATCGTGCTGCTGCTGGAGCTCGTACCGGTCGATCCGCCGGATGATGGATCGTCGCGGCGGCGGCCAGGGGTCGATCCTACCCTCGGAGTCGCCACCCGTCGCACGACGTGCGCTCGGAGGGCCGTCAGGTCAACCGCGGGCGTTCGCCGGCGGGCCGTCGGCCCTGACGGGCGGACACTCGTCGCCGCCGTACGAACGCCGCCGCGACGGTGAGTCCGAGACCGATGACGGAGGCATCGCTCGAGCCCGGTTCGCCCTCCGCGGTCGAGCAGGAAACGCAACCCCCTCGACGGGAACCGGCGGCCGGACGCCGCTCGACGACAGGCGCATCGTTCGTCTTCTGGGGGCTCTCCTTCGAGTTGTTCAGCGTGTTTTGGACGCTGCACTCGGGGCACGTGCCCGCATCGAGCGCAGCAAGCGCGATGAGCGCAGCATGCATGGCGGCAGAAGGGCGAACCCTGCCCTCATGGAAATCCTCGCACTGACGAATCGTCATCTCGCGACCGAGCGGTGCGCAAAGGGCAACGGTCTCCTCCGTCACTTCGCCGATGTCGGCAGGCGGGCCCGCATCCGACGAGAGAGAGGACGGGGCGCGGGTGTGCGCTCGCGCGCGTCCCGCGACGGACAAGAGGAGTCCTGCCGCGACCGACACGGCAACCGCAACCTTCACGGGGTCCTCTCGAGGACGTGGAAGCCGAACTTCGTCTCGACCGGCTCGCTGACGGTACTCACCGAGAGCGCGAACGCCGCGTCCGAGATCGCGACGCTCGTCGGCTCCGCCTCCGCACCGCATCCGACGCCCGCGGGCGAACCCGTGCTCTCGGTCACCGAGGGCGAACTGGCTCCGACCGCAGATGCGCTAGAGCGTGTCCCTGAACGCAGCTCTCCCTCTCGTCTCTGCCGTGCCCGTGCCCGTGCCCGTGCCCGTGCCCGAGGAGCGCGATGCCGCCAGAGCGCAACCGGTAGCGCATCGATCGCGCGACCGAGCGCGAGCCACGTCCGCGACGCCGTCCGACGTCACCCATGTGCCTCGGCAGGAACGTCAGCTTCTCTGCGTGGTTGCACCGCGCTGGCGGCTTCGTATGCCCCCATCGCCGGGCACGGGCACGGGCACGGGCACGGGCACGGGCACGGGGCGAGAAGGAGCCCTGGATTCAGGGACACGCCCTAGCACTACCTGGTCATTTTTATCTTTTAATCCAACGCTGTTTGCGCTCCATTGGAGAGCGTGAGTCACGCGAGCGGATGGGAGAAGCGCTTCGACCGATTCGTGCAGCCGTTCCT